>CAZSYW010000059.1:0-11611 GCA_964611315.1 uncultured Rhodospirillaceae bacterium
ATATGCGCTATGACCTTTGAATTCCATCCATTGAGTGATGCCCTTGGTGCTGAAGTGGTCGGGGTAGATTTCACGAAACCTTTGAGAACCGACGACGTAAATGAATTACAAAACGCTTTCCTCAAGCACCATCTGCTATGTCTGCGGGGTGATCCGTTGTCAGCGAAGGAGTTTTTTCAGGTGGCCAACTATTTTGGTACCCCTTTCTCGGAAACTACTCGGGAGCAATGGGTTGGCGAGATCCCAGAAATCTCCCGTCTAGAAAGTACCTACAAAACGCAAGACGCGAAACCTAAAGATCTGAAATTACACCGTGGTTCTGGTTGGCACACGGATCACTCGTTTAAGGAATATCCGCCCAAGGCTACTCTTCTGCACGCCCATGAGATTCCGTCGCAGGCTGGACAAACTCGATTTTGCAATACCCGAAAAGCTTATGAGGATCTGCCCGACTCAACAAAGCAGCGTTTAAAAGGGTTAATGGCTGTCCATAGCTACGATACGATGCGAGCACCTGCGCGTGCGCGCACGCGCACGGCTGAAGAAATCGCTGAAACACCGGACGTGGTTCATCCTTTAGTCCGCACGCACGACGAGACAGGGGAAAAGGCACTTTTCTTCAATGGTAACCGGACCGATCGTGTGGTTGGGATGCCACGGGCAGAAAGCGATGAGATTCTTGACTTTGTGTATGATCACATGACGCAAAATCAGTACCGCTATGACCACGATTGGACTGTCGGCGATATCGTTTTATGGGATAACCGCTGTCTCGTTCATTCGGTCAACGTTGATTTTCCGGTTGGGGAACCTCGTGTCCATCTGCGTACAATTTTAAAGGGTTCTCGTCCTCAATAGAAGCAGCCTCTATTGGCGGCTGTTGCGGTCATATCGCGGATTAGTGACTAGGTCAATTATTCGCTCTTTGACCTTTCATTTGAGTGCATTTTGGTTTTTGTTAAAACGTTTACAGCAAAAAGTTTCTCCCACCCGTGGAGAGGCCACTTTAACAGGCTGTTGTGAAGTGGTTCCTTCCAGGTCCAAAGTTAAGCTTCAGATTTTTGCAGCGACGCCTCCATCGACGTTCACAATTTCCCCCGTGATAAAACGGGACTGATCAGATACCAGGAATAGAACGAGGTTTGCCACATCCTCTGGGTATCCCGGGCCAGGAACAATTTGAGCCATATCAAACATTTTTTCGAACACGTGGTGGCCTCCATCTTCATCGTCTAGCGTTCCACGTGTTGCCCCCGGTGTCATGATTTGGCCTGGGCGGATGCAGTTCACCCTGATGTTGTGGTTGCCACCAACTCCTGCCATGTATCTTGTGAGAGCATCAATTCCGGCTTTTGCGGCGTAGTAAGATGGCGCAGTTGCTCCGAACTCATCATACATGCGAGGGCTAAAACCTCTTTGCGCCGCAAGCGA
Source organism: uncultured Rhodospirillaceae bacterium (assembly GCA_964611315.1). GTDB lineage: Bacteria > Pseudomonadota > Alphaproteobacteria > UBA7887 > UBA7887. The sequence goes on from CAZSYW010000059.1 coordinate 1,432, forward strand.
TGACATGTTCACCACAGCTCCGCCGCCAGCTGTGATAAGATGTGGCCAGACGGCACGAGAAACATAAAATGTACCGTTCAGGTTGACGTTGATGACATTATTCCATTCTTCGGTCGAAGAATTTGGGAAATTGCCACCTCCGCCACCGCCGGCATTATTAAATAAAATGTCAATCGCTCCGTAGGTCGCGGCGGCTCCAGTTACTGCCGTTTCTACCGATTCCACGTCGCCCACATCACAATGGATGAAAGTGGCTTCTCCGCCATCTCTTTTAATTGAGTTTTGAACCTCGACACTCTCTTTCTCTCTCCTGGCTAACAGTAGTACTCGCGCCCCTTCCTTTGCAAAGCGATGACATGTTGCCTTACCGATTCCGCTGTTTCCACCCGTGATAATTGCTACTTTTCCTTCTAACTGTCCTGACACCGTTGCCTCTCAATTCTCAAAGTTTTAGTAACCCGCCACCAGTTGTGTGTTCATTTTATGGATAGTGAAACATGATGGCGAAGTTAACGTAAAAAAAAGTCTATCAACTCGGCGAGCCCCGCAATCTTGTAGAAAGAGACCATCCTTTGTAGATCCCGAGTGTGAGCCATAAAGTATAGTGATCCAAGTAAAGTCACAAAAAGAACGAACAGCGTTTTGACACTAATGTGTTGTGCGTCAGAACAGGTTTCGTCATGTTCCGGGCACGAAACTACGGCGATCTAGGCGGCACGCTGGTGGCCGAACATGCGTGCCGCAAAACTGGGGTAGATTTCTGCAATCTCCTCGGCGACCGGGCCACGAATTGTTGTGAGTGTGGCAGCGTCGGGGACCGGCGTATACGGAATATCACCGTCCGGTAGGTCAAAGGTAAAGCCTGTTTGCTCAACAATCTCCTCGACTGTGTGGCCAGGATGAACGCTTTCGAGACGGAAGCACTGGTGTTTTTTGTCGACCCCGAATAGACAACGATCCGTAATCAATTTATAGGGGCCACCTGGCCTGTAGACATTTTCGTCTGAGAACCCGGGGGCGCTGATAAAGTCAACTTTGTCTACGAGAGTGCGTGGCGTGTGTTCAAGACGGAAGAGAATCACGCGTGGTACCAAGTAATATAGGTAGCCAGATCCGAATGAGCCAGGGAAGCGTGCTTTTGGTCGTCTGTAGTCACCGACCGACACTAGGTTAACATTGGCCTTACCGTCAATTTGCGCGCCAGATAGGAAGAAAGCGTCCATCCGCCCTTCTCCCGCAATGTCGAAGATCTCTTTGCCACCGTCGGTGAAGAAATTATTGTCCTCGCTGCCTAAAAGCGAGACGCGTATGGTGTTGTCACTCCGGGAGCGGGCTAGTAGAGCTGCCGCTCCGGGTATTGGCGACGAAGCACCGACCGCGATGTGACGTAATCCATTCAAATTACTCGCGATCGTGCTAATCAAAATTTCTTCTAGAAGAATATCGCTCATGTGTTACTCAGCGGCTGCAGCAGCCGCGGTCGCTAAAACGAATTCGTCCAGGTATTGCTGGAAGCCTTCCTTTGTTGCAGCCATTTTCACATACCGTGAAAGGTGGTCGTGGTCTGCGTCATATCCGCCCGGGATACCGATTGGCCAGGCCCCCTCTTTAGCCTCCGCTATAGCTGTTACATAGAGCCCCGGAATAGTGCCTGCTTTAGTCCGTTCATCGTCCATCAGGTTCCCATCAACGATTTGTTCGACTGTTGCAAAGGTTTCGGTTGAGGCATGGGCCATGAGCATCAATTCACGGCGTACCCCTATCCAGACATTCCCAAACTTGTCTGCGAGGGGCGCGTGCATCAGGGTTGCATCCGGGGTTAGTGCAGGTAGGTAAACGATCGGGTCATTTTCCGCAAAGGGGTTTGTACCGACTTTCCAATCAGTGCGCTGTCGTAGAATGTCAGAGCCGATTAACCCGCGTAATGGAATAAAAGGGATTCCTTTTTCTGATGCCTGCAGCGCAGCGTGGATTGCCGGGCAGGTAGCATCCATCATCCGGATAGATGCATTTTTTACTGCCTCTGTAAACTGCGGTGCCAGTCCATATTCAGATAGAGTTACCGCGGCGGTTTCGACTGTGTCGACACAGTCTGCGCCTATTAACATGTCGCCTTGAAAGCCAATGGATGGCACGCCGACAAGGTGCAGTTTTTTTGCTTGACGCCGGATAAGGCCGCGGGTGCCAGCCAGTGAGCAATAAGAATAGTCTGGGGGTAATGCCAGCTTTGCTCCGTCAGATATTTGAGCGGCAAGGTCATCCACAGAGAGTTGGGTGGCAAGCATGTTTGATGGATCCTAAATTTCGCACAAGCATAGTTTGTAACGCTTCAAGGCCTGCATCTTAGAAAATTAACAGCGTACCGTCACTACGTGTCTGTCCGAAAAAGATTTTCAGATGGAGATAGGTCTGTCTATAGTCATGCAGTATCCCTGTTACTAGGGTCCAGGCCTTTCTCACTCCGCTGCCTTAGATGTCTCTGCCATTGCTTCTACCGATGGTGACAGATATGCGCCTTGGCGCAAGAGTTCGCGTTGGATCATACGAACGTCGAGTTGGCGTGGGGGAAGTCCTTCATTCACCGCCAAAGCGGCTGCTACGCCAGCGGCCTGGCCGCTCAGCCAGCATTGAGGAATTTCGCGAAGGAAAGAATGAGAGCTCGGATCGCAGGAGATATGGCGGCCGGCCCCGAGAACACCGTCTATTCCTTGTGGAAGAAGCGCTCCGTAAGGGACCGATATGTTCGGGAACTTGGGCGCTAATGAGGTTGAGACACCAATTTCATCACTCCATATGGTACCCTCATCCCACTGTTTTCTCGTGACTTTAGCTGTTCCGACGAGTCGTCGGCTATGCCGAACACCTATCTGGGGTGCCCCGAGCATTAAATATGCATGACTAAAACCAGGCGCATGTGTTCGATAAAAATTAAGGTGTGCAGTGGTCAGCCGGCGCGAGCGCATTTCGACTTCGGTGAGATCGTCCACGTTGGTTGCGGAATAACCCGATAATCTGGGTCCCATGAAAAGCACAACGTCATCTCGCCACCCGACGAAGGGCTTTTCGAAGGAGCCAACTGATTCCCGCCCGCGCGCCATGAATGCCTTGAACCCCTTTGGATCTTCTGCGCGAAAGGCTAGCCAGAGATTAAGGTCTACACCACCGAATAAAAATGCAGTGTTTATGCAGTGGTGGATGTCCCCATCATCAGTATCCTCTTCCAATGGAACACCAGCTCGGGCGAATAAATCTGCGTCCCCGGTGGTGTCAACGATGACTTTGGCAAGGATGGCCTGTCGCCCGGCTTTGCTCTCAAATATCGCGCCCCGCATTACCCCATCTTCGACAATGGGCTCGGTGGCCCAAGTGTGCAGCAAAAGGTCAACGTTCTGCTCTTCAATCATAGTTAATGATAGGGTTTTCAAGGCTTCGGGATCGATGGTAGGAGACCACGTGACGATTCCGTGATAGGCAGCAGTGCGTTGGGCCCAATATGCCGCTGTTGTAGAATCTCGAGAACCCCAGTCGGTTCGTGGTGGACCCAGTATGGCGTCACTTGGTAGTCGATCCATGAAGTCGTGCGCAAGACCGTTTATAACCTGCTTGCCCTCCCAGTCAGTCATACGGTCGATCCAGATTACCAGGCCACCAGTGGAAAGACCTCCAAGATGGTTGTAGCGTTCTAACAACATTACTTGCGCACCAACGCGGCTGGCCGCAAGTGCTGCCGCTGTCCCTGAAGGTCCACCGCCTACCACGAGCACATCGACTTCCGCGAAAACAGGTGTTTCCCGGGCTGTTTCTTTGACTGAGCGTGTCGGTGCTGGCCGTTGGGGGCGTCGTTCGCCGTCATCAAAGAACTCAATCCCCTGTTGGTCGCCGATGCTATTAGTCAGGTTATCGCCGGACATAGTTACCTCTTTTCTCTTTTCTTTTGGGCGGAAGCATGGATTTCGGGGCCGGCTGCTGTTTCACGAACCAGTCAAGAATTTGCTCACCGTCCCAGCAAACAACACCGGGTTGAGAAAGAATATGTTCGAAGGTTTGGCGCACATATTTTATCCGGTGGGGTGCCCCAGAGAGGTAAGGGTGCATGGCGATTGCCATGACCCTGGTCGTTTCGTGGCTCTCAGAGTAGATCGTCTCAAAATAATCAAGTGCTCGTTGGAGGAAAACCTCCGAGGAATGGTGTTGAATTGCCATCAAAACTATGTCGTGTACTTCGTAATTATAGGGCAAAGCTACAATGGGGTTGTTTGTCGTCTTCACCCACACTGGTTGATCGTCAAGCACCCAGTCTCCAATGTACTGGATCCCGGCATCCGCCAGGTAATCAATAGTATCATAGGTTTGCGTCAAACCTGGGCCGAACCAGCCCCGAGGCATTTTACCCGAGAAACTTTGAATAACTTTTATGGTTTTTTTTATCGATGCACTTTCATCTTCGAGCTTGTGCATCGGGATCTGTTCATAGGCATGTGCATTTAATTCCCACCCGTTATCTAGACAGGCTTTTGCCACATGAGGATATTCCAGGCATGTGCGCGCATTCAATGTCACGGTGGGACGAATACCGAGCATGTTGAGCATGCGTTTGATGCGCCAAAATCCCACACGCATACCGTATTCGTGCCAGCTCCAGTTGGGAGCGTCGGGAATCAAAGGAACACCCTGCGGTGGAGGTAGGACCATTCGGGCCATTGGTCGCGTGATGTCCCAGACTTCCAGTGCTAGTACTGGCCAAACAATCATTCGTGCATTGCCCGGAAGTAACAGCGGTTTGCGTTTGTCAATGCCAGAATAGGGCAGCCGATCGCCCGGTTTCATGCCGGTGCCCGGAAGGTCATCTCTGCCTGAATTTTTCTTCGCCATGGCGATCTTGCCTCCGATGGCATTCTAAAACAAAACCATGACAAGATGTAGAGTCGGCTGAAACTTCTACTACATGCTGCTACATTGCTCATCAGCAGACAATACACTTTTGTTGGGGTTGTTGCCGTTGATTGTCCAAATTTATTGCCCTGATGCTGAGACCGGTCATTACGGTGACTTTAGTTGACATTCGCGGGTAACATGGTAGTGGGCAAAGCGAAGACTACAGTTAAGGAGAGCGTTGGTGTTAATTTTGGCTAGGGTGCTTGCATGTTTTACCACCATGTTCTTTGTGCCGCTGTCGGCGTACAGTCAGGATATGGTACCCGTTGTAGTGGTTACCCCGGCGGTTGCGGAAAGCCTATCGCCACTTCGATTTAGCGGCACAGTAACTCCACAACGTCTCTCGGAATTGTCACCTCACGTGGATGGACTGGTTATCTCCGCGGAAGTTGATGAAGGCTATAGGGCTAGGCGCGGTGACGGATTGGTCGCACTAGATGCAACTCTTGCGAAGCTGGAACTAAATATGGCTCAGGCCCGCTTGGATGAAGCACATGCTAGGCTGGCCAATGCTTCGCGCTTGCGTGAAGAAGCCGAACGGTTGGGTCAAAATATTTCTCAATCCACACTGAGGTCGCGGGTGGCTCAAGAAAATATTGAAACAGCCATTATGGCTAGATTAGAGGTCGAGCTTCAGTTTCAGAAGGAGCTGGTGGATAGGCATACCATTCGGGCTCCATTTGATGGTGTTGTGGTTAAGAAGTTAACGGAGGTTGGCGAATGGGCGGAGGCAGCACGTCCAGTGCTCCAATTTTTGGGTGTTAATCAGATCCGTTTGGATATCCAGGTTCCACAAGATTATTACCCAGTGATAAGTAATGAAAACTCGGCACTCGTTCGTGTTGATGCTCTTCCCAAGGAACTGTTCACCGCGCAGGTTTTGGCGATAGTCCCAGCTAGTGACCCAGATGCGCGCACTTTTTTGGTTAGGCTATTATTGGATGATCCGTCCCACGAGATTATTGTGGGTATGTCTGCTGAAGCAAGTTTCAGTGTTTCGAATGGAAAAGGAGTGGTCGAAATTCCTCGCGACGCTGTTGTGCTTTACCCCGATGGCAGTGCTAGCGTGTGGGTGGTTGAGGATACGGGGGATGGCCTCCATGCGTATGAGAGACAAGTGGTACTGGGGGTCTCTTTTGGTGAAAATGTTAAGGTGATACAGGGGATAGACCATGCTTCCCCGGTTGTTGTGCGAGGCAATGAGACCTTGGAGGAAGCTGCCAGGGTGCGCCTGGTAGAGCGCCTGCCTGATCGCAATGGAGCGGCAGAAGTGAATCGCTGATATGTTTGATGGGGCTATAAAAAATGCCACTCAAGTAGCGGTGGTGGTGCTCACGCTGTGTGTGATCGGGATCATGTGCGCACTAAGGCTGCCAGTGGGAATGATACCGGATCTTGAAGTCCGCACAATTACCGTCGAAACCACTTGGCCAGGGGCGACACCGCAGGACGTAGAAAAAGAAATTCTAATCCAGCAAGAGGATTACCTGCGGACCTTGTCGGGTTTGCAACGGATCATCTCAACAGCAAGCATGGGTGAGGCAACGATAGAGCTAGATTTCCCGTTCGGAACTGATATCACTGAGGCTCTAATCAAGGTTAATAACGCTCTCTCTCAGGTCCCTTCTTATCCTGAGAATGTCGATGAGCCGCGTTTGTACGCCACTTCTTTTTCTTCCAACTTCTTCATGTTTTTTCGAATACAACCGATTTCTGATCAGCCGGTCGAGCTCGATATGTTACGCATGCGGGACTTTATTGATGACAATGTCCGGCCCCGTATGGAGCGTGTGCACGGCGTGTCTCAGGTCGCTGTGGTGGGTGGCGCCGATCGCCAGGTACAGATTCGGCTAAATCCAAATAAATTGGCAGCTGCCGGGATTACAGTTGCTGATTTGCGAGAGACCATACGGGACCGTAACAGAGATTTTTCTGCGGGAGATTTAGATTCAGGCAAGCGCCGTTACTTGCTTCGGACTATCGGGCGCTTTGACAGCGTCGACGAGTTTCAGTCGATGATAATCGCGAGACGCGGTGACTCCATCATTCGTCTGGGCGATGTCGCAACTATTTCATTGGAGCATTTTGAGGTACGAAGTGAGGCATTTGTTGATGGACATCCAACCATCAACATGTTCTTGCGCAAGGAGGTGGGCTCGAATGTCATTGCCATAAAAAAGGCAATGATGCCCGTGGTCGATCAGATAAATCGTGAAGTCTTGGCACCTGCAAACTTGGTGATGACACCAATTACGGATGACGTTCGGTACGTGAAAGCTTCTATCTCTAATGTTTGGCGTAACCTCATTATTGGTTCTGTGTTGGCGACCATCGTTATGTGGTTATTCCTTCGGTCCGTACCGGCGACCATGGTTGGTGTCATAGGTATTCCGGTGTGCACAATAGCCGCGTTTATAGGGCTCTTTGCTGCTGGTCGGACGGTCAATGTTATTTCACTTGCCGGCATCGCCTTTGCGATAGGAATGACACTAGATAATTCGATTGTAGTTTTAGAAAGTATCGAGCGATTCCGGAAGAAAGGCCTGGATAAATTTGCGGCTGCGTCGGCAGGCGTGCGGCAGGTGTGGCGTGCAGTACTTGCGTCTACACTGACGACTGTACTGGTGTTTGCCCCTATCCTTTTTATTGAAGAGGAGGCCGGGCAACTTTTTTCTGATATCGCAATAGCCATATCAGCGTCCATTGTGGCCTCGATGTTGGTTTCAATCGCGGTAGTTCCGGCTGCATCAGCGAGGGTGCGTCTCTCGCGAGATGATAGCCAGGGTGGTGTGTTGGAAAGGCTAGGGGTTGGTTTCAGAGTGGTTGTGGTTGGTGTCGTAGGGTGGCTAGTGCGCAGCCGGGCCCGTGCGGTAATAACGGCAGGCGGGATTTTGACGGGTGCAGTATTACTTATTGCTTTCTTAACGCCGCCTGCCGAGTATCTTCCAGAGGGAGAGGAGGCCAAAACGTTTTCTTTGATGATCGCTCCAGCCGGGTACAACCTCTCTGAAATGTCGGATATAGCTGAGGAGCTCCACGAAGATTTCGTGCCTTATGTTGGGCTGGATCCTGACCTTTACGCCGTTGGAAACTCCGATGTGCCAGCGATGAGCTGGATAGTTACTTTTGTGAACCCAAAAACAGTATTTATGATTGCTGAGACTACTGAGCCTTCGCATATCAACGATCTGATGAAGACGTTGAACGCTCGTTTCCAAGAGTTTCCCGGGATGCGAGGTTTTTCATCGCGAGGATCAATTATTTCTAGTAACGACGGAGGCTCTCGGAGCGTTAATCTGGACATTGGTGGGGCAAATCTCGAAGAAATCTATGACGTGGCGAATGCGGCATATGGGCGAGCGGGCGAAGTATTTGATGAGCCGGAAATTGGTTCGGAACCAGCATCGCTGGTGCTTGCTCAACCGATGATCGAATTACGGCCTAACTGGATAAGGGCAGCAGAGTTAGGGCTTACAGCTGAGGATTTGGGTTTTGCCGTGGCTGCATTAACCGACGGAGCTTACGTAGGAGAATTTCTCTTAGACGGGGATAGGGTAGATATCTTTTTGTACGGTACCGAAGGTAGTAACACGGCCTTAGGAAGTTTGCCCAGTCTACCGCTCTACACACCGGAGGAGGGTATAGTGCCGGTGAGCGCCGTTACCGACCTTGTTGAACGAGTCGATACAGACACGCTTCGTCGGCTAGACGGTCGACGCACCGTTACTCTCAATATCATTCCACCCCGTACAGTGGCCCTGGAGACGGCCGTGGACATTGTTAGGAAGGATGTTGTGGCCTATTTGCGAAGTACCGGGCAGGTGCCGGCTGGGGTAAGTCTGGACATTTCTGGCGCTAGCGACCAGTTGGAAACTACCCGAAAGGCGTTGTTCGGTAACTTCCTTGTGGCTCTTCTGTTGTCGTATCTAGTATTAGTGGCGATATTTAGTCATTGGGGCTTTCCATTTATAATTATGACGTCGGTTCCCCTTGGTCTTGCCGGCGGGATAGTCGGTTTGTGGCTTCTGAATGGGTCTGGAGCGTTTTTCGATCTGTTAGGTGTTGCTTTTACCCATCAGCCCTTCGATATGATCACCATGCTTGGATTTGTGATTTTGTTGGGGACGGTGGTCAACAACCCTATCCTGATTGTTGACCAGACTATTTACAACATTAGGGAAGAAGGAATGAGGCCGGAGTTCGCCGTGAAGCAGGCCCTGTCTGTCCGGTTACGGCCCATGATGATGTCAACGGCTACTACAATTTTTGGAATTCTGCCGCTAGTGGTTATTCCAGGAGCCGGTACTGAACTATATCGGGGGGTTGGCGCAATCGTCCTTTTTGGCCTCTTGTTTGCCACGTTTGTCACCATTGTCTTCTTGCCGGCCTTTCTCACACTAGTTTTTCGGATAACCGAAACTTTTCGTCGTAGCAGCCCGCTTAGAGGGTAGGCTATTTGCGTCGCGCTTGGACGATCAGTCCAACGATCGTCTCGTCACCCAGTAACCGGCACGCCTCCAACCGTTGCAATCCTTCTACTAACACGACTCGTTCCCGGTCTTTTCGGACTAGAATCGGCGTTCGTTGACCCTCTTCAAGCATGCTCTCAGCGATTGAATGGACGGTTGCCGGTTTGACTGTGCGGCGCCGTTTAATTGGCACGTAAATGTCGTCGATTCGGAAAATTTGGTCTTCTAAGTCGTCGATGACAACTTCCTCTGCTATGTTCACCAAAACCAAGAGCTTTCAGTCGAGCACACTACCTTTGTTTGGGCAAGTGGCGGCCCGTGCGACGTCGAGCATATTCTATTAGGTGAGGTATTGAAGTCTGGTGTCCGATGGGCCTGTGTCAGCTGGTCTCAGGGTTGGTAGTTTGGTATGGAATTGACCGGGAACGGGTCCCTACGATCACTTTCAGACCTCTCTATGACACCGATTTAAGGGAATTGGCTGGAGAACGACCGAAAATACCTTTGTTGCCTCAGTATCGATGGGTAAATCTATCAGGCGTTCAGGCGTCGAAACCCGTTCGATACTGTGACGGGTCGGCATAAAATTATTTCCAGAAGGCCACCATCTTAATCTATTATGTCATAAGTGGTAGGTCAGTGCCGATAAGGTAAAGATGATATCTTGTGTAGTAAGACTGCTTCGGGAGCGACGTTAACGTTATATAGTGCTATGATGCGGGTGCTCTTCACTTAAGGCGATCTGTGCTAAATAAATTGAAAGAAAATTAGTGATA
>CAZSYW010000060.1:0-11602 GCA_964611315.1 uncultured Rhodospirillaceae bacterium
GGTCAGACCACATTCGTCGTGGCAAAATTAAGGATGATGATGAATTTGTTGGTCTGGTCCGTGCCGGCCAGGAACTAAGTCGCCTGCCTTTGTTTATAGATGACAGTCCAGCTCTGTCGGTATCACAGCTTCGCAACCGAGCGCGCCGATTAAAGCGCACACAGGGCTTATCATTATTAATAGTGGACTACCTTCAGCTTTTGCGTCCGGCGAACAAAGTCGAGAACAGGGTTCAGGAGATTTCACAAATCACCCAAGGCCTCAAAGCGTTAGCTAAAGAGCTCGACCTTCCAGTTCTGGCTCTCTCGCAGTTGAGTCGTGCTGTAGAGCTTCGTGAAGATAAGCGCCCACAGCTCTCTGATTTGCGAGAATCTGGCACCATAGAGCAGGACAGCGATGTGGTCATTTTTATTTATCGTGAGGAGTATTACCTAGAGCGGAGTGAGCCTCAACAGCGTGCCGATGAGAGTGCCGACCGGTTCAACGAACGCTACAATCGTTGGCAAGAACGTTATGAGGGTGCAGCTGGTTTAGCGGATGTTATTGTAGCTAAACAGCGCCACGGTCCCATAGGGCGGGTCGGATTAAAATTTGAGCCAGAAACGACACGTTTTCACACTTATGCTGCGGCATCGCATTTGCCAGAGCCGTCGGACTAATGCTCGGTCTTGATCGGGCAGGGGCAGAGCTGACCGTCGATCTTGCTGCAATTAGATATAATTATAAAAAACTCCAAACTAGGTTGGGCCAGGGCGCTGAATTAGGCGCTGTTGTGAAGGCCGATGCCTATGGTTTGGGTGCTAATAAAATTGCCTCCACACTGGCACGGGCTGGTTGTAAAACCTATTTCGTCGCAACCTTGGATGAAGGGATAGCACTTCGGGCGGCAGTCAGAAGTGCGACAATATACGTGCTTAATGGGCTCGTGGGTGATGAAGTCAAAGAGTTCTTTTGCCACCGCTTGAGGCCAGTATTGAATAGTTTGGATCAAATATCGCGATGGTGTGAAAACGGAAAATTACAAAAAATAAATAATGTGGGCTCGGCGCTTCATATTGATACTGGGATGAACCGACTTGGCATTTCCACGGAGGACCTTCAGTCTTTTTTAACGGGACGGTACCAAAGCTTATCTTTGTCCCTCTTAATGAGTCATCTTGCTTGTGCTGAAGAAGCCTCGCATCCGTTAAATCGGATCCAGCTCGCTCAGTTCAACAGTGCTGTCGATATTTTTAGGCCGAATTCTAAAAACGGTGTTGCCGTTAGTTTTGTTAATTCGTCAGGAATTTTCTTAGGACCGGATTTTCACTTTGATTTGGCGAGAGCAGGAGCTGCACTTTACGGGATCAATCCGACCCCCAATCAGGCAAATCTCATGTCGGAAGTCCTTAATTTAAAAGCAAAAATAGTGCAGGTGCGCTGCGTTGACAGCCCCATGACTGTTGGCTATGGTGCCGCGCATCACGTTAAGGAAGCGGCTCGAATTGCGACTGTCCCGGTTGGTTATGCGGACGGGTTTATGCGCTCTTTGGGCGGACGTGCTACGGCTTATATAGGCGAGTTCTGTGTTCCCGTAATTGGCCGGGTATCAATGGATGCAATAACACTGGACGTTTCAGCCATCCCCGTGAATTTAGCGCGACCGGGCGCAATAGTGAATTTAATTGGTGGGCGCCGTGCGCTCGACGATGTCGCGTTCGAAGCCGGCACGATCGGTTATGAACTGCTCACCCGTGTTAGTGGCAGAATTCCGCGCGTTTATTTGGACAAGGTGGATGAGTGATGGGGCGGAGCTGCGAAGTCAGATCGTGAAGATGGTGCGTGCCTCGAACGACTATGTTTGTCAAGAATGTGGGGCCGTGTATGCCAAGTGGAGTGGACGCTGTGACGACTGCGGCGGCTGGAACACGATTGTCGAGGAGACGCGTCAGGTTTCTTCCTTGAAAAGGCTAGGCGAAGCAAAAGGGCGAGGCATAAGCCTGGAAAAGTTGGGGTCACCTGAACGAACGATCAAGAGAATTAAAACTGGGTTGGGAGAGTTTGATCGGGTCGTGGGCGGTGGTTTGGTTGCTGGTTCGGCAAACTTAATCAGCGGTGATCCGGGTATAGGCAAGTCGACGCTGGTATTGCAGGGGTTGTGTGCGATGGCTGCATCGACGCATAGCTGCATTTACGTTTCTGGAGAAGAATCGGCAGACCAGGTGCGACTTCGCGCCCGACGTCTCGGTCTAGACCGAAGTCAGGTCCACCTTGCTGCTAGTACCAATGTGAACGATATCCTGGCTACACTGCTTTCATCTGAGCCGCCGCAAGTTTTGGTTATTGACTCAATACAAACAATGTACGTGGATCATATTAGCTCAGCGCCAGGCGCCGTGTCACAGGTTCGTGCAAGTGCTCAAGAATTGATTCAATATGCTAAGCTTCAAGGTGTTGCGCTTATTTTGGTGGGGCATGTTACCAAGGAAGGGCAGATAGCGGGACCCCGTGTTTTGGAGCATATGGTTGATGTTGTGCTTCATTTCGAGGGAGATCACAGACACCAATTTCGGTTGTTGAGGGCTGTGAAGAATCGTTTTGGGGCGACAGATGAGGTAGGCGTCTTCGAAATGACTGAGGCCGGGCTATCAGAGGTTGAAAACCCCTCAGCACTTTTTTTGGGAAGGAGAAGTGCACCTGTATCTGGGTTGAGCGTCTTTGCCGGTTTGGAGGGGTCGCGACCTATGTTGGTTGAAATAGAGGCGTTGGTTACGCCTGCGTTGGCCGGCGCTCCCCGCCGCGCCGTGGTAGGGATAGATGGAGCGCGATTAGCGATGATTGTGGCCGTGCTGGACTCCCAGTGCGGTTTGGCACTTGGTGCCAAAGATATCCACCTCAATGTTGCGGGTGGTCTCCGAATTTCCGAGCCGGCAGCTGATTTAGCGGTAGCTGGTGCTTTGTTGTCATCTGTTACGGGTACCCCGACCCCAGCTAGGACCATAATTTTTGGAGAGACTGGTCTGACCGGGGAAGTGCGTCCAGTTAGTGGCGCCGAGTTGCGTTTAAAGGAAGCGATCAAATTGGGTTATCCAAAAGCGATAGCGCCGCCAGTGGATGGTACTTCCCACTTGGGCGTTGACATGCTTCCCATTACCACGCTTTCTATGTTTGCCGGCATTTTTTCACAGGATGTGAAGCGTTTTTCGGAAGGCAACTGAACGGTCTATTGGTATGAATGCCAACAACGCCGACATTGGGTGGATCATTGGCAACCTGCCGGATCTTGTTGTAGTAGGGGTGGTAGTGCTGTCGGCTTTGTTCGCGTTTTATCGTGGATTTGTTCGGGAGACTCTTGCGATCGGCGGTTGGGTAGGAGCGGCATTTGCAACTGTTTGGTTATTGCCGTTAGGTCGGCAATATACCGGCGAATGGATTCACCTGGCGTGGCTTTCCGATTTTATTGCTGGAGCAGCAATATTCCTTTCGACACTAGTTATTTTTTGGTTTCTCATCCATTTTATTGTATCGAGGGTAAAAGATAGCCCGCTAAACAGCCTTGATCGTTCGTTAGGGTTTTTATTTGGGGTAGCACGCGGTGTTTTTGTGCTTGCATTGTTGTATATGGTGGCCAGTCAGGCTGCTTGGCGTGAGGAAGATAGTACACCCAGTTGGGTGCTCCAAGCACGCAGCCTGCCAATGATTGATTACGCTGCGATCTTAATCGTAGCATTGGTCCCGGAGGGAACGTTTAACTTGCCTGTCGAGGGTTTCCGGAATGTGCAGGATCAAGCGAAAGAACTAGAAGAAACCCGGGAGCAACTCGAGCAATTTCAAAGATTGACTGACCCTCCAGTCGTTCAGCCGCAGGGCTTAGAGGGCGAAACAGGCTATGATGAGCAGCAAGTGAAAGAAATGGATCGCTTAATCGATACCTTGCCAACTGACCCCGAAGGAGTACCGCAATAAATGGTCCAAACGTGCCAAATGATAGGTACGAACCCGTTCGACGACGATAAGCTGCGCGAGGAATGTGGTGTTTTTGGTGTGTATGGTCACCCGGATGCGGCGGTTCACACGGCGCTTGGGTTGCATGCGCTTCAGCACCGAGGTCAGGAGGCCGCGGGGATAGTTAGTTTTGATGGGACCCATTTTCGTAGCCACCGCAGCCTTGGCAGTGTGGGGGACCATTTTTCCAGTGCAAGTGTAATTGGGCAGCTTAGTGGTCATGTAGCGATTGGGCATGTTCGGTATTCGACTAGTGGTGAAACCGTTCTTCGGAACGTTCAGCCTCTGTTTGCCGATATAGCGGATGGCGGCCTTGCTATCGCGCACAATGGTAATATCACGAATGCGAAGGGGCTGCGGCGTGAGCTTGAACAACGAGGCTCGATTTTCCAGTCTACTATGGACACAGAAGTAATTGTTCATTTGATAGCCACTGGGAAGGAGGAAGGATTAATTGATAAGTTGATTGATGCATTGAGCCAGCTTAACGGCGCCTATGCCTTAGTCATTCAGACGCATGAAGTCTTAATAGGTGCACGCGACCCACATGGGGTGAGGCCCCTAATATTGGGTGAGCTAGACGGAGGGCATATCCTGTGTTCAGAAAGTTGTGCGCTCGACATAATTGGCGCGGAATTTGTTCGTGATGTCCAACCCGGTGAAGTCGTGGTTATCGACGATGGCGGCGTACGTAGTTTGCAGCCCTTTCAAAAGAGTGCTTCGCAAAGATTTTGTGTTTTTGAATTTATTTATTTTTCACGTCCGGACAGTGTTGTAGAGGGTGTTAACGTCTATGGTGCAAGGAAACGTATCGGTGCTGAGTTGGCTAGGGAGCATGGCATTGATGCCGACTTAGTAGTGCCGGTGCCTGATTCAGGTGTTCCGGGCGCTATTGGGTTTGCGGAAGCAGCGGATATCCCATTTGAACTGGGGATAATTCGTAATCACTACGTCGGACGAACTTTTATTGAGCCAACTGATTCTATTCGTCATCTCGGCGTAAGATTAAAACACAATGCAAACCGGGCGACGTTGACCGGTAAACGAGTGGTGTTAATTGACGATTCAATCGTTCGTGGCACTACTTCTACTAAAATCGTTGAATTGGTTCGTGCTGCAGGCGCCACGGAAGTACATATGCGGATTGCCAGTCCGCCGACAGCTCATCCCTGCTTTTACGGGGTAGATACTCCAACCGAGGATCAACTTCTCGCCTCCCAAATGGATGTCTCAGCAATGGCTGCTCACATTGGGGTAGACAGCCTCGCCTTTATCTCGGTGGACGGGATGTATCGTGCCATGGGCCATGAGCGTCGCAATCCGGACAGACCCCAATTTTGTGATGCGTGTTTTACGGGTGATTATCCGATTGAACTAACTGATCAGTTGGGTGGGGAAGATGTAGCTCAACTATCGCTTCTTGACGAGACGACGTGAGTGTCGCAGTTGCTCTTGAAAGGTAGAATCGCACTAGTTACGGGCGCGTCTCGCGGGATCGGGCGGGCGGTCGCACTGCGCTTTGCGGGTGAGGGTGCGCACGTAGTAGCATTGGCACGAACGAGGGAAGATCTTGAAAGTCTGGACGATGCCATTAATGAAATGGGTGCAACTGCAACGCTCGTACCTTTGGATGTGACAGATGGTCCCGGCATCGACCGGTTAGCGGAAAGTTTGTTCGAACGGCATGGTAGGCTTGATATTCTAGTCGGTAATGCCGCGATTCTCGGCTTACTCAGCCCAATCGGACATTTTGTACCTAGTGTCTGGAGCCGTGTGATAGAGGTTAATTTGACTGCTAACTGGCGGCTTATACGAAGTTTTGACCCGCTTTTAAGGGCATCCGATGCTGGGAGAGCGGTCTTCGTGACTTCAGGAGTCGGTCATAAAGTGGTTCCTTTTTGGGGTGCCTACGCCGTTAGCAAAGCCGGCTTAGAAATGCTTGTTAAAACATATGCGGCTGAAACTGAAAAAACCACGCTTCGGGTGAATATTGTTAACCCAGGTGCGGTGCGGACTGAAATGCGTGCAAAAGCTATGCCGGGAGAGGATCCGGAGTCCTTGATCCGGCCCGAAGCGATGGTCGATGTATTTGTGCAATTATCTTTGGTTAGCTGCAGGCATCATGGAGAGGTTGTCACAGCGCAGCTGTCCGGTTAATCAGTTTTTTTATACGGATTTTTTCCTGCTCGTGTTAGCAGACGAATTGGGACGCCGGTAAGGTTAAAACCGCTACGAAGTTCGTTGACTAGGTAGCGTACGTATGAGTCCGGGATACCCCTTGGGCGATTTGCAAATAGAGTGAATCGGGGCGGGCGGGTTGCAAATTGCGTGATGTAGCGGAGTTTTACGGGTCGTCCTTTATCTAAAGGCGGCGGGTGGTGAGCTGTAACTGCATCTAGCCACCTGTTGAGTGCGGCGGTGGGAAGGTGGCGAATCCACTCCTTGTAGACGCTAAACACCGCCGCCATGAGTGGGTCGATGCCAATTCCAGTGAGGGCCGAGCAGGTCACCAGGGGTACGCCGCGTAACTGTGGCAAGGACGTTTGAATTTGATGCGTCAATGCCTTCTGAGTCTTTCGTCGGTCGACAACCTGATCCCATTTGTTTGCGCAAATTACTAAGGCTCGGCCCTCTGTTTCCACGTGTTTGGCTATCGTTAAATCCTGGCGGGCAATTTGCTCTGTAGCATCTAACATGAGGATTGCAACATTGGAAAACCGAATGGTTTGCATACTATCGTCAAATGATAGTTTTTCGATTTGGTCGGTGATATGCGCTCGTCGGCGTAGGCCCGCTGTATCTACCAACCGCAAGGTTCGGCCTCCATAACGCCAGTCGACATGGATAGAGTCGTGCGTCACGCCCGGTTCCGGTCCAGTTAAAGCCCGGTTTTCGCCAATCAGAGCATTAAATAAAGTTGACTTGCCAGTATTCGGTCGTCCTACAACAGCTATGTGTATGGCTTCGTTAGGCTCTCCCGAGGTAGTTGGTGTGACATCTTTGGCGCCGATTATTTCTGAGATACGATCGAGTAAATCTGTGACCCCATCTCCGTGCTCTGCAGATAGGGCAACTGGGTCGTCGATGCCTAGGCTGTACGCTTCCAGTCGAGTGTCTTCGCCTGCCAAGGCCTCAGCTTTGTTAACCACGAGCAATGCATTTTTGCCGCTACTGCGTACTAAATCGTTGTAGTGGCGGTCCATCGGAGTCAATCCTGTTCGGCCATCTATTACGACCAACACCAGATCCGCATCGTGAATAGCTGTCTCGGTTTGGTCACGCATCCGCCGTTCCAATGTAGCTGGTTTAGATTCTTCCAGACCCGCCGTGTCAACCAAGTTAAAATTCAGATTTCCATAATTGACAAGTCCTTCGCGACGGTCCCGGGTCACGCCAGCGCGAGAGTCAACGATAGCTATTCTTTTGCCTACTAGGCGATTGAACAGCGTTGATTTTCCGACGTTAGGGCGTCCAACAATGGTAACGGTTGCGCGCATTTTTTGGTCTGACAGAGCAAGTTAGCGTAATGCTATTAACTCGGCGCCTGTGGTGAGGATATATAGCGTTCCATTGGCAGCTATAGGGGCTACTCTGACACCATCTGGTAGGGTAATACGGCCGAGTGTCCGGCCGGTGTAAGGTGACACGGCGCGGACTTCCCCATTGCTGCCCGCAACGATCAATCGGTCGCCGATGAGTGTTGGCCGGGTCCAAACGATTGGTCCGTCCTTATCTTCCGGATCCGTGTAGGCGGGCATGGACTGAACCCAGCGGATACGTCCGTCAGTTCTTCGAACACAGACTATGTTGCTGTCTACTGTTGTCACGTATAAATAATTACCAGCCAGCCAAGGTGTGTTAGCGCTCGCAATTTCTTGTTCCCAAATGCGCGCTCCCGAACGAATATCTATGGCAACTAGCCGACCGCTATAGCTGACGGAATACACCACATTACCTTCAATTACGGGGCTTGCGTCGATATCGCTTAGTACGGTGTTAGCACCCACTCTCCCCTGAAAGGTTAATGAATCGCTCCAGGCCACTCGGCCATTTTCAACTCGCATCGCAAATAGCTCGCCCGAAGAATACGGGACAACTACCAGATCTCCGGCAACCGCAGGGGCCGCGCTGCCAAGCAGTCCGGCAGACTCACTGATGCCTGAATGGTTCCAGATTGTTGCTCCATCGCGATAACTTAAGGCATACAGCTGGTTGTCGACTGTTAGAACGAACACGCGGCCTTTGACCACAGTAGGTGCGCTCCGGATTGGCACACCCAAGCTCTGCCACCAAAAAATGCCACCGTTTTCAGGATTAAGTGCCACGACATGGCCATACGCGGTGGTCACATATACGGTGTCATCCCCATATGCAATTCCGCCGCCAAGAGCACCCTCTCCGTTTTTCCCTTCTGGAATGAGTGCTGAGCGCCAGATTGTGTCTTTCGTGGTTACACTAGTCGCTGAAACTGTATTTTTCGAATCGAGTGCGAATATCACATTGTCGACGATTATGGGGGAAGACAAAATAAAATTGTCTTTTGTTTCTTTAGCGCCGATATCATGCGACCAAAATGGCACCAACTCGTCCTCGCCAGCCGGATGCTGCATGACGTGTGTCGCATCACCTCCAGTTTGGGGCCACTCGTCGTTAATCCGAGGCCTAGGTAGGCGCACAGGTTGATCGATGATTTCCAGATCCGGTTCTAGTTGGTGCTCTAGAGCTAAAACCGATATTCGTTCGCCTGGCAGCCGTTCTTGTTCAGGAGCTTGGCCAATAATATCTTTGACGGTGTCACATCCGCTAGTCAGGATGCTTACTAGGCCCACGGCTATAATCCATCGTGCCATGACAAAATGCCTCAACCGGCGTTTGAGTGAAGTGTTCCTAGGACCTCCGTTGCACGTGACCGAACACCCGGAGGCGATGTGGGGTCATCGACTAGTGACACCAGTAGTTCTCGAGCTCCCAATTCGTCACCAATGTTGAGGAGGGCTAGCGCCCGTGTTTCGCGCGCCAGGTGCCGCCATGGCCCTGTACCCTCCGCAAGATCCACGAGTAGGTCAGCTGCCTCATCGGCACGATCAACGTCGATCCTGTGTATTGCTGACAAAATCACAGCTATGCTAGCAATTATCGAATCAGAGGTCGGTGCGCTAGCAAGATCGTCGTATAACGATATAGCGCCATTGTGATCTTTTACGGCGATCAGAGCTGCGGCTTTTTGGAGCTTGGCTAGCTGCGCGTATCCGCCGCCTGAATTAGCTATTTGTTGCGAGAAGCGCAAGTTGGCTTGCTCGTACTGCCCACTTTGTACGAGGCTCATGGCAGCCGAAAATTCTTCCCCCTCTGCCATCATACGCTTCGTCTGAAGGTGCTTCCAGGTTGCGTTGGCACCTGTCCCCAGCACTATCGCCGCCAGCAGCGCTAAGAAAAACCGCCCATACCGTTGCCAAAGCCGAATTATTTGATCACGGCGGACGTCTTCGTCCACCTCATTAAAGATGTCGCCCACGCGATTCACTCCAAATCCCGCCTAAAACGGCGGTTAACATAACCCCGCAGACCCGCCATAGCAAACCTACGTAACTTCCGCCTGTGCCTTATGGCCATATAGGTTTCGTTGACCTTTTTTTGTAGGACGCTAACATATGTGAGTTATTGCAAGGTTAGGCGGACGTCGCGGGTGGGGACCATGCGAGAAAATGTGAATGGGTGAGGTGATTGTACTGGCGGAATGCCGCCGATTAAGTCGCGTCGTCTATTTTGGGCGTGGCGAGCTTCAGCTTTTGCTGCGCCTTTTCAGCCGCCATGTGGAATGTGGCGAGTGGCTTGACTACAGTATCGACAATAACGAGGAAGCAGCTGTATTTTGTGTCTACCGGCGCGCTCACGATGCGCCTTTATATGAGATACACAAAATTAACCCGAACAGCCGCCGCCAGAGCGCCTTTTTGGTCATGGCTGGTGGTACAATCCTAAAGCGTTCACGGCGCCTTGATTCGGTTTTGCGAATGTTCGATCCACCCCTTCGCGCTGTTCCGTAGCGATAGGCTTAGTAATCGGGCGGGGACTAATGCTGAATTTGTTGCTTCATCAAACCTAATTGATAAGTTCCCAAAAATTTGGGACCTAGTCCAGTTTGCAGGCGGGTTTGGGGAATTTGTTGGGACCCCTTTGATTAAAAGCAGAAATTGTAGGCTGCCCCGCAGGGATATTGAGGTGGTGCGGAGCCATCAAGTTAAGTGGGGGGGGAAGCCTGGAGCTCCGGGGCGGCTGAATCAAGTAGTGAACCATGCATTAATGGCATAGCATTCAGAAGTCATTTTCGAATCTCAAGGACTACGAAACCAGCTAACAATGCAAAGCTAACGTACCTCCATAGGAGGGGGCGCTGACCATTTTCGGGCAGCGCCCCCTCTACTTTTCAGGGGAATCTTGATATTTATTAAGTTCCTTATTTCGTGGGAGGTTTTATCGGTTTTCGCCATTAAGGGCGCATCGAGGTTGGTGCTTTTATGTCTTATTTGCGATTCTCATGGTTTCTGGGCTAGGCGCAAAGATCTATTACATTTGGCTTTTGTGGGTTGGGGGAATAACGTGTCGTGTCGTTTCTCTGTGGGTAGAGCATGGGGATCGAAGTCCCCTCAAGGCCGTGGTAAGGCCAACACAATACTAAAGACGCATAGGTAGATTTGCGGGGAGTGGTCATCATGAATATTGGGTATTTGATTCGGGTCCGGCCTGATCTTGAGGAAATTATTCCAAAAGACGTGGAAAATTATGTACAGATCTATGCCCAATCCGACGGCTTGTACGCAGAAAAGGACCTAGAAAAGGTCCGAAATGTTGATGCCTTTATCATTAGTATGGAACCGGTCAACGAACAAATCTTATCCGTCTCGGAAAAGTTAAAGATTGTGCAACGTCTTGGGGTTGGCTATGAGACCATCGACTTGGCTGCGACTGCGAGCCGGCAGATTCCTGCCTGCAATATTGAAGGTGTTAACAAGGAAGCTGTAGCGGAACACAATATGGCAATGATTCTATCATTGGCGAAGAGGTTGCCGGAGGCTTTTGACTATACACAAAAAGTAGACTGGAGTTCTGCGCGATCCCTGACGCGGGACACATTCGAGTTAAAGGGTTGCACTCTCGGGATATTTGGGTTTGGGAATACAGGGTCCAGTCTCGCGAAGCGCGCGCGCGCTTTTGAGATGGATATTATTTATAACGATGTTAGGAAAGTTAACGAGGAGGTAGCCAACCTCATTGAAGCAAAGTCGGTTTCGCCCGAGTTTCTTTTGGAGACAGCTGACATCGTTTGCGTTTGTGCAGATTTGAATGAAACTAGTCGTAACATGATTGATGCTGAGGCTATTGCACTCATGCGTCCCGAAGCAATTTTGGTGTGTTGTGCCAGAGGCGGCATAGTAGATGAAAAGGCTCTGGCGGACGCCCTAAAGGCTGGACGTATAGCTCAAGCGGGCGTGGATGTGTTCGAAACGGAGCCCATTAGCCCAGATAACCCTCTACTTGGACTTTCCAATTGTGTGCTAACTGCGCACGTGGCAGGGGTTACCCACCCCACTGCGATGCGGACATGGGAGCTGGCTCA
>CAZSYW010000061.1:0-11539 GCA_964611315.1 uncultured Rhodospirillaceae bacterium
GAAGCACGACGTCGAGGCAATTCTGTCTACCTGCCACGTTTAGTTGTGCCGATGCTACCCGAATCCCTCTCAAATGAATGGTGCTCTCTGAAACCCAAGGAAGCAAGAGCCTGCCTCGCAGCACACATACAGATTTCTGGGGACGGAAGCGTCTTGAATTATCGTTTTGAACGAGCACTTATGGAATCCGCCGGACGCTTAACTTATACGGAAGTACAAGCCGCTCATGAGGGGACAACGAATAAAACCACTCGACCACTACGAAAATACATAGAAGCCCTTTATGGAGCATATGCTTCACTCAAGAACGCACGTTCCAGAAGAAACACTCTTGACTTCGACTTACCCGAACGACGAATTCTGTTCGATGACAAAGGAGCCATCCAGGAAATTGCGGTGCGCCGTCGTCACGATAGTCACCGCGTAATAGAAGAATTTATGATCACAGCTAATGTGGTGGCTGCCGAAATACTAACAAAAGGCAATGCACCGTGTATGTACCGCATTCATGACCAACCGCCGCTAGACAAACTGGAAATACTACGGGCCTATTTGAAAGAACTTGGCTACAAACTCAGCCGAAGTCGACGGCTAACCCCCCAAAATTTCCAACAGATACTCAAAAAAGCAAAAGACACCGAACACGAGGAAGCGGTCGCTACGGTCATTTTGCGAGCCCAAGCTCAAGCCGAATACTCCCCAAAAAACATTGGGCATTTCGGCCTTAATTTAGACCGCTATGCACATTTTACGTCGCCAATCCGCCGCTACTCGGATCTTCTTGTTCACCGAAGCCTGATACATCATCTCGATCTCGGGACAGACGCCCCTTTGAGCCAATCCGAAGACACATTTACAAAAATTGGGGCCGAAGTTTCTGAAACAGAAAGAAGGGCAGTTCGCGCTGAACGTGGGGCAAACGATCGTTACAAAACACTATTCATGTCTGACAAAAAGGGGGCGGAATTCGGCGCAAAAGTTACTAGCGTTACCCGATTTGGCCTCTTCGTGACTATAAACGACATCGGCGCCGAAGGTCTGATCCCAATGCGCGTACTTTCTAATCAACTCGAAGAACGAATTAATCATGATTCGGACCGTCAACTCCTATCGGCGCCACGAACTGGTTTCTCTTTCACAATTGGCCAAGAGGTGTCCGTTCGTCTCGACGAAGCTGACACAGTAACCGGGGGTTTAGCGTTTAGTTTGTCCGCATTCGACCCCCCCAACACTAATAAATCATACCGTCGTTCTCGCAGGAGATACCATCGTTAAAACAAGTGCGGTCCTTGTACTTCCGGCTTAGAGACGTGCTCCGTTTTTCTGGCCGGCCTTCGGCCTTTCGATCCCTTTGATCGAGATGGCCCTGGCCGGATGAAACCACCTTAGCCCCAACGTTAAATTAGGGTTTTTTGCCGTGAACAAGGATGAACTCAACTTGACACACTGCTCATCAATATTATTGTGCACGGAAATAATGACGGGGTGACAGCGACTAGGGGATCCTAAATGGCTAAAAGTAATAACATTAAGATCCGTCTCAACAGTACAGCAGACACAGGATTCTTCTATGTTGCAAAGAAGAATCCTCGAACTATGACGGGAAAACTAGAAATTAAGAAGTACGATCCAGTCGCTCGGAAGCATGTGTTGTTTAAAGAGGGCAAAATAAAATAAATATTACCCTGTTTGCCTTTTCGTGGCAGCGGCTCTCGAGCCGCTGTTTTGTTATCAATAAGTTGAGGGAAACCAGATTCAATTTACGCTAAATTTGCGTCGCCACTCTATATTTTCCAGAAGGCACTAAGACAGCGAACACGTAACTATGACCGAAAAAATTACGGTTGGCGATATAGTCGCTGAATTTCTTCAGGCAATTGGTGTGACCACGGCGTTTGGCGTGGTTTCGATTCACAACACACCCATGCTCGATGCCATCGGAAGACGTAATGCTATTCGCTTTATTCCTGCCAGAGGTGAAGCTGGTGCCGGGAGTATGGCCGACGCCTACGCTCGAGTAACGAATGATCTCGGCGTACTGTTTTCCAGTACCGGACCAGGAGCGGCGAACGCCTGTGGAGCACTGGTAGAAGCCCGGTTCGCCGGAAGCCCTCTTTTACACCTCACGGGACAAACTGCACAAGCAAACGTGGATCGTGGCAGGGGAACCGTCCACGACGTTCCCGATCAATTGGGCATGTTAAAATCTGTATCTAAAGCCGCGTATAGAGTGCGTTCGCCAGAAAACATTGTGGGAATGCTATCGCAGGCAGCAACCGAGGCCTTGACCCCACCGACTGGACCAGTGAGTTTAGAAATTCCCATTGACATACAGCGGACTTACGTATCCCGTCCTACTGGGCTGACCGACTTTAAGCTACCACTCTGTCCGCCCGTTCAACCCGACTCCAGTGGCCTGCACGCCCTAACTGAATTGGTCGCAACAGCAAAACGCCCCATGCTTTGGCTGGGTAACGGGGCCCGCCATGCCGGTCCAGAAGTAAAACGTTTCGCCGACATGGGTTTTGGGATAGTTACCAGTCTTGCAGGGCGCGGCGTTATTTCTGAAGAACACCCCTTGGTTCTGGGATGCCTCAAAGATACCCAGCAGGCAGAACAATTTTATCAAACGGTTGACCTACTGATTATCGCTGGATCACGGGTTCGAGGACACGAAACTCGAGAATTTGATCTCCGCCTGCCCTCACGACGCGCACAAATTGATATTGACCCGTCAGCCAACGGCCGGACATACAGCACTGAATTGTTTTTGTGTGCGGACGCTAAACTAGCGCTTTCTGGGCTTGCACAAAGGTTAGAAGGCAAACTGGAAATAGAAAACAATTTCTCCGAAGAATTCAAAAGTCTGAAACGAGAGGCGATGACGGCGTACAAGTCATCCCTAGGACCATATGGATCTTTTCCCGAACGCCTTCGGGCTGTCACACCCAAGGATGTACTCTGGGTTCGTGACATTACCCTTAATAATAGTACTTGGGGCAATCGAATTTTTCCGGTTTACGGCCCTCGGGATAGTGTTTATGCGCTTGGCGCAGGCATCGGACTCGGGGTCGCACATGGTATCGGTGCGGCAATTGCTGCACCAAGCAGAAAAGTACTCTGTATGTGCGGAGACGGTGGATTCTTTATGGGTTTTGCAGAGTTCTGGACAGCTGCGCAGGAGAAAGCCGACCTCGTGTTTCTAATCATGAATGACGGCGGTTACGGTGTTATCAAGCACATCCAGGATACGTTTCACGATGGGAGACACTATTTCTCGGACTTTGCGAACCCAAATTTGGAAGGTTGTGCAAAACTTGCGAACATGCCGTATTGGCGGGTTAGCTCTCCAGATGAGCTTGGTCCAGCGGTAGCAACGGCTCTAGAAGTGAGCGGCCCAGCGCTTGTTGAGGTCGACATGGCAAAAGTTGGCGATTTTCCCCGCTATTTTGTGCCACCAAAGGCGGATACAAAACACACCCGCTAAAATCAAACAGAAAATACCCTGTCCAAGGCATGGCCATGGTTAAGACAGAATTATTCCCCTCGGCGTAACCTAAAACGCGGCAATAGTTGGCCCTGAGGTCCCTCTTCCCAGGCTAGAACGACCTCCTGCCCAATTACGAGTTCATGTGGCTCTGCATCAATAACATTACTGACAATTCGAAGACTATCTAGGCCGTCGAATTCCACTAAAACAACGTTGTACGGAAGAGAAGCACCTATCCTTTCATGGGACGCATTGTGGACAATGGTATAACTAAAAATTCGGCCGATCGAAGGGGCTTCGACCCAAGTGATCAGCTTTGAGTGACAGTGTGGACAAAGTGGTGTTGGCGGATGGCGCGCAACACCACATTCCGCACAAGTCTGAAATTTGAGGCGACGTTCGGCACAGTGACGCCAAAATTCAAACGCGTCCAGAGACGGGGATGGAAAAGGCAGGTTTGCGGGTAAATAGGGCAACATTATCCTCCAAGAATTAGCCCGCTTGTAGGCGTCACACTTTCACCGCCACTAATCAATACCAGACTGGCGTCATTGATTTGTGCGCTAGACTCTCCCCGCACCTGTCGAACACCTTCCACAACTAGATTGAGTCCGTGAATATACGCCTCTGACAGGATTCCTCCCGATGTGTTACATGGGCTTGCACCGTCAAAACGCAAATTTCCTTCCGCCACGTAGTCACCGCTTTCTCCGATCCCACAAAAACCAAAATCCTCTAGGGCAAACAAAACCATACCGGTAAACGCGTCATAGAACTGAACAACATCGATATCCTTTGGGAGCACACCGGCTCGGCTATATAAATCCTCTGCAAGCTCCGCAGCATTTGCACTCGCATAAGTACTACTAGGCATATTGTGCCCACCAAGAAGCCCGGTGCCCCACAGGTAACCACTGCCCTGTTGAGCTGCCAAAATGTCTACCGGCCGGGCCCTAAGGTCTTGGGCGCGCTCCCACGTGGTAACCAGCAGCGCAGCCGCACCATCGCTTTCTAAGCAACAATCATAAAGCCTTAGAGGGTCCGAAATCATTCTAGAGGATAAATACTCGTTCATAGTTAAAGGTTGACCGTACATAACAGCCCTGGGATTCCGATTTGCGTAGACGCGACAACTCAATGCAACCTCACCAAAATGCTCGGGCTGGGTCCCGTAGAGGTGCATATGACGACGAACTAGCGGAGCAAACATCTGGGGAGGGGCCAACATCCCAAATGGGGCCGTAAAACAAACGTGCTCTGTCCAGGGATGAAACTGCCCAAATCGGAAAGATTGCCCTTGGCACAAAGCCCGAAAAACCACGACGCAGTTGGCTTGGCCACTTTCCACAGCAGCTTTAGCAAGGGCAACCGAGCCGCAGCTTCCACCTCCTCCTCCACCCCAAACCATCCCGGTAAACCTCAGTTTTTCGATACCGAGAGCACTCATCAGCAGTCCCGGCTCATTTCGATCGTACGAGAATGAGGCAAACCCATCGATTTTTTTAGGGGAAATCCCGGCATCTCGCGCGGCTGCCAGAATCGCTTCACAGGCCAACGAAAACTCGCTCTGATTTTTAATAGTGCCCCATTTTGCGTACTGACTTTCACCAATACCCACGATACATGCACGATTTCGATTACTCATGTTTTTGGATTTTCTACGATCGTATTAAACCTATTTGTACGGTTTCTCTAAAAGCTTTAACAAACAACTCGTTTCGAACCAAATAAAACAAAATACAGAAAGGACCGAGAATGCGTGGAGTGATTAGCACCATCGCCGGGACCGGAGAACCGGGGCACACGGGAGACGGACACTCAGCAGAGTTAGCCCAACTAAGGGAACCTTTTATGTGCGAGTTTGACTCGCGGGGCAATCTTTACATCGCAGAAGCCGCAAATCACTGCATTCGCCGCCTAGATTCAAAAAGCGGCACCCTTAGCACATTAGCGGGCATAGGTAAGGCTGGTTTTTCAGGCGATGGTGAGCCCGCCACCCAAGCGAGTTTCAACGAACCCTACTCATTACAGCTCGATCATAACGGCGACATCTATGTGATCGACCGTCTGAATGCGGCTATCAGAAAGATTAACGCATCAAATGGCCTTATCGATACCACTGTCGGGGGCAAAAATACCGACGTATTCATAGAGCCCAATGATTGCTTCCTTGACCAAGATAGTGGCCTGCTTGTGGCAGACGTACAAAAGCAACAAATCCTGCGTGTCAATCTGGTAACAAGTCAAACGACTACAATCGCCGGTGACGGGAAAAAATCCAGAGAAGGCGACGGAAAACCTGCTCTGAAAGCCAGTTTAATGGGACCCCGTGCAATCTGTCTCGACAGTCAGGGTAATCTCTATATCTGTGAGCGCGAAGGAAACAGCATTCGAAAAGTAGACACAGACGGTATCATGACAACCGTTTCAGGTAACGGCAAACCCGGTTATGACGGCGACGGGGGGCACGCAATAAACGCCACCTGGCGCGGCCCCAAGGCTATCCGGTGTGACAACCAAGACAATTTGATTGTCGTAGACACGGAAAATCACGCTGTTCGTCTGATAGACCGCAAAACCTCAATTGTTACCACCGTGGCTGGTGGACACCGGGGAAACGATGGGGACGGTGGCCCCGCCACGGAAGCCGGACTAGATCGACCTCATGGCTGCTCCATTGATAGGGAAGGAAGTCTATACATCGCTGACAGCGATAACCACAGGATCCGACGGGTCCAAGGTTAGGAAAGGCAACGAACTACAGTTACTCTGATTCCTTCTCAACTCCGACCGCGGATAGACCTTGCAGGTAGCGTTTGTTCACCTGGTTCAGCCCCCAGGCCAGATTCGCAAAAATCAAACTCCAAAGCGGTGGTATCTGCCCTTTTGCTTACCTTGCAAACTACCTAAGATCACTCCGTCCCTATTAGCCCATGTCGACGATGCCAGCTTTCTATCGATTCATCTGGATAATTATCAAAATATAGATGCTTTTTTTGCCTCTCCAAAGACACCCAATCAGGCACCGAGCCCAACATTATATGTATCACCTCCGGCGTTCTTGGAAGCGTCGTATCGATAGCGGAAGCAAATGGATGCACTAGCTCTGGCCATCGCGGATCCTCACACCAAAGCGCGGAACCACATATCCCGCAGAAATTTCTGCGCAAATAGCTACATCCATCTTCGGCCACCCCACCTGAAACATTTTCTCCTCTCGCCCGGTACGTCCTGACAGACCTCTGACCACTAACCGTCAAGGTTTTTGACCTAGCTCCCAAATTAATCGCGAAACCTCCACCCCCCTGAGTTTTGCGACAGACTTCGCAATAACACCGCATAAACGGATATGGAGTCACCGATTCAACAGTGAACTTCACAACACAACAATGACAAGAACCCTGGAGCAGCATAATGTACATCTCCTGTGACAGACACCGGCCGGCTTCCGCAGGCTAGGTCCAAATGCATTTTCAGGGGATCCATGATAACTACCAATGACGCAGAAACAATTGCTCTCCGCGCACTGACATATGTCGCTCAGCAAGAAAAAGTGCTGCAATCACTAATTGCACAAAGTGGTATGTCCCCATCCTCTTTACAAGAAAGGCTACACGATCCTGATCTTCTTGGTGGCATACTGGACTTTCTTCTTTCCAACGAAAAATTGCTTGTCGATTTTTGTGAAATTGAAAAATTGTCGCCTGACAAACTAGCCCGCGTACGACAAGCGCTCCCGGGGGCACAAACCGACTGGTAATTGTTCATGACAAAAGAGCTGCCCGAAAACACCCTAAATCAGATTTCCTTAGTCAACATTAACCGCGATAAACCTTTGATCATCTCAGACGCAGATGAAGTGTTAGTAGTGTTTATGGCAAGGTTCGAGCTTTTCTTGAACGCCCACGATTGTTTTTTTGACTGGTCCAGCTTTCGTTTGATTGGAAATATTCATCGGAAGTCAGACAAATATACTTTTTCTCAGGAGGAGGTATTGTCCTTGCTAGACAGGTTTTTCGCAGAAGAGACGCTAGATCTTGATGCGGTTCCCGGTGCCATCAAAGCTCTAAGACTTCTTTCGTCGCGCGCTCAAGTCGTCATACTTAGTAATGTGCCCTCCAGCTATCGCAATGAGCGTGAGAGGTGCCTCAAAAAACATGGCATGAACTATCCCTTAATAGTTAATGATGGATTGAAAGGGCCGGCGGTGAAGGCTCTAGCGGGGATGGCCAGAGCACCCGTCTTTTTTATCGATGATTCTCCCAGGCATATTGAATCTGTAGCGACACTGACGAAACACGTCCGCCGCATTCACTTTGTTCATGATCCCCGCCTCGCAGAATTGGTTGGCCCGGCGCCAGATAGCCACTACCGAATTGACAACTGGTCCAAAACCAGAGCCGCTATCGAGAAGGAACTTTCCGCGGCAGGCTTTTAATGGCGGATGCATGGCATTGACAGTCGGAATTGATCTTGGAGGAGTCCAGACGGATGGAATTAGCGCCTGCTCTATGTAGGGATTGCGGGACGCAACTAATTGACGCTACTGCCAAACATTGCCCGAAATGTGCCAGTCCACGCCTCCTGCAGCACCCTGATCTGTTCACTCTTTGTATTGCGCACCTAGATTGTGACGCATTTTATGCCTCGGTCGAAAAGCGGGATAATCCTTCCCTTCTAGATAAACCGGTCATCATAGGTGGTGGAAAGCGTGGCGTTGTGAGTACTTGTTGTTATATCGCGAGGATGTACGGAGTTCATTCAGCAATGCCCATGTTCCTTGCGCTTCAATCATGTCCAGATGCCGTTGTAATACGCCCAAACATGGCAAAATATCAAAAAGTTGGGCTTGAGGTACGTGATCTGTTGTCCGAGATAACACATTTGGTAGAACCGATCTCAATCGACGAGGCCTATCTGGATTTGGAGCACTACCTTACAGATGGGCTAGATCCCCCCTCCACCGCACTTGTCAACCTCGCAAGACGACTTGAGAAGGAACTAAGAATTACGGCATCGATTGGCTTGGGGCCAAATAAATTTCTTGCTAAATTGGCCTCAGATTTAGACAAACCCAGGGGCTTTTCTGTCATAGGTGCTGCGGAGGCGCGTGTATTTTTAGCACCCATGCCGGTTAAAAAAATTTGGGGAGTTGGCCCCGCACTTAGTCGACGCCTCGCAGAGGCCGGAATTAAAACAATTGCACAACTCCAAGTTCGAAGTGAGGAAGAATTGGTAACTCGCTTTGGCTCCATCGGGCGTCGATTGTCGCAATTCTCTGTCGGCGAAGATGATCGGACAGTGGGCCCTAAAGGCGTTCGTAAAAGCTTTTCAGCTGAAACAACATTTGAGTATGACCTAACGTCTCTCACAGAAATAGAGGAAAAACTGCGGAGTTTATGCAAACGAGTGAGCGACCGCCTACAAAAAGCTAATACCGCGGGCTACTCTGTTGTGTTAAAACTAAAAACTTCTGATTTTAGACTTCGAACAAGAACCTCAAGCCTTTCCCACCCAACGCAACGCCCTGATCTCATTTACGAAACAGGCAAAGCACTGTTGGCAAAGGAGGTAGACGGGGAAACGAAATTTCGTCTGATTGGAATCGGCGTAACACGCCTTCAGGACACCTTAAATGCGGACCCGCCTGATATGTTGAGCCAATCACAACAATCTGAGTTCTAAGTAGGCGGCTATCCTTCACTACCACCCAAAGAAGTACTTACGGCCATGGCTAGCATGGACCCCGGCCCGGATCAGCACTCTGGTAATGGGTGGTACTCCAGGTGCTCTATGACCCCGCGAATTGCGAAACTTCCGTAGTCGAAATCCATGCTCGGAGATACTCCATTTTCCATTACTTGGAAGTGAACCTCAAATTCTGGTTCGTAGTCTCCGTCCCCATAAGGAAAGTAAGCCATTGCTACCGGCCACGAACGGAGATTCCGAAGAGCTGCAGCCGCAGAAGGATTAGTCTGAGACAATGTCTCATGCGCGTCGCTAGCTGCAATTAAGGGACCAATAAAAGCCGAAACCTCATTCAAACTATCATCTCCCGTACCGCTAAAAACGTTCCGTGTCAGCACACCTCCACCCGCCAGAGCGTGTTCGAGCGTCAAGACGAGGTGCTCTGTCGGGAACAGAGTCCCGGCCGGCAACGGTACTGAGCTATCATTGGGTTTGCTGAAACGCGCCACTCCACCTACCCTATCCGGATCCAGTTCCGCCCTACCTTCCACTTGCTCATTCAATTTATCATTCGTTGTGCTACGCATTGTATAGCGGAACTCGTTCCCGTCACGCGACTCCCAACTTGAAAAACTAAAGTCGTTATTGCGTGTATTACCACTCCGACCTGAAAAAACCATCCGGACATGTTGCGTCAGTGTCCAACCATCACAAACATCATTCCAATCAATGTACAATTTCCCGGTCACATCCGTAAAGTCTGCGCCGCCGCCTCCAGACAAAAGCCGAAGGTCATATATGGCACGATGTGCGGCCAGATCCGCAGACGAAACTGGCACCCCCGGAAAGAATAACCCGAAACCAAGTAGCAATATTCCGCGCTTACTAAACAAAATCATATTTCTTACATCTCCAACGAGGTACGCTACATTAAGACACCAATAACTTCCGGTGTAACACAAATAGAGGTCAAGTATCCGTGGTTTTTAGAGTGAAACCAGTCCACAGAGTCGGCCTTCATATGAAACTACGTCGTTAACATAGTCGGACCCATGACCAGACAAACGAGAATACTGGCTACCCGCCACTACCCAGACGCTGTCGAACAGCGTCTTACCAGAGATTACACGGCCACACTCAACCTCGAGGACCGATTTTTCAAGGCCAAAGATCTGGCACGTGCATCAGTTGGTATGAGTGGTCTACTGATATCGCCCAGAGAAACACTTGATGCCCAAAGCATCAGCACACTACCAAACAGTGTAAAGATTGTGGGCACGTTTTCCGTGGGCACTGATCATATTGACATAAAAGCGGCGCGTCAGCGGGGACTGATTGTAACAAATGTACGCGGTGTTCTGGCTCAAACGTGTGCCGATTTGGCGATGATGTTACTACTTAACGCGGCAAGAAGAGCTTTCGAGGGCGATCAATTAGTTCGAACCGGGGCATGGACTGGATGGGCGCCAAGACAACTACTTGGAATCGGATTTCAGGGGAAGCGTCTCGGAATATTGGGAATGGGACAAATTGGCCGCGCATTAGCGCGCCGAGCATCCGCGTTCGACATGTCCATACATTACTGCAATAGAAAACGTCTCTCGCCTGATTTGGAAGCGGGCGCAACCTATTATGACAACCCTGATGAGATGTTAGCTATTTCTGATTTCCTCTCCCTGAACTGTCCCGCCACACAGGAGACTATCGGTTTTTTAAGTCGTGAGCGTATATCCCTACTTCCAGATCGATGCATCGTCATCAACGTATCCCGGGGAGAACTGATAGACGAAAGGGCACTAAGTGATGCATTGACCGGAGGTAAAGTGGCAGCAGCCGGCCTAGATGTATTCATCGACGAACCAAACGTGCACAAGCCTTTACGAAGACTACCGAACGTTTTTCTTATGCCACATGCTGGTAGTGCAACGTTGGAAACAAGAGTTGCCATGGGCATGCAGATTTTGGACGGATTCGACGCTTTTTTCGCTGGATTAAATGTGCCGAACCGGATTGCCTAAAAGCAAAAACACCGTAGCGACAAAACCAAAATAATCACAAATTAGCAGATCGTTCACCATCGACACTGGTTTAGTCACCGATCTTTAAAGATAGGATCACGTTTTTCAATAAAAGCTTCTATACCCTCCGACGCATCATTACTTTGGAAGGCAAGTGTGGATCGGTCAGCCTCTATCTTTAGGCCTTCATGAATAGGTTGATCCATTCCACGCTTCACAGCCTGACGTGCATGTAGGAGTGTCGATAGGCTATACTTGGCAAAGATTTGCGAAAATTCAATTGCCGCATCAATGGCATCACCGCCAACCACTCGGTGAATCAAACCAATCTCTTCGGCCTCTG
>CAZSYW010000062.1:0-11526 GCA_964611315.1 uncultured Rhodospirillaceae bacterium
GAGAATCCTGGGGTATTGAGGAGGCTTCGCTGCGCGAGTCGCCAGTCAAAGAAGCGCCATGATTTAGTGCGTCACTCCAAAGTGTGGTAGTTAAATGCTCGAACGGACTTCGTGTCAGTGTTTCAATCGAAATGATGCGATCAAGAGATGGCGTGTCATTTGCGGCATCCAGTAGTGGTTTTGCAAGTTTTTCTGTGGAGACGATCGCCATAGTTGCGCCGCTGTCTGTAAGAATATGTTTGTGGTCATTACATGTGTTTGTGACGTAGGCAGGGACTGTGACTCCACCTGCTGCCATAATGGCAAAATCGGCTATGGCCCACTCGGGCGAATTTTCGGCTACCAATAAGACGCGATCGCCGGCTGTAAGTCCGTATGACCGAAGGGCACGGGATAATTTGTCGACTTGCTCGGATGCCTGATGCCAGGAAGTCGAGCTCCACTTACCGTCACGTTTTGCCCATAGGAATGGTGTAGTTCCTTTGCTCTCTGCCTGAGCGAAAAACATGGAAACTAGATTAGGCCAGCGCTCGAGTTCCATAGTTTTGTACCTCTTGCCTATTTTAATTCAAACCCACGACGCATTTTAACAGATAATTTGGTTTTAGGCTTGGAGGTCGTGAGTCGAATCCTAATATATTCCTTACAACAAGGAGAAATCATTATGTCTGAGTGGGATCACACTTCACGTGATCTGATGAACGAGTTGCTGCCTGAATGGAACTTAGCGGATCTTTTCCCTGATATCAGCTCTCCTGAATTTCAGGACGCTTTAGCCAAGGCGGCCAGCGGAGCTGAAAGTGTCGCGGAGTGTTATCGGGGGCGTGTCGGTGATCTCAGTGCTGAGCAATTGGGAGAGTTGATTGAGAAATATGAGGGACTTCAAGATGATATCGGCCGGATTATGAGCTATGCCCAGCTCTTATATGCTGCCGAGATGAATGACCCAAATATAAGCCAATTTTTTCAAAATACTCAGGAGCGGTGCACTGATATTTCAACCAATTTATTGTTTGTGATTCTGGAGCTAAACAGAATTGAAGATGGTAAATTAGCTGCCGTATTGGAGAGCCCGGTGTTGTTTAAATACCGACCGTGGATACGGGATCGGCGTGCTTTTCGGCCGCACCAATTATCAGACGAGGCGGAGGCCTTGTTGCATGAAAAACACGTCTCCGGTCGGAGTGCGTGGACGCGTCTGTTCGATGAGACTATGGCTGGCCTAGAGTTTTCATTCCGAGGAGAATCGCTGAACAGTTCCGAAATTTTCGATCTTCTTTCCGCCCCAGGTAGTGACGTGCGTCGGGATGCTGCGGCTGAGATTGCGCGTGTTCTCCGTCTAAACGTTCGGGCTTTGACTTTGATTACTAACACGCTGGTTAAAGACAAGGAGATTGAGGACCGCTGGCGGCATTTTGCGTTGCCGATTGCATCTCGCAACTTGGAAAACATGGTTGAGAACGAGGTGGTTGAAACGCTAATTAAATCGGTCACGGAAAGTTATCCAAGGTTGTCACACCGGTATTACAGAATCAAGGCGCGTTGGTTGGGGTTGGACCAATTAGACTACTGGGATCGTAATGCACCACTTCCTGAAGACGATGACCGTCTAATCCCGTGGGAAGATGCAAAAAAGTCTGTCTTGTCTGCTTATCGGACTTTTTCTCCTAAAATGGCTGACATTGGCGCCCTTTTTTTCGACAATGGCTGGATCGATGCACGGGTGAGGTCCGGCAAGACGCCGGGGGCTTTTTCTCATCCCACGGTGCCTTCTGTACATCCCTATATACTTCTCAATTACCAGGGTCGGACTAGGGACGTGATGACGCTCGCCCATGAACTGGGTCATGGTGTGCATCAGGTGTTGGCTGCGGGACAGGGAGCGCTGATGGCTGAAACCCCACTCACCCTGGCAGAAACAGCAAGTGTGTTTGGTGAGCAACTGACCTTCCGGGCTATGCTTGATAGTGAAGAGGACGCGACGCGGCGGCGAATTATGCTCGCTGGCAAAGTGGAAGACATGCTTAACACTGTGGTGCGGCAAATAGCATTTTGTGAGTTTGAAAATAGGCTGCATGATCTGCGTCCGGATGGTGAATTGACTTCCGATGCCATTGGAGAACTGTGGATGGATGTGCAGCGCGAAAGTCTCGGTCCTGCTATTCGCCTACATGACGATTACAGCGTTTATTGGTCGTACATCCCACATTTTATCCACACACCCTTCTATGTTTATGCATACGCTTTTGGCGATTGTCTCGTTAACGCACTTTATGGGGT
The DNA here is from genome assembly GCA_964611315.1 of uncultured Rhodospirillaceae bacterium. Classification (GTDB taxonomy): domain Bacteria; phylum Pseudomonadota; class Alphaproteobacteria; order UBA7887; family UBA7887. The sequence goes on from CAZSYW010000062.1 coordinate 2,281, forward strand.
TTATCAGTCGTCCAGCGATGATTTTGTCGAAAAATATTTGACAATGTTGGCTTATGGTGGAGCCAAACGGCACAGCGAATTGCTCGAGCCTTTTGGATTAGATGCCAATGATCCCGGTTTCTGGAATAAGGGACTGGATGTGGTAGAGGGGTTTATTGACGAACTCGAACAGGCGTTTTGATTGGGCTATGAGCTCTTCTGAAGACAACCGTCTGGGTGGCCGTGTTCGGCGTTATGCACAAGTGTCTTCACGAGTAGGTCGACTCGCTGCGAGCCTCGCAGGTGAACGTTATCTTGGAGTCTCGCTGAACCGCAAACGCCACGCCCAAGAATTGCGCCGGGCCCTTGGGGGTTTAAAGGGCCCTTTGATGAAGGTTGCACAGCTACTGTCGACCGTTCCAGACGCCTTGCCAGCAGAGTATGCCGCCGAGTTGCGCCAGCTACAGGCTAACGCCCCTTCAATGGGCTGGCTCTTTGTCAAACGTCGGATGGGTATGGAGTTGGGGTCATCTTGGTTAGAACAGTTCGACTCCTTTTACCGCCAAGCGGCTCGTGCCGCCTCACTAGGTCAGGTGCATCGCGCAGTAGCCCTGGATGGCAGGGAGTTAGCATGTAAATTACAGTATCCCGACATGAGTTCCGCCGTTGAGGCAGATTTACAACAACTAAAGCTAATTTTTGCAATCTATCGTCGCTACGATTCCAGTATAGATCCTAGCGAAATCCATCGGGAAATCAGCGACCGTCTTCGAGAGGAACTCGATTACCAACGAGAGGCCCGTCATATAAATTTGTACCGTCACATGCTAAGCGAAGAGCAGGGAGTGTCGATCCCAGACGTTGTCGAGGAGTTGTCGACTGCTCGGTTATTGACTATGACGTGGCTCAGGGGAAGGTCGCTACTTGATTTCAAGGATTCTTCAGCTGCGGTTCGCAACCAGTTGGCTCACAATATGTTTCGAGCGTGGTATGTGCCTTTTTATTATTACGGCGTTATTCATGGTGATCCCCACCTCGGAAATTACACGGTTGCTGACGACTACGGTATCAATTTGCTTGACTTCGGGTGTGTGCGTATTTTCGAGTGTCGTTTTGTAAAAGGAGTTATTGATCTCTATCGCGCGCTTCTCAAAGATGATGAGGAGTTGGCTGTGTCGGCATACGAAAGTTGGGGGTTTGACAGTCTGTCACGAGAAATGGTCGAGGTGCTGAACGTGTGGGCAGCGTTTATTTATGCTCCTCTTATGGAGGATCGGACGCGGAAAATCGATGATGGTGACAGCACTCGTTATGGGGCAAGTGTTGCCTCCAAGGTTCATTCTGAGCTGCGGCGGATAGGGGGCGTGCGGCCTCCTCGGGAGTTTGTGTTGGTAGACCGGGCTGCAATTGGTTTGGGATCAGTTTTTATGCACCTCAAGGCGGAAATAAACTGGCATCAGACGTTCGAAAATTTGATCGACGGCTTCAAGGCTGATGAACTGGCAAAACGCCAAAAATTAGCGCTCAAGCACGCGGGCTTGTCGTGATTCTTTGGCGGTGTCCCACTGCTATTCGCGCTCCAAAGATGATAGCGCTGAAGGCAAGTTCTTATCAGGTTAGCTGACACACAAATTCTGAAATTAAATGAACTGCTCTGCTCAAATTGTCGGCCTCTGTACAGCCAGATTTCTTCCTTGGTTTGAGTGAGTGGTCCCCATCCCTAAGCCACTCAACATGTATCGAGTCTGACAAGTTATAATTGTTGACTTCACTCTGGTTTCCAAATGCATCTCGTTCACCTTGAACAATCAAGGTTGGCGTTACCAAAGTTTTTAGATGTTCTGTACGGAGTTTGTCGAATCGCCCTGGAGGGTGAAATGGATACCCTATGCATACTAGTCCTGCGACCCCAGCATCGTCCGCAACCAGGCTGGCAATTCGCCCTCCTAAGGACTTTCCGCCAATGATGAGCATGCTCTCTGATTTGAGAGACGAAATCACTGTTTGCCAGTCCTCTATTAGAGCGGTTACTGAATCAGGGAATCTGCGCTTGCCTTCAATCCGGCTCTTGTGCATGTAAGAAAATTCAAACCGGACTACCCGATTCCCGCGTTTGGCTAGCCCGATTGCCACCGCGGTCATAAAGGGACTGTCCATTGCCCCTCCTGCACCGTGTGCCAAAACAATAGTGCGTGGCGCTTTGGTTGGGCCGTTAAACAAAAAATGTATAGATTCCAATTCGCGCTACAGTCCAATCGCGGTTATTGCTGCGTTGAGGCCAAGTATAGCCATGTAAGCAGATAAACCGAATAAAGTGGCAATAACAAAAACACTCAGGTTGCGGCGGATCATGATCTTCCACGAGAGTATCGTGAAATCCCGGAAGGCGAAACCTTAGGAAATTTTGATTGTCCTCTACTTTTTTATCATAAGAAATGCCATGCTCCCGGACGCTTTGTTGCGAGTGTGTACCAATGGAGGGTTGCGATGGCCGAGGCCTTTATTTGTGATGCAGTGCGGACACCCATAGGGCGTTATGGGGGGGCATTAGCCACTGTGCGAACTGACGACCTTGCGGCCATTCCGATTGCGGCTCTTATGACCCGCAACCAGGATGTGGACTGGAGCCAGGTCGACGATGTCATTTATGGTTGCGCTAATCAGGCCGGCGAAGACAACCGGAATGTGGGACGTATGGCGAGCTTGCTGGCTGGTTTACCACCGGAAGTGCCGGGTGCGACGATAAACCGGTTGTGTGGCTCAAGCATGGATGCTGTAGGTACAGCAGCGCGGGCGATACGCTGTGATGAGGCGGATCTAGTTATAGCGGGAGGCGTGGAAAGTATGTCACGCGCTCCGTTTGTTGTGGGCAAGGCCGGTAGCGCGTTTTCCCGGCAAGCCGAGATGTATGACACTACCATTGGTTGGCGGTTCGTGAACACATTAATGGAGAAGCACTTCGGTGTTGATTCGATGCCGGAAACTGCTGAGAACGTTGCGGAGAAGTTTCAGATTCGCCGGGAGGACCAAGATTTTTTTGCATTACGAAGCCAAAAGCGAGCCGAAGTAGCTGAGAAAAAGGGGGCTTTTGCCGAAGAAATAACGCCGGTAACTATTCCTCAACGCAAAAGCCCACCCATCGTAGTTGACCGGGACGAACATCCACGGGCGGGGACAACTATTGAGGGTTTAGCAAAATTGCCGACACCATTTCGTGAGGGTGGGACGGTAACAGCGGGCAATGCGGCCGGGGTAAATGATGGCGCATGCGCTCTTGTATTGGCATCGGAGGAAGCGGCTAACAGGTTCGGGCTGACTCCACGGGCACGTTTAGTGACGATGACCACGGCCGGTGTTGAGCCGCGAATCATGGGTATGGGGCCAGCGCCAGCAGCCCGTAAGGCGATGGAAAAGTGCCGACTTTCGATAAAGGACTTTGATGTTATAGAATTAAATGAAGCATTTGCGGCCCAGGCACTCGCGGTGTTGCGTGATCTTGGGCTGCCAGATGATTCGGACATTGTAAATCCGCAGGGGGGCGCGATTGCGCTTGGACATCCCTTGGGAATGAGTGGTGCACGTCTTATTACGACAGCTATGTACCAACTCTCTGTAAGGAGTGGGGTCCGTGCTCTGTGTACCATGTGTATTGGGGTAGGTCAGGGAATTGCGGTGGTATTGGAAAGAGTATAAATGGGCTTCCCGTACCTTATTTCGGTAGCATTGGTTTTTAATTCTGAAGTTCTTGATTTTTTGGTGCATTTAGGGATATTCGGACTGAAATCCTGACTCAGGTTAGGTAAGACAAGGACGTTCAATATTTCTGAAGAAAAGGCCCCAAGTGTCTGCATGATCTCTCTTCAGCCTGAGGCATGTTTTTTCAATAACGGTTCGGTAATGTGGTTTGCCGCGAGGCGTGGCTCGTGACGCCTCTATCTGTCGCGGTGGTAGGTGCGGGGCCGTCAGGTTTCTATGCTGTTGATGCCATGCTCGATGCATTTCCTGGTTGTTCAGTAGACCTCATTGACCGCTGGCCATTCCCTTTTGGGTTGGTTCGTTCAGGTGTTGCGCCTGATCACCTGAACACGAAAAACGTTACTAAATTATATGAGAAAATCCTTGATAAACCTGGAGTCCGCTTTGTTGGGAATGTAGAGCTGGGACGTGATCTCAGTTATGAGGAACTTAAGTCGCTTTTTGATGTCGTGATTCTCGCTTTTGGCATGGAGGAGCCCAGGGTGCTGGATGTTCCCGGTGCCACTTTGCCGGGGGTAATTTCTGTGACTGACTTCGTCGGCTGGTACAACGCCATCCCCGAAAGTAAGGACTGTGCGGGCCTGGTGTCGCAGGCTCGATCTGCTGTGGTCGTGGGAAACGGGAATGTAGCGCTTGATATCGCTCGCTTACTTGCGAAAACTAAGGATGAGCTCTTGGCTACCGATATTGTGCCGGCAGCGGCAGATGCCATGGTGAGGGCGCCATTGAAGGATATCTACGTTGTTGGCAGGAGAGGCCCGGTTGAGGCCAGCTTCAGTTTTCCGGAATTGTCCGAATTTGGCGATCTAGAGGAAGCTCAGACTTTGGTGGACGGTCACAATATTCCAGTAGATGCCTCCGGTGCTGAGGAAACGGTACGAAAGAAAAAAGAGCGAAATTTACGTGTGCTGCGAACATTCGTTGATGAAAAATCGAGTAACAAACCGGTTCGGGTACATTTTTTATTTCACGCTTCGCCTGTCGAAATAATCGGCGAGGATCACGTGAAAGCTGTCAAAATGGTCCGCAACCAAATTGTCGCAGGCAAAGCGGTCGCAACGAACGATTCGTTTGTTCTAGACACAGACTTATTGATACCGGCAATTGGTTACAGGATGACTTATCTAGAGGGCTTGCCGTCTTTGCCAAATGGAGGCGGGGTCTCGAATGAGGATGGTAGGGTGGAGCAAGGCGTCTATGTAGTTGGTTGGGCGCGTAGGGGTCCCACTGGAGTCATCGGAACGAACCGGGTCGATTCACGAAAAGTTGTTGGGCTGATTTCTGTTGACTCTCCAGTTGCGTCCAAGCCTGGTCGTCCGGGCCTTGACGGGTTCTTATCAAACCGAAAAGTCAGTTCTGTCGACGTGGCGCATTGGCGCCGCATTGATGCTGCTGAGATTGCGCTTGGGGGTGGTGGGCGCCCAAGAGTGAAATTTACTAAAGTGGAGGCTATGCTGCGTTTCAGTAAGGAAAAGTTTGCTGCGTAGCATTGGGGAATGTTTTACAGTTTATGTGGCGGTGCGCAACGACAGTCTAGGAACTCTGTCCGATTAGTGGAGAGTAGAAACCCGTGAACGTACTTGAGGCGCTCCTGCATCCAGACCGGGACAAAGATGTTGATCGGGCAGGGGTGGTCCATGCGGCCAACCTGCTCGAGGTTGGTGAGTTTCAGTTACTGCAGCTCGCTTTTGACGAGTGGTATGGAAGAGAGATGTATGACTCTGAGAAAGAATCGTTCTTCCGTCATGTTTTTCTCGAGAAAAGTACGCCGAGTTTTCTTCGTCATTATGCGCGCAAGATTGTGGGAAAGCACAATAGAGGTGAGCTTCGTTCGCGTGCACGGGGTTATCATCGCTACGATCCCGGTGTCTTCACTTGTAGTTTGCCAAGCGGTGCTTTTCATTTCTTGGGTGTTGCAACATTGCTGATTGGCATGTTGTTCGGAAGTTTAGTTGTGGCTAATCATACGGTTGGGCGCGTAGGGAGCTGCACGGATCCCCTCCCGCCTTGCCTGACTGAACAGGACCTTGGCGATTTCCATGGGAAGAAAATGAGCCCACGTTAATCTCTGCTGTGCGCTCTCTGAGTTAGTAAGCACATGTCAGTTAGGTGATATCTCTATATGCCGGTTATGCCTCCAGAATTCGGACCTCTAGTAAACTTGTTATTTCTGGCTATCACAGGGACGATTGCCTATCGTGGAATTCGCTACCGTGACGATGATGGCAACACAGATTTGGTGCGGCTTTTGTTTGGATGTATAGCTGCGACTTTCTTCTTTTTGGTGCTTTTCCAGGACGTACTTGGTGTTGTTAAATTCGGTTGAGGAAAGCCGTGTCAGTCAGGGTTTGTGCATTCGGGACTCGGCATCAATCGTCGGATACAGCAGCAAACGCTCTGCTTCTGGAAGTTGCAGTTGTTCGTAAATATAACGGGCACGAGTGCGCACGGTAGAGGGGCTCGGGTCATACAAAATTTTGTATCCGAGCCCAGGTCCCGCGACTGACTCCTCGTCCACTTGTAAAGCTTTTACATAATCATCCAGCGCAGCGCTGTGTGAACCTTGGCGGTCGAGAATTATGGCTCTGTTGGCATAGGCTGCGGCCAGTGCACCACGCCCTGTCATATCATTCGGAGGCAGGGTTTGGTTGAGCCAATCGATCAGATAATCAAGTGCGCTTTCTGCTTCTGCATATCGTTCTGTTTGGATAAATACCAATGCCCGTCCCATTAAGGCGCCCCGGTGATTGGGGGAAAGTTCAAGCGCTTTATCAAAGTACTCCGCTGCATTCTCATAATCACCGCTTGATAGTAAAATGTCGCCTCTCTCAGTCTCGTAATCGCCCGCCGGGCGGTCAAAGAAGCTGTCGTAAAATAGGGTTGCACCGCCTGTGAATAAGACGGCTATGAACATCAAGACAGTGAAGCGTTTCAATACACGGGGATTCATGGCGCTAATCGAAACAAATAGTCGGTGTAAACTAAGGAAAAAACTAAGGCGAGAAGGGCGGCTGTAACGCCAGCGCGATTCTTTAATTTCTTTTGTGCAGGCTTGTCAGAGGGAAGGTTTCTCTTTATCGCTCTCCGAACTGACATTACCCAAATCATGTGGCGCAACGGCAGCCAAAGCGCTACAGCTAAAATAGCGGCCCATATCAACATGTATTCAGATGAAAATAGGGAATTCAGCACGGTGATATGCTTGCCCGTCTAGTGAATCCATTTCACAGAAAAAGAGGGGGCGTTGCCCCCTCCTTCTCGATTTTTTGCAAACGATTTGTATTATTTATTTCGGTACTTTCACTTAAGTCTGCTGTGCAGGAGCGGCGACGTTGTCTCCTATGTCATCCGTTAACGATTGGATGGTTTTCGAAGGTGCCGACGACATTTCCATTTTGTAGGCCAGGAACCACATCATGGCTACCCCAAGAATCCAGAATATAATTTGCCATGCCCATATGGATGGTATGCCAAATGTCCATCCGTCGGGTCCCTCATTGGGTGCGCCAAAGATAGTATTACCGATGACTGCGCCGGGCCCGATGGCAAAGAACAACCAGGCGAGCGTAACAATCCATGCTACTGGTACCAGACCCTTCTTCTGCGGAGAAAGAGATGCGTGGTCACGCAGAAAATCGTGGTATTTCATTCTGTGCGCGCGCTGAGCATCGTTTTGGGTCATAGCTGAAACGCCAATGCATACGGCAAGATTAAAAATGATCCCCCAGCCCGCAGAGTGAATTGTCCAGGGCCATCTTCCCCAAGGCAGCTCGAAACCAACAGCACCAGCGATGGTCCTACCAAGTGTTTCCGTGAAAATCACCGCCAGTAATCCAGCCAAGAGGCCCCAGCTAGCGCCTTCCCGTGTGATCCATGGCACCCAACATATGGCAGCCAGCGACGGCCACATTTGAAACCCGAAAGCAACTGCCAACCCACCGAGCAACACCAGTGCGTCTTTGGAGAAAGTCGCCACCAGTAAAGCTGAAACGACGATAAAAGCTACTCCGAGACGACCGAAAAGCTTCTGCGTGGTGTGGCTGGCTGTTGGGTTCAGGTAGCGCTTATACAAATCACGTGTCAGCATTCCTCCGGCAGTCGACATGTAGGCCGCCCCGGTAGATTGCATTGCTGCGAGCGCACATACGGCGAGCAGTCCCAGAAACCAGGGCGCCGTGTCACCCAATAGGTTGATGTAGTGAGGTATCAAGCCAGCCTGCTTGTTTGCGGTCAGGTCCGGGATGACGTTCGCAATTCCTGCCACGTCCCCGACTGCCGGCGTGGCACCAAGAAAGTGAGCTCCCATACCTTGGGCTGCCGTGAAGAAGAACAGTATCAGACCGATGCCAAATGATGATGCCCAAACCTGCTGCGGTGCGAAAGGCGTAGGGTCGGTATTAGAGAAGGACCACATGGAAAACGCTGGCGCTGACTGGATTCCCATAAGGGCAAACATGTAGGTCAGAACCATAATTCCGGTCCATAAACCACCGACTGGTGTCTCCACACCAAGTCCCGCGGTAAACTGGATAACACCTGGTATGGCCAGGTAGGCGTTGTGACCATCCGATGTCGCACCCCACTTGCCGAGATCAGTTTTGCCTAAGGCCGCCATGGCATCGTTGAAGGAGTTCCAACCGCCAAGTTGGCTATAAGCGATGCAACCTATGGCTACAATCCCGAACGCTAACAAAATACATTGCAACGTATCCACGTAAGCAACGGCTCTCAGACCACCTGATGCGACGTAAATAAGCACGACCAGTGAGAGGATCCACATGCCCCACTCCCTGGTCACCATGTCGTCAGTTAAAACGTTGAACAGGGCACCTGATGCGCCAAGTTGGACGCCGAGATATGGGATCGAGAACAGCAATGCTACGAAAACCACCAGAATCCGGATCATGTCGCCTTGAAAATAGTCGGATAACATCTCACCAGGCGTGACATACCCAAACCGCTTGCCAAGCATCCACTGCCTCTTAAGAAACATGACACCAGTAAACGGAATGGTGATTGCGTAAAAAGAGGCATAGGCGTACTGGAAGCCATCCCGGTAAATTAATCCAGGGTGCCCCATAAAGGTCCACCCCGAAAAGGATGTTGCTGTAGCCGCCAAAACAAAAACCCAAATGGACAGTCTACGGCCTGCCAAAAAATAGTCAGAGGCCGTTTTGGCTGCCATGGCGCTACGGACGCCCCAAAAAATGCAATACGCCCAATACAGGGCTACGAATACAAACAACCAGACAATTTTCGCTTCCATACGCCGTTCCGCCAACTCTTTAAGCCGCCGTCCAGTTAAGCAGTGCGCAAGGCCTTTTTGAAACTGCGCCTCTGTTCCGGCTGGCGAATGTTTGAGGCCATAAAACCAGTGCGGCCACCTTAAACTAAGCGTTTAGGGGCAGCAAGTCGCAGGGCTCGCTAACACTATATGAAGTGTTTAATGGATAAAGCTAGTCCTACATATAGTATTTTATTAATGTTGAGGGAATTTTTGCCAGGCTCGGC
>CAZSYW010000063.1:0-11477 GCA_964611315.1 uncultured Rhodospirillaceae bacterium
CAATTGATTAATAGTTATTATATTTCCTGATTGTGCGTACTGAAGGGAAGGCAATATTGTGGCCCTCCCGGGGAAATTAGGTGACGCCGGATTTTGATTGGAGATTTGAAGGTAAATATGCTGATTGAGAAGGTACTAACGTATCCTACTAGGATTTTGAACGAAACGGAACGGAGCTATTACTTTGCGAACGGTTGTGTGCGGATAGAGCGTTTAATATCCAATCACTGGCTAGACCGCATAAAAACGGCGAGCGCAAAACTAATAGAGCAGAGTCGAGAGGTGACGGAGAGCAATAATATGTTCCTCTTGGAGACTGGGCATAGCGCACAAACACCCCGATTAAAAAGACTTATCAGTCCCGTGTCTCATCATCCAGACTTTTGGAGTTTTGCATCTAACTCCGAAATTGTTGATGCTGTCGCAGACGTCGTCGGTCCAGACGTTCGATTCTATCATTCGAAGCTAAATTACAAGTGGGCAGGTGGCGGACAACGTTTTGATTGGCATCAGGATATTCAGGCGTGGCCTCATACCAACTATAGTCCAGTTACAGTTGGGGTTCTTTTGGAAGATACGACTCTTGAGCAGGGGCCTTTGATTGCGGTGAAAGGGAGTCATAAGGGCGAGCTTTATGACCTCTACGATGACGAGGATAATTTTGTAATCCGTATTGACCAAGACAAACTCGGTTGGGTGACTGAAGAACTGAAGGAGTACATGACTGGGCCGGCGGGCACGATTTTTTTGCTAAATTGCAGGACAATTCACGGTTCCACAAAGAATAATTCGAGTCGATCACGACCGCTCCTGCTTAACGTCTACTCCGCGGCCGATGCTTTTCCATACGTGTCTAATCCGATCCCGAGCCCATTTGACGGCGCAATTGTTCAGGGGGAGGCGGCCCGTTGGTCACACCATGACCCGCGACCCTGTCAGATTCCTCCAGATTGGTCTCAGGGTTACTCAGGGCCTTGGGCTCATCAAGGGCGCGGTACCTCGTAATCATACAGTTAAAATTTAAACTGTGACCAGCCGCGAGTTAATGATGGCTTTGTCGTCAACCGGAAGGAGAGTCGACCAGTTTTGAGAGCGAACGTAATCGGGCCTTGGCTTCTCTACATCGTTAGGATGGTTAGATACCTTATTAAAACAAAAATAGATTTGTCGCCGGTCAATTGCGGATAGATTTTGGCCCGACGCATGTAATAAATTGCAGTGAAATAATACGGCGTCTCCAGGTTTCCCGGTAATAGGGATGGGGGACTTGCCTTCAGTAAGGGATCGCCGTACTTGCTCCGGGGGTACCGCATATAGTTTGTACGCTGTCGACTCGTCCCAATAGGGTTCGATTTTTCCCTGTCGGTGGCTCCCGGGCTGAAATTGCAGGCAACCGCCTAGTTCTGTTGCCTCGTCAAGCATAATCATAAATGTGACAAGTTCAGGACGCTCTATGCCGTCAAGTTGCCACTGTCCGAAGTCCTGATGCCATGGCCAAGTTGATCCTTCAATCGCACCCTTAACATTTAATTTACTGTGGTGAATGTAGAGCTTTTCATCACGGAGTACCTGCCTTGCGGCCCCCAGGACCTTAGGAAGGCGAGAGGCTGCGTTATACGCTGCCGAACCCGTTGGACCATCGGTTTCGTGCATGCGAAACATTATTTTTGGAACACCCGTTTCACCTTCTCGTATGACACATTCTGTACGAAGCTCTGCGATTCGTCCTGCTTCTTGCTGGAGGATTTCAATTTCCAAATCGGAAAACAGATTACGGAAAATTAGGTATCCATTCTCATCAAAGGTGGAAACTTGTTGATCAGTCAGCTGCATCTTGTAATTTCCTCAAAAAACGAGTTTCCCACAGCGCATGTGAGTCTGCTATGGAGAAAAGTAATAGTCGGTTTTGTCTTTGAACAAAACCATCTTACGATGGTTGGATTGTTAATTATCTCTTGCATCATCATTTTTCCAATAGACTTCTCGCAAAAGACGTTTAAATATTTTGCCCGAATCTTCCCTTGGCAAATGATCATGGAAGGTAACCAATTTGGGAACTTTGTATCCAGCCATGTTTTTACGGACAAAGTTCTGCACGGTACTTTCGGTTAAAACAGACTGAGGGTGTGGTTCGATTGCCGCAGCCAAAGCTTCACCGTACTCTGGGTCAGGAATTCCGAATACTGCGCAGTCTCGAACGCCGTCAAGGCTAATTAACACTGCTTCGATTTCTGCTGGATAAATATTCACCCCCCCAGATATTACCATGTCGGCTTTGCGGTCAGCGAGGTATAAGTAGTTATCTTCGTCCAAATAGCCCCGATCTCCGTTGGTTATCAGGCCGTCTCGCTCAATTTCGGCCCGTTTTAGATCATCATTGTGGTACGTAAAATCGGTCCCGAGCGATAAATTGACAAAGATGTCCCCAATTTCGCCTGGTCCCAGAGGTTCACCGTTTTCACCAAAGACTCGTATTGCGCAATGCGGCAGAGGTTGACCAACTGTTCCCCTTTTTTTCATCCAGTCACTACTAGTGACGAAAGTCACTAGTCCTGCTTCCGTGGATCCATAATACTCGTGAATTTTGGGACCCCACCAATCGATCATCTGCTGCTTTATTTGGGGCGGGCACGGTGCAGCGCCGTGCACGATGCTTTCCAAACTTGATAGATTTCGTGATAGCCGCTCCGCTTCTGTTAAATTTAACAAACGGACAAACATGGTGGGTACCATGTGGCTGTGCGTAATCGAATATTTTTCCACTAGTTCCACGAACGTCAGTGCGTCGAAACGTGGCATAAGAATTAAATCTCCGCCGAGAGCAATGACTGCACGTGCGTAAGCGTTTGGAGCACTATGGTACAGTGGTCCCGGCATTAAAGTGGTAGCAGAGGGGCGAAGTCCAAACCCGATCTGAATGCGTTCCATCATTGATACTTGTGATTCTATTGAGGCCGGATTCCGACGCACTCCTTTGGGAGTTCCTGTTGTGCCAGAAGTATAGATCATACTGCCCCGCGCCGGCGCAGGTGGTTCAGTCCAAGGCGTGAATTGCTCCCACCAAGCGTCCCAAATTATAGAGCCGCCTTTGGGCGTGCAATCTGCGTCTTTTAGGTCGTAGGCAAGTTGAATTTCTGGTGGAGTCGGAACAACAAGAATCTTAAGTGTTTTAGCCAAGGCTGCCGGTAACTTTGACGTGAGGTCAGAGTGGACCACAATTACCTTGGCTCCACAATTATCGAGTACATACTCAATTTCTCCCTCCTTAAAGTGCCAGTTTATTGGGACTGAATAGGCACCAATGAGAGCTGCACCGAACGTTGCCTCGAGAAACGCTATATCGTTCCTTAACAAAAGTGCGACTGAATCACCTTCCATTATCCCGGATTCGGCAAGCCCGCGTGCTATCCGTTGAGTGCGGAGATGGAACTCGGTAAGCGGCAGATGGCGTTCTCCGCTAATTAACTTATGAGTCATATTTTAATAGTACCCTCGCAATTTTACCTACAGAAATAGTGCTATGTGCTACCCAACCATTTAAATTAGCCATAACTACGCCATAATTCGGGATTAACAAAGCTCAGTAACGCTAGTTTCGTCAGCGCACGTATTGCATTCCGCGCGTCTATTGGTGAGTGGTTTACATATTGGAAATGGTTTCTGTGCGACGAACAAATCCAATCTCTAAGCTTGTGCGCATTTTGGGCGCATTCACGTTGTTGGGTCTGGTTGGTGTGCTGCTCGTAATCGGTGTTGGCATTTGGGGTTTACATCACTATACACGAGGGCTGCCAGAGTATTCAAAATTAAAGGATTACGAACCCCCAACTTTGACCCGCTTGCATGCTGGAGACGGCCGGTTATTAGCTGAATACGCGGAGGAACAGAGGATCTTCGTGCCTGTTGAGGCTATGCCTCAGAGACTGATTCATGCGTTTATAGCGGCGGAAGACAAGAATTTTTATAGCCACCCAGGGGTGGATTTTTTGGGAATAGCACGTGCGGCGTTTCAGAACGTCCTTCATGCAGGATCGGGTAGACGGCTTATTGGAGCGTCAACTATTACCCAACAGGTTGCAAAGAACTTCTTGCTTACCAACGAAGTGTCGATTGATCGTAAAATCCGAGAGGCAATCTTGGCGATACGTATCGAGCGAACGTTATCAAAGCAAAGAATACTGGAGCTTTATCTCAACGAAATCTTTTTGGGTGAGAGATCATACGGCGTTGCAGCAGCCTCGCTCAACTATTTCAATAAGCCTCTCGAGGATTTAGACCTTGCTGAGGCGTCTTTTTTAGCCGGTTTGCCGAAGGCACCAAATTCCTATCACCCCAAACGCAATCCAAACCAAGCTATTATCCGTCGGAGCTATGTTCTAAGGCGCATGCTTGAAGACGGCTACATAGATAACGAACAGCTCTGGGCCGCCAGTGGCAGGCCAGTTGAACTTCACGGGCGCAATCGGGGTGAGGTAATAAATGCACCGTTTTTCGCGGAAGAGGTCCGTCGTGAAATAATTGACACATATGGCGAGGCGACGCTTTATCGGGGTGGCTTATCGGTACGCACTACCCTCGATCCGGGTCTGCAGGAGATAGCGGAGCAGGCATTGCGTGACGGATTAATCTCATATGATCGTCGGCATGGTTGGCGCGGTCCAGTAGCTAAAATAAATGTCGAAGAAGATTGGACGAACTCACTTAATCAAGTGCAGGTTCCTGCCGGTATGGGGCAATGGGAGTTGGCTGTGGTGCTCGAAGTAACGGAGACAGAAGCCCTAATTGGTTTAACGGATCATAGCCTAGGTTCCATTGCCCTGTCTGAGTTAAAGTGGGCTCGGGCATCGAGAGAAAACCAAAAGCTTGGGCCTGAAATTCTGCGTGTCTCACAAGTATTGGCGCCGGGGGATGTGGTTGCTGTCGACCAAATAACGTTGGAGCAGGAGGAAAACAAGCCGCAAACGAATATGTATACCTTGCGGCAAATCCCAGACGTGGAGGGTGGGTTTGTCGCGCTAGACCCGCATACGGGCAGAATTTTGGCAATGGTCGGAGGCTGGAGTTTTAAGGAAAGTCAGTTCAATCGTGTTACGCAGGCAATGCGACAGCCTGGTTCAGCCTTCAAACCCTTTGTTTATCTAGCGGCAATTGAAAACGGTTATACGCCAGCCAGTGTGATTCTAGACGCCCCCTTTGTAATTGATCAGGGTCCCGGCCTTGGTTTGTGGAAGCCAGAAAATTATGGGCGGGAATTTGGTGGGCCTGCCACCTTGCGTTTGGGAATAGAGAAATCGCGCAATTTAATGACGGTTCGTTTGGCAAATACCATCGGTATGGCCACGGTGCTCAACGCGGCAGATCGATTTGGGCTCGGTGTATTTGAACCTCACCTTTCGGTAGCGTTAGGATCAGGCGAAACCACGTTGTTAAAGTTAACTGTCGCTTATGCCATGTTGGTCAATGGTGGAAAAAAGATCAGCCCAGAGTTAATTGAAAGGATCCAAGATCAGCATGGTCACACCATAGCGCGCCGTGACAAGAGAGTGTGCCCTGAGTGTCAAATGGGTTTTGAAGCTGGGATGAGCATACCGAGCCTGCTTGATCGACGAAAACGCATCACGGATGCAGCTACAGCTTTTCAGGTTACGTGGATGCTTAAAGGGGTCGTGGACCGTGGCACCGGGCGGCCAATTAGGGAATTAGGTAGGCCACTGGCTGGAAAGACCGGTACAACCAATGAAAGTTTCGATGCATGGTTTATTGGCTTTTCGCCAGATTTGGTAGCTGGTGTTTATGTGGGTTTTGACCGTCCGCGGACACTAGGTGATAAACAGACAGGTTCCAATGTCGCTGCTCCCATATTCAAACATTTTATGCGGGTGGCAGCGGGTGATCGTCCAGCGGTCCCTTTTAGAATACCGCGCGGTATTCGAATGGTTCGGATAGATGCTGATACTGGTCATTTGCCTGGGCCGGCCACTAAACGAATGATTCTCGAAGCGTTCAAGCCTGGCACTGAGCCAACTTCAGACTTGGGGGTGGGTGAGCATCTTACCGACCCCGTTTCCGGACAAAGTGGTTCATCTACCTTCGATAGGGGGCTCTATTGAACAAAAGAGCTGTTAGAGGCCGTGCTTGAATAGAATTTTGTTGGTAGTATCGTGGTTCTAGGACCGACAAAGGTGGGTGTGTTGTGAGATTCGGGGATCATTGAGAGATCTGATTTCTGCTGTTAGACCCCAAGTTCTGTGGGGGCACTAGTTCCTTTATGTAGATTGAATGTAAACAGAGGATGCCATGCGGAGTGAAATAGAAGCTGTAGCCGACGAGTTGCGTCAGTCGTTGGCGCTGCTAAGGGGGCATCTTTGACCCGGACACAGCGCATGCTCGTCTGAAGAAGTTAAATTCTCAAGCGGAAGATCCTGACCTTTGGAATGATCGGAATGTCGCACAAAAGGTAATGAGGGAGCGTAATCAGCTACAAGCATCCGTAGATGGCTACGAAGATTTGGTGCGGGAGTTTAGCGAGAACGTGGAACTCATTGAATTAGCGGAGTCTGAGAATGATTTAGATATTGCATCTGAAGCAGAAGATGCGCTGTGCATTTTGGCTCAGCGGGCTCGTAAGCTTGAATTAGAGACCATGCTGTCAGGTGAGGCCGACGGCAATAGTTGCTTTATCGAAATCCACGCGGGTGCTGGTGGGACTGAAAGCCAGGACTGGGCGGAAATGCTCCGGCGGCTATACCTCCGTTGGGCTGCCAGTCACGACTACAAGGTAGAAATGGTTGAGGAGAGTTTGGGAGAGGAAGCGGGGATTAAGACGGGGGTGGTAAAAGTCACCGGAGTGAATGCGTACGGTTGGCTAAAGACGGAAAGTGGGGTGCATCGACTGGTGCGGATTTCGCCATTTGACTCGAACTCACGCCGCCACACCAGCTTTGCTAGTGTTTGGATATACCCAGTCGTCGATGATTCAATTGAGATACAGGTCGAGGATAAAGATCTGCGGGTTGATACCTACCGGGCTTCCGGTGCGGGGGGGCAACATGTCAACAAGACTGACTCGGCCGTGCGAATTACACATTTGCCAACTAGCATCGTGGTCCAGTGCCAGAATCAACGTTCGCAGCATAAAAATAGGGCTACGGCAATGAACATGCTGAAATCGCGCTTATATGAACAGGAATTACAGAAACGCGAAGCAGATATAGCGGCTCAAGAGGCCGAAAAAACGGAGATTGGATGGGGGCACCAGATCCGATCGTATGTTCTTCAGCCTTATCAATTGGTGAAGGATTTGCGAACCGGGGTAGAGACGAGTAACACGAATGCCGTCTTAGATGGCGATATTGACCAGTTCCTCAGTTCTGCATTGGCCGCCCAAGTAACAGGAGCGGGCAACCTCTAAAGAGGTGGTTGTGGGGTCACAGTTCAACAGTCTTTTTACTGTAAATCCTAGGCTCTCACTTTCTGCCCCGAGCAAAGGTCAATGCAGTCGTCTGTTTTTTAACTGCCTTATCACGGCTCATGATCTTATTCCATATGGTTGAGCCCAAGCCAATCCTGACGATGTGAGTCCTGCTGGGCGGTATTCGCACCCCATCCAGCCGCTAAAGTTCAGCGAATCTATTAAATCAAAAAGATACCGGTAGTTGATTTCTCCCACATCGGGTTCGTGACGAGCGGGCACACCAGCTATTTGGTAGTGGCGGGTAATGTCTGAGTTTTTGCGTATCAGGGTTTCAAGATCACCGCTCATTATTTGGGCGTGATAGAGATCAAATTGCAGTTGGACGTGTTCGCTTCTCACTTCGTGAATAATAGTGCGTGCTTCTGTGATTTGGTTCAAAAAATAACCAGGGGCGTCGCGCTTGTTGTTGATCGGCTCGATTAGCAAGTGCACGCCGCGTTTGGCTGCCATGGGTGCCGCACGTTTTAAGTTTGCCACGAAGGTTGCATGGGCTTCGCCACGAGCCTTTTCATCTTTAACGATTCCAGCCATAACATGGATCTGACCACAGTTCAGTATCCCCGCGTAATCGAGCGCAAGCTCCAGTGAAGAAAAAAATTCTGATTCGCGACCTGGAACTGCACCGGTCCCACGATCGCCAGCGGGCCAATCCCCCGGTGGCATATTGAACAGCACTTGCTTTAGTTTATTTTCCTTGAGTGCCAATCTGATCGCATCAGCAGATTGCTTATATGGGAAAAGAAATTCAACTCCTTCGAAGCCGCACGTTGCTGCCGCATCGAACCGCTCAAGGAAATCCTTCTCCGTGAAAAGCATGGACAGATTGGCAGCAAGTTTTGGCATGTGTACAGGGTTTAGTTTTTCGTTAGTGCCGTTTCTACCAATCGTACGAAAAAACTTGCCCCGGTGGGCAAGATGTCATCATTGAAATTATAGTGTGGATTGTGAAGTTGTGCGCTTTCGGACTCGCTCCCGTTACCTATCCATGCATATGCGCCAGGTTTGTCTTCTAGGTAAAAAGAGAAATCTTCAGAACCCATTACCTGCCGCTGTTTTTGCGCTTCTATGCCTGTCACCTCTACCGCTATATCACGTGCAAATTTTGCTTGCTGTTCGTGATTTGTAGTGGGCGGGTATCCGTGATCATATGTCACTTCAACACCAACGCCATGCCCCTCAGCGATTCCTTCCACCATTTTTTTCATGCGTTCTATATTTTTTTGTCCAAGGTCCAAATCAAAATACCGTACGGTTCCCCCGAAGGTGACAAAATCGGGTATCACGTTGAAAGCATCGCCGCCATGAATTTTGGTGACCGAAACAACCAGTGTCTTATGAGGATCGGCGGCGCGTGATACGAGGCTTTGAAGACCGTTAATCATGGCTGCTGCTGCGACTACCGGGTCGACTGCCAGATGTGGCATTGCCCCGTGGCCTCCACGGCCTTTGACAGTCACTGAAAATTGGTCGGCCGCAGCCATAACCGGGCCGGGAGATACTGTAATTTCACCCGCGGGAACCCCAGGCATATTATGGACACCGTATATGGCGTCGACCGGGAAACGATCGAACAAACCGTCCTTCATCATGGCCTTGGCCCCGGCAAATCCTTCTTCTGCCGGTTGGAAAACCAATACGACCGTCCCTGAAAAATTTCTTGTCTCGGAAAGATATTTAGCGGCACCTAGCAACATCGTTGTATGGCCATCGTGCCCGCAAGCGTGCATCACGCCAACATTGGTTGATGCATAGTCGACGCCCGTGTCTTCGGTTATGGGAAGAGCATCCATATCTGCGCGCAGGCCAATCGATGGCCCCTCTCCATTACGTATGATGCCGACCAAGCCCGTCCCACCTATTCCTTCGACGATTTTATCAACCCCGAAACTCGTTAGCAGTTCGGCAACTTTCCCGGCAGTTCTATGTTCTTTGTAGGCCAATTCAGGGTGTTTATGGATGTCCTGGCGCCAACCACGCATATCATCATGGTAGGCAGAGATACGATTGACGATCGGCATGCAGAATTCCTTAGTTTGGTCGTTTCTAACATCGTTGGCGCATGTTATCACGGGTACTAACGTTGGTGATAGTGGTGTTAGGCTGTGTGCATGACCAGACGGAAAATTAAGAGTGCGCAGGAAAAATGGTGATTGATATTGCCCGCAAGGCGGGACAGGCCACCGTTGGCAGTTTACTGCGGGAACAAGCAAGAATTAATGCAAAAGCGATTGCTGTTGAGTGCTCCGGCAGAACTTGGACGTACGAGGCCTTCAATGACCGGGTGAATAGGCTGGCTAATTTTCTTCTTTCAAGGTGTTTGAGGCGGGGTGATCGGATAGCGATATTGTCTGAGAACCGTTCAGAGTACATGGAGCTTGAGTTTGCGGCGGCGAAGCTAGGGATAATTGTTGCGGCGTTAAACTGGCGTCTGACAGGGCATGAGCAGGGTTACTGCATAAGTATTACGAAGCCTCGGATCGGCTTTGTTTCACCTCGTTTCGTGAATATCGTGCAAACCATCGATCATGGGATGGAGGAAATTATTGTCCTTGGGGACACGTACGAATCTTTATTGTCGAGGGCTCGGGAGGTTGAGCCGGAGGAGGAAGTCAATCCGGAGGATCCGCTTGTGATCCTCTATACCAGCGGGACTACGGGCAGGCCTAAGGGCGCCGTCGTCAGCCACCGAGCTTTTATTGCACGGCTTTCAGTATTTTGTTCGGATTATGGCCTCACCAGTTTAGATACTTTCGTAGCTTGGCCTCCCATGTTCCATATGGCTTCAACGGATTTATCGATTGGCATGTTGCTAATTGGTGGTAAGGTCATACAGGTCGATGGTTTCGACACTGATCGTCTCATCGAAATTATTTCATCTGAACGGCTTGGCTGGTTTCTGCTCATGCCCGGTGTGATAGAGGAGTTCATCGCGCGTCTTACTGTGCTGGAAGTCGTGCCGAGAGGGATATTAATGGTGGGGGCGATGCCTGACCTCGTGCCGCCTCACCAGATAGCGGAAATCACCGGGCTTCTTCGTAGCCCATATTTAAACAGTTTTGGTTCTACCGAAACCGGTATTCCGCCATGTTCCCGCGGTTTGTTAGGCGTAGGTCAAATTCCTGTCTCCCTCTCCAAAATTCAAAATTCCTTTTGCGAGGTGTGTCTGGTGGATTCTACGGGGGCTACCGTGCCCGAAGGGATCCCTGGTGAACTTTTGATCCGTGGACCAACCCTTTTTAGCGGTTATTGGGATGCAGCGGATGTAAACAGAAAAGAGTTCGAGAGTGGTTGGTTCCATATGGGAGACGTCTTTTCTAGAAACGCCGATGGAACCTATGACTTTATTGATAGGTCTAAATACCTGATAAAATCAGGCGGCGAAAATATCTATCCTGCAGAAATCGAGAGAGTTTTACTTGAAGACAATCGCGTCTCCGATGCAGTGGTTGTTCGCATGTCGGATCCCCGTTGGGGTGAGGTGCCGATAGCAGTTGTTGCCCGGAAAGAGGAGACCTTGATGAAGTTTGAACTTCAGGAAAGGTGCAGGAAATACTTGGCTGGTTATAAACAGCCGAAGGAAATTTACTTTTTTGCTACAAAAGATATTCCTCGCAGCGCCACTGGAAAAATCCAACGCCATGAGGTGGAAAGATGGATCTCCGAAAAAAGAAATCAGTTAAACTTGAAGAATTAAGACTGTAAATCTATCACTGTGCGTATGCCTTCACCCCGTTTCATTGAAGCAAAGCCTTTATTGATTTGGTCAAGTTTTATGCGCTGGGTGACAAGTTCGTCCAACAGGAGTTTGCCCTCTAGGTACAAGTTCGCTAAGAGCGGGAAGTCACGCCTCGGGCGTGCGCCTCCGTACGAGGAACGGACAATGAAACGCTCGCCCATCAAAGCGCCCCATCTTATGGAGACATGTTTCTCGGGCTCCGTTTTGCCAAGTAATACGACCATACCGCCTCGGCGAACAGATTCTATTGCAGGGGAGAAGGTATGG
>CAZSYW010000064.1:0-11447 GCA_964611315.1 uncultured Rhodospirillaceae bacterium
ACCTGCGACATCACCGTTATGAGCGGCGCGTTCTAACCAACTGAACTACGGGCCCAGGCGATAGATTACTTAAAGATAGAGACAAAATTATGGATTGAAAATCACGCAAACTACTTTCCTCGCAGAGTGCCACCTATGGCTCTTTCAGGTCGAATTTGTAAGGGCATTTTCGGGCCTTATGTGTCAAGAAAGCTTCGTAGTTTGCGTGAGCGAGATGGGTGTTTGAGCTTACGCAAGGCCTTTGCTTCAATTTGGCGGATGCGCTCGCGGGTTACGGAAAACTGTTGGCCGACTTCCTCAAGCGTGTGATCTGTGTTCATTCCAATACCGAAACGCATACGTAACACGCGTTCTTCCCGCGGTGTCAGGGACGAAAGTACTCGTGTCGTGGTTTCACGTAAATTGGAATGGACCGCCGCGTCGAGCGGGATGATTGCGTTCTTGTCCTCAATAAAGTCGCCCAGATGACTGTCTTCCTCATCGCCGATAGGCGTTTCTAAGCTTATCGGTTCCTTTGCTATTTTGAGCACCTTGCGAACTTTTTCGAGAGGCATACTTAGCTTTACCGCTAATTCATCTGGCGTTGGTTCTCGCCCAATTTCATGCAACATCTGTCGAGAGGTTCGGACCAATTTATTGATGGTTTCAATCATATGAACGGGGATTCGGATCGTTCTCGCCTGATCGGCGATGGATCGGGTGATAGCCTGTCGAATCCACCAGGTTGCATAGGTTGAGAACTTGTAGCCACGGCGATATTCAAACTTGTCGACCGCCTTCATTAACCCAATGTTCCCTTCCTGGATTAGATCAAGAAATTGAAGGCCGCGGTTCGTATATTTTTTTGCAATAGAGATTACCAAACGGAGGTTGGCTTCGATCATCTCCTTTTTTGCTCGCCCGGCCTCCCGCTCCCCTTTCTGCACTGCAGATACGATGCGGCGAAATTCTAGAATATCTAAGCTTGCAATCATTGATATTTCAGCAACGCCGTAACGGATTTCCTTGATCTCGTCGCGACGCATTTTGATAAAATCTTTCCAGCCCTTTTCCTTAAGCCGACTAACCCTGCGCGGCCAATTTATTTCCAGTTCATTACCGATGTAGTGCTTCAGAAAACTTTCCCGGGTGATTTTGTGCTTTGAGGCCAGTCGAAATAGCTTTCCTTCTAGCGTTACGAGACGCCGGTTGAGGCCGTAAAGCTGATCTACCAATTCCTCGATCCGAAAATTGCTCATCTCCACGCCGCCCATTAGCTCGGTCACATCTCTCTTCAGCTTGGCGTAGTTGTTTTCACTTCTAGGGTTTAAAGGTTTTCTGATGCGCGCGTTTTCTAACCTCTGCTCTTGAATACGCTCCACTTTTTTCGAAATTTTCTTGATGGCGCCAAACGTTTCTAGAATTGCTGGACTAAGTGCCTCTTCCATTGTCGAGAGTGGTACATTTCCTGCATCAGAGTCAGAGTCAGAGTCGGGATCTGATTCTTCCTCGTCTCCACCTTCGTCGTTAGGTTCGCTGGTTGCCGCCTCATCGGAATCAGCGGTTTGCGGTTTGTTGGAGTTGGCATTGTTGGTGCTGTAAGTTGCGTCAAGATCAATGGCCTCGCGCAGTAACATCTGTTCTGCTTTAAGCGCCTCGTGCCAGGCGCCGATGACTTGGAGGGTGATGGGGCTTTCGCAAACAGACCCAATCATCATGTTTCGACCCGCTTCAATGCGTTTTGCGATTGCTATCTCGCCTTCACGAGACAGCAGTTCCACCGTTCCCATTTCGCGCAAATACATGCGTACGGGGTCATCTGTTCGGCCGAGTTCCTCTTCCGATTTGTTGCTAGTAGTAGCGGGCGTTTGGTTTCCGTTTGCTCCCGAAGAGGTATCCTCGCCTTCCTCCTCTTCCACAACGTTGATTCCCATTTCGGAAATCATTGCCATAATGTCCTCGATGTGCTCGGAAGAATTTTTATCCTGCGGCAGAGCCGCATTCAGTTCATCGTACGTGATGTACCCACGCCCGCTGCCCCGTTCAATAAGTTGTTTTACGGCTTCAGCAGCCGTGTCAACTAATGGTAAATCGCCTGATCCGCGCCGAGTAGTTTCCGACGTCGCCGTTGCTTCTTGTTTTGACATCCGCTTTTAAGACCTATGCCGTTATTGCTACATTGGTGATTGAGTTTGAGACCTCTCGATCTCCTACCTAAATTACAAACTGTCTCCCTGTTGGCTTCGGGAGGCCGCGCTGTTCATGCCCCTAGATGGCGTAATTCGCCAGTGCCCGCAACTCCTCATTCACATTTGAAACAAGTTCTAGTTCATTTTAAATCGGACTTCAGTAGGAATTGGGAGTTTCGCTCTGGTTGCAGTGAATGGCAAGCGTTTCACGCCACGCAAACAAGGCTTCGTCCCTGTTAGTTGCTGGCCGCACCGACGGTTCTATCATGGTTTGGTTCCATTCGGTTCGATCAAACAGCTTAGATATTACTTCCCCGTGCCCTCGTTCGGCCAAATATGCTCTAGCAGCCTCGTAGTCCATTTGGGGCCCGTTGGCCGAAATTTCTAATAGTGCGGTACGCAGTTGGTCAAGCTGCGCATTACGAATTTCGATACGTGAGAAATCTTCACGCACTTCCGCCAGCAGTTCTGGGTGTCCTAGAAGCGTCGCTACCAATACTCTCTCCCGATGGTTGGGGTCACCAGATCTATCCTGTCCGCGTGCGTGTGTGCGGAGCTGAAATTCATGAAATGCCTTCCGGCCGGCTTTTGTCGGGCGCTTGACCGGTGTTTGCGGCAATGTAGATAAGTCTCTAAACCTTTTTTTGAAGTCCGCAAAATAGCCTTCGCGAATCGTTCGGTCGGCGATTTGTGCGATCCGCTGATCAAGTTTCTGCCGAAGTGAAGCTCGGCGTTCTGGGGTGTCTAGGGGATGATTGCCGGTTTCCGACGACCATAAGAAATCTATCAGTGAAACTGGATTTTCGAGTGCTCTAATGAGGGTCTTAGAATCACCGTTGGCAATCAGGCTGTCGGGATCTTGGCCGGCCGGCAGAAATGCGAACCGGAGCGAATATCCGGCTCTTAGTTGTGGTAGGGCCCGCTCTGCGGCGCGCCGCGCTGCGCGCTGCCCGGCTTGGTCACCGTCGAAACACAAAACAGGTTCGTGCGCTAAGCGCCAGAGCTGTCGGATTTGATGTTCCGTCAGTGCAGTTCCGAGGGGAGCCACGGAATTGGTAAATCCAGCGTGGTGAAGGGCGATTACATCCAAATAGCCTTCCGCTACGACTACAGCGTTTTTTTCCCGTGCGGGCCCGCGCGCGCTAGCCAGATTATAAAGCGTGTGACGTTTTTGGAATACTTCGTTTTCTGGTGAATTAATATATTTGGCCTTGGAACCGCCCATGGAACGGCCCCCAAACGCAATTACTCTTCCTCGGGCATCAGTAATCGGAAACATTACTCGACCTCGAAAAAAATCGTAGGTAGATGAACCATCTTCTGGCATGCGGATTAATCCTGATTCCAACGAAAGATGATCTTCTATGCGTTTATTGCGCAGGAATTCACGTAAACGGTTACCTTTATCCGGGGAGAAGCCCAATCGGAAGTGTTGTGAAAGGTTGCTCTCGAGGCCGCGTTTCACCAGGTAGGTTCTGGCAGGTTTTCCAATTTGTTCGCTCAGGCATTGTTGGAAAAAACTGCTGGCCAACTCGTTGATCTCATAGAGAGTTGCAGCTCTTTTGGCCTTAGCGTGTTCTTCTGGTGACTGGGTGGGAATCGGTAGGCCACACTCAGTGGCTAATCGTTCTACCGCTTCAATGAAGTTGAGGCCTTCGGTACGCATGACGAAGCCCAGTACATCACCGTGCGCGCCGCATCCGAAGCAATGAAAAAATCCTTTCTCCTCATTGATGGTGAAAGAGGGTGTTTTTTCATTATGAAAAGGGCAAAGACCTTTAAATTCGTTGCCCTGGCGGGTCAATCGCACATGCCGGGCAACGATTTCATTGAGCGTTACGCGGGCGCGGATATCGTCAAGAAATTGAGGTGAAAAAGCCATTTATCGAGCGCTGGTCAAGTATTCCTTCACCATGTTACCAGCCTTTGAAAAATCCATCTGGCCAGAATAAGCTGTCTTAAGAGCCGCCATTGTCCTGCCCATATCCTTGATGCAGGTTGAGCCTAGTTCTTCGATGACACCTTGAATTGCCTTGGCAATTTCGTCTTCGCTCAGTTGGCGAGGCAAATAGCTTTCAATAATCACAATTTCAGCGGCCTCCCGATCGGCTAAATCACTCCGGCCACCCGATTCGTACGCATCAATCGACTCTCGTCGCTGCTTAATCATTTTAGCTAGCATTTCTTTAAGAGATCGATCCTCAATCTCTGGGCTGTTTTCGTTGGCACTGTTTTCGCCACGTGCCGCTATGTCCCTGTCCTTTAGAGCTGCAAGGATCAGGCGTAAGGTTGATACGCGGCAGGAATCTTTGGATTTCATCGCCGACTTCAGATCATCGGCAAGCTGTTCACGCAACATGAATTGTCGCTCACTTTTGCGTTGGTTAATTGGGTTTTGAAGTCACTGCCTCTTTTCGGGCGATTTCCCGTCCCCTAGCTTTCCAATTAAATGTCGGGCACGAGCGTTGAGGACATATTGTGCCTAAGTAATACAGAATCAATGAAGTGGCGAGATGGAATTGTCTGTTTTTTTCTAACTAATTGAAATGTATAGAATAAAGTTAGTGCCGAAAACCTTGACGGGATTTTGCTGGGTGCGTAGTTTGCGGCCGAATTAGAAACGCTGCCGGGCACTCAAAAATCGGTCCGGCCGCGCGGAGACCAGTCGTCTACATGACCGAGACTTCCTCGCTTGCCCCGCCAGTGGTAAGCCCGACCGCGAACGCGGTGTTGGTGCTTGCTGACGGGACCGTATTTCAAGGGAGTGGCGTGGGTGCCGTCGGTACGGCTGTGGGTGAGGTTTGTTTTAACACCTCAATCACCGGATATCAGGAAATATTGACCGATCCGTCCTATGCGGGGCAAATAATCACGTTTACTTTCCCTCATATCGGGAATGTTGGTGTTAACGATGAGGACATCGAATCTTTAAAGCCAG
Organism: uncultured Rhodospirillaceae bacterium; assembly: GCA_964611315.1. Classification (GTDB taxonomy): domain Bacteria; phylum Pseudomonadota; class Alphaproteobacteria; order UBA7887; family UBA7887. The sequence continues at coordinate 5,107 of CAZSYW010000064.1, forward strand.
CGGCGAAGGGACTATTGCTGCGTGCTGATATTACTACACCTTCCAACTTTCGCTCCACTAGTCACCTTAACCATTGGTTGAAAACCCATGGATTAATTGGCTTGGCCGGAGTTGATACGCGTGCTCTTACAACCCGCATACGGGAGATCGGAGCACCGAGTGGGGTTGTCGCGCATGACCCAAAAGGGGATTTTGATTTTACGGAGCTAAGCAAGACGGCTGCTCGTTGGGAAGGCCTTGAGGGGATGGATCTCGCGAAGACAGTAACTTGCACCGAACCTTATAAATGGTCCGAGGGAGGCTGGGAACTACGGGGTGGCTATAGGACTTTGCAAGATACCAAGCATCATGTGGTTGCAATTGACTATGGTGCTAAGCGGAATATTTTGCGGTGTTTGGCAAGCGTGGGGTGTGCCGTGACCGTGGTTCCTGCAAATGCCACAGTGCAACAAATTATGGAGCACAAGCCTGACGGGGTTTTTCTTTCAAACGGTCCCGGCGATCCTGCAGCCACGGGTGTTTATGCTGTGCCGGTGCTCCAGCAACTTCTAAAAACCGGTCTGCCCATGTTTGGTATTTGTTTGGGGCACCAAATTCTTGCGCTTAGCCTGGGGGCCCGAACGAAAAAAATGCATCAAGGGCATCGTGGGGCTAACCATCCTGTGCAAGATTTAGACACTGGTGCGGTCGAGATTACTAGCCAAAACCACGGCTTTGTGGTTGTCGGAGATAGCTTGCCTCGGGGCGTTCAGGCCACGCACTTGTCTTTGTTTGACCAAACTCTTGAGGGATTGACCGTCGAAGGGAAGCCGATCTTTTCCGTACAATACCACCCGGAGGCTTCTCCTGGTCCTCAGGACAGTAACTATCTTTTTAAGAGGTTCACCGCGTTAATGGGTGGGGTATGACAGGAAGAATTTCTATCCTGGTGAAAATAAAGTTTTGATGGTGCTGAATCCAAAGTGGACTGTTGGTAAGTAATGCCTAAGCGGACTGACATCGGTAGTGTGCTCATCATTGGTGCGGGACCAATTGTCATTGGGCAGGCATGTGAGTTTGATTATTCCGGGGTGCAAGCTTGTAAAGCTCTGCAGGAAGAGGGGTACCGCGTAATTTTAGTTAACTCCAATCCTGCAACGATTATGACGGACCCGAGTATTGCCGACGCTACTTATGTAGAACCCATAACCCCAGATTTCGTGGCCAAAATTATATCCGAAGAACGACCTGATGCATTGTTATCTACCATGGGTGGGCAGACCGGGTTGAACGTAGGCTTTTCTCTTGCAGAGAAAGGCATTCTTTCCGACTACGGGGTCGAGATGATAGGGGCGAATTACGACGCTATTGCTAAAGCCGAGGATCGCGAACTATTCAAAAAAGCGATGTCAAGGATTGGGCTTGATATGCCGCGTGGTACCATCGTGCGCGAGAACAGTGATATTCAAACTTCGCTTCAGCATGTTGGTTTGCCGGCAATTATTCGGCCATCGTTTACTCTGGGTGGAGAGGGGGGTGGTGTCGCGTATAACCACAAGGAATTTGAGGCGATTGTTGCGAATGGGCTCGATGTTTCGCCGACAGGCGAAGTGTTGGTTGAAGAGTCTATTATAGGTTGGAAAGAGTACGAGATGGAGGTAATGCGGGATTGTGCGGATAACTGCATCATCGTGTGCTCGATTGAGAATGTTGACCCGATGGGGGTCCATACCGGAGATAGCGTCACTGTCGCTCCGGCACTCACTTTGACAGACAAAGAATATCAGGTAATGCGTAATGCCTCGATTGCGGTATTACGTGAAATCGGTGTTGAGACGGGAGGATCGAACGTTCAATTTGCTGTAAATCCGGAAGACGGCCGTTTGGTGGTGATCGAAATGAATCCTCGCGTATCTCGGTCCTCCGCTTTGGCTTCTAAGGCCACCGGATTTCCTATCGCCAGGGTAGCCGCAAAACTCGCGGTTGGTTACACGCTCGATGAAATAGACAATGATATTACCGGTACTACCCCAGCTTCTTTTGAGCCCACAATAGATTACGTCGTCACCAAAATCCCGAGATTTACGTTTGAAAAATTTCCCGGGGCGGAACCTGTGCTGACAACGGCTATGAAGTCCGTTGGTGAGGTGATGTCGATAGGGGCGACTTTCCCCGAATCCTTGCAAAAGGCTCTGCGTTCCATGGAACTGGGCCTTACCGGGTTAGAGCCCATCACGATACCAGAACTTGGGGAGGGTGGGGACCCAGCCGCCATATTAGCGGCGCTTGCTCGGCCTACTCCAGATCGACTGCTGTTGATTGCAGCAGCCCTTCGCGCTGAAATTGAGTTGGAGAAAATTCACGGGGTGACTGGCTACGATCGTTGGTTTTTAGAGCAAATTAGCAAAATCGTTTCCATGGAAGTCGCGATAAAAGCCACTGGTTTGCCCGGTGATTCTGCAAGCTGGAGAGCGCTAAAGGGAGCTGGTTTCTCAGACGCTCGTCTTTCCACTCTGACTGGTGTCGAGGTATCTAAAGTTACAGGGGAGAGACACAGCCACGGAGTTCATCCTGTCTATCGACGGGTTGACACATGTGCAGCAGAATTCAGGGCACAAACTTGCTACATGTACTCCACATACGAGCCGCCATTCCCCAGCAGTTTGCCTGCTTCAGAAGCTAAACCAAACGATCGAAAGAAAATTTTAATATTGGGGAGTGGTCCAAATCGCATCGGTCAGGGCCTTGAATTTGACTATTGTTGCGTACACGCGGCGTACGGCCTTCGCGAAGCTGGCTACGAAACTGTGATGATCAACTGCAATCCTGAGACGGTGTCGACTGACTATGATACTTCGGACCGTCTTTATTTTGAGCCGCTTACAGATGAAGATGTAGTTGAGATCGCCCATGCCGAGGCCGCTCACGGTACGCTCGTTGGTGTTGTGGTTCAGTTTGGTGGTCAAACCCCCCTAAAGCTCGCGAGAGCGTTGCAAGCGGCGGGGCTCCCTATAATTGGTACCTCGCCTGAAGCAATAGATGTGGCGGAGGATCGCGAGCGTTTTAAAAATGTGTTGCTTGAGTTTGGGCTGAAACAGCCTGCTAATGGTATATGCCGAACGTCTGAAGAGGCGTTGGAGGTTGCGGACCTTATTGGTTATCCCGTTTTGGTTCGACCATCATATGTGCTCGGTGGGCGCGCCATGGAAATCGCTTACGAAAAAACCTCTCTTGTTCGTTATGTCGGAGAGGCTCTGCGAATGTCGGGTGAGGCTCCTGTGTTGATCGATCGGTTCTTGGTTGATGCAATAGAGGTGGATGTGGACGCTTTGTCTGATGGGGAGGATGTCTACATAGCGGGTGTAATGGAGCATATAGAGGAGGCTGGTATTCACTCAGGAGACTCTGCTTGTTCTCTGCCCCCTCATTCGCTGAACCCAGAAATTATTGCAAAGTTGCGTAGTCAAACGAAAGTGTTGGCGCAAGCACTAAAAGTGGTGGGATTGATGAACATCCAGTTTGCGGTGAAGGACGACGGGAAGGGACAAAATATTTATATTTTGGAGGTTAATCCAAGAGCCAGCCGCACGGTGCCCTTTGTTGCAAAGGCAACTGGTGTGCCTATAGCAAAAATCGCGGCACGGATTATGGCGGGAGAAAAACTAAAAGATTTCGGACTTAAGGATGTAGCGCTACCGCATGTTGCAGTGAAAGAATCCGTTTTTCCTTTTTCCCGTTTTCCCGGCGTGGACGTTTTGTTGGGCCCGGAAATGAAGTCGACCGGTGAGGTGATGGGTCTTGATACGAACTTTGCGCGTGCCTTTGCGAAGTCTCAACTTGCTAGTGGCACGGGGCTGCCCAGAAGCGGTTCGGTTTTCGTTTCTGTCCGCGACACGGACAAACCAGCAATTATCGCACTTTGCGTCGAACTCGTTGATATGGAATTTGAAATTATAGCTACGAGGGGTACAGCTGCCGCACTCAGTGCAGCGGGTGTTGCAGTGCGCACGATTAACAAGGTGGCTGAAGGGCGGCCGCATTTGGTTGACGCTATCACGGACGGGCAAGTAGGTCTGATTTTCAATACCAGTCAGGGGGCGCAGTCCATTGCAGACAGCTTTAGCCTGAGGCACGCTGCGTTGATTAACGGTATACCCTATTTTACAACTGTAGCGGGAAGCCGTGCAGCGGTCAGTGGGATTACGGCGTTGCGTCGGGGCGCACTTGAAGTAGCAACCCTTCAATCCTACACTTGAACCCCAGTTAATCATAAGAGGGCACGCCGGGACGAGGCCGATTTAAGGTGCTTCGCGAGCTAGAATGTATTGAGATGGAAAGAATTCCTATGACAGCCGAAGGGTACGGGCGTCTCGAAGAAGAGTTGAAGCGGCTGAAGACGGTCGAGCGCCCAGATGTCATTAAATCGATAAGTGCTGCTCGCGAACATGGCGACCTGGCTGAAAATGCCGAATATCATGCTGCTCGCGAACGGCAAAGTTTTATCGAGGGCAGGGTTCGTGAACTTCAGGACAAATTAGGTCGAGCTGAAGTCATTGATGTAAGTAAACTTTCAGGCAAGGAGATAAAGTTTGGCGCCACCGTAACTTTGGCTGACGAGGAGACCGATGAGAAAAAGACTTATCAACTGGTTGGCGCGGACGAGGCAGATGTAAACAATGGTCGGCTTTCGATCACATCTCCGGTGGCGCGTGCACTGATTGGCCGCGGCATAGGTGATTCGGTGCATGTAAATACTCCAAATGGAGGCCGCTCTTACGAAATCATGAAGATAAACTATCGTTGATAACCGGGTCGTAGGCACAAACTTCACGATCAGCGATTGGGGCGGTATGTGATATTATGACACTCGCTAAAAAAAGCGTGTGGGTGCTTGCGGACCAGTACATCGGTAATTTGAACCAATGTCTCGGTGTGGCCGAAGCGCTGGGCTTACCGCATCACACCAAACGAATATCGTATAATTATTTGGCACGGCTCACTAACTTGGTCTTAGGTTCCACGCTTGTGCACGTGTCAAAGGACAGGGCGTCTACAATTTTGGCGCCATGGCCCGATGTTGTGATCGCGTCGGGTAGACGCACTGTGCCGGTGGCCCGGGCTATCAAACATTTTTCTGGGGGCCGAACATTTTTGGTCCAGACAATGTGGCCTGGTCCTCCGACCGTTGACTTGGATTTAATTGCTACCCCGTTTCATGATCGACCCAAAACACACACAAATCTAATTCGGACGATTGGTGCACCACACAATGTTACGCAGAGGCGGCTCAAATCTGCGGCCGAGGAGTGGCAGCAGCGTCTTGGCAACGTTTCCAGACCGCGTATTGCGTTGTTAGTCGGTGGAAACACTCGCCGGTATAAGTTCAACCCCGAGTTAGCAACACGGCTGGGACGGGAGGTGTCCGCTCTAGTCCGTAAATGGGGCGGGGGACTATTGGTCTCTACTAGCCGTCGAACTGACTTGGCTGCTCGTGAGGCCTTGCTGAAAAGCCTTGAAGGTTGCACGGAAATCTACGTCTGGCGGGACGAGTATGCTGACAACCCCTATCTTGCTTATTTAGCTCTAAGTGATGCAGTTATCGTGACCGGAGATTCTACATCAATGTGCACGGAAGCTTGCGCGACGGGTCGGCCGGTGTACATTTTTGCTCCGGCCCACGCCACGGCCCCGAAACACAAACGCCTGCACAGAATGTTGTATGAATATGGTAGTGCGCAGCCACTGTCGGCAGCCTTGAATAGTGCGACTTTGACTGGTTGGAGCTATGAGCCGATAAATGACGCCGCTATAATTGCTCGTGAAATTGGCCGCCGAATAGGCTTATAAGTTGGTGCTGTGTTTGAGATAACCTCTAAGACGAAGTTTTGATTTTTATGTCGCTTGCGATTTCAAGTTTCAGTAACAAATATGGGGGCGATTGCCTTTTTAAAGCGCTCGGCCATCCATTGGTAGCGAGGCGACTCCGCTCTGTGTTGTCTGATCTTGAAGCGGCGGGGCCCATAGCTGTTTATGATCCTCAGAATTCTGCAGCAACCTTATCGGCTTTGTATGCTACAGATTCCATCGAGGTCTGCGACGTTTATGTTCAAAAACTGGAAGACTTGGATCGCAAAATGTTTGGACAACAAGTCCAACCCGTCTCCGAGTTGTCGGGAACGGAGGCCAAGTTTTTATTTATTATTGCCTACGATGCTGAACGTTTCATTCACCAAATTCAGCATTTGGTTCCCGAAGGAACACAGTGTATCAGCTTAGATGAAGCACGTTTGCCTGAGGCCATGCTGACAAATCCGACCCACTATCTCGCTTCTCTGAATTTTGCCACGAATTTTGCTTTTTTT
>CAZSYW010000065.1:0-11442 GCA_964611315.1 uncultured Rhodospirillaceae bacterium
ACTCCCTCACGGGTAACGATATCCCAATTCGCATGTCTGAATGCTCCTGAAAAAAATGTGATCCTATAATTTCTCTTCTTATTGATTGAATGCGGGCTGGTCTTAAGGCTCTAAAACATTCTATTTTGTACAACGTTGTCTACATCGTATATGCATGTGCATCGTGTGTTTCTAGACAAAGTGTTAGAGGATTGAGTGGCAGGTTTGTCAATAACAGAGGGGGGATACTATGGGGTATATTGTCAGATCAAAAGACGTAAACGCTTATAGTCCGGCTAACCATTTGGAGACCGAGAACCGGCGTTTAATTGGACCTGAGACTGTGGGTGCCAAAAATATCGAGGTGGTGCTAGGTCTGGTAGGTAAAGGGGGCGGTGCCCAGCCCCACTTGCATCCCGGAATAGAGCAGGTTGTCTATGTGCTGGAGGGTCGGGCGCGTGCCGAAGTTGATGGTGAAGTGGGTGAGATGGGGCCTGGAGATACTTGTTATTTTCCTCCAGATACTCCTCATACATTTACCGCCATTAGTGATGGCCCTGTGAAATGTCTCGTTATTTATACACCCCCATACCATGAAACTTCAGAGAAGGGAGTGGCGCAATAAGATTTTACTAGCTGCGCATTGGCTCGCAGAGGTTGGAGGGTCAAGGGTGTGCGAGGGTTGGGAAATCAGCGATCGAATTCTGGAACAATACAGAAGTAGAGTGCCAATCAAGGAACCGCTATCAGACGGTCTACCAGTTCCGGGAAACTGTCCACAACAATGTCATGGTGAGGGTTAGGATTGGGGTCCGGTGGCCCTTCTGTGCCCCATTCGTCTGGGCGGCGGACGAACGCCGTCTTAAAACCCACTCCCTTCGCGGCGTCGAGATCAAAGTTGTGACAAGCCACCATTAAACACTCACTTGGTTTCAGTTGAAGGAGCTTTGCAGTCGTTGTGTATGCCTCGGGCAAGACTTTGTATTTACCAAAAATTTCGCACGAAAGTATCGCGTCCCAGTTAAGGCCATTATTTCGTGCCGTGTCCATGATAATTCTCACGCTCAGTAACGTAAACGATGCGCATATATATTTTTTTGAGAGCCTGGGTAGTGCCTCCGGAAAATCGGGCCAGCACTGCAAGCTATGCACCCGTTTCCACCAGATATTTTTGCGTTCCTCTGCCGTTGTCGTGCCGAGGCCATTTTCATTGAGTATTTCGTCTAGACTGAGACGATGTGAGTCATCCATGTTGTAGGTGGGCGGAGAGTTCTCTCCGAGATTTAGCATTTTCTTAAGCGAACGTCGACGAAGCTCATTAGCTAGCTTAGTCCAGTCTTTATCGATGTTATATTTTGCACCAAGTTCGGCCAGTGCGGTGCGAAACCCGGTGTGCCAATCGAGAATTGTGCCGCCAGTATCAAACGTCAATGCTTTTATGTTGTTAAGGCTCATGATTCTAAATCTAATGGTTCGTGTTTGTATGAGTAATTATTTCCGAGGAACAAGCGAATTTCAATTATATGACACAGGTTGGACCTTTTAGTTACCTCTATTTGGAACAATATTCATATTAAACTAGGGTTAGTTCTGGAATGAAATGGTTTGATTGAAGCTTGGGAGTAGGCAACCCAACTATGGCGCTTTCGGTTACGGAGTTGGGGTCTTATAGTGCTGTAGCTATGCTGGCACCGAAATAACTTGCGGGGGAATTAGATGCGGATGAAGGCGGCGGTACTATACGAGCAGGGTAAGGAGCACCCATTCGTCAATTCAAATCCATTGGTTGTCGAGGATGTTGATCTCGAGCCACCAGGCGACGATGAAGTACTTATCAAAACCGGGGCTGCCGGGCTATGTCACTCGGACTTATCAATGATTCGCGGCGTGATGGAACGAAAAGTCCCAATGGTTCCGGGGCACGAGGCAGCAGGCATTGTCGAAGAGGTTGGAAAAAATGTGACCCAATGTAAGCCTGGTGACCACGTCGTTATGAGCTTCGTACCGATTTGCGGGCGGTGCGAATACTGTACCACGGGTCGGCCCAATCTTTGCAGCACTGCTTTCAATGCTAGGGCCACGGGTGCGCTAATCAATGGTAACCGAAGGCTTTCCTTGAATGACACAGCGCTACACCATACCAATGGTATTTCCTGCTACGCAGAATACATGGTCGCTTGCGAGGATTCGGTGATAGTAATAGACAAGGACGTGCCAATGGTAGACGCAGCGCTTTTCGGTTGCGCCGTTGTCACTGGTGTTGGCGCTATCGTCAATACAGCAAAAATTGCCCCGGGCTCGACCATTGCCATTGTTGGACTCGGCGGTGTCGGACTCTGTGCACTACTTGGTGGCCTGGTCGCTGGGGCTGGAAGAATTATTGCGATCGATGTTGCTGACGACAAACTTGGCTTGGCCAGGCAGTTGGGTGCTACAGACACCTTTAACGCGTCTGACCCAGAATGCGTTGCAAAAGTTGTAGAGGCAACCAAAGGCGGTGTTGAGTATGCTTTTGAGGTGGCGGGGGTTGTTGAAGCAATGCAAACTTCCTATGCAATCACTCGGCGGGGAGGGATGACGGTAACGTCTGGCATATCGCAACATCAACATTCGTTTGAGGTTCCCCATGCGCAGCTTGTAGTTGAGGAGCGTGCTATCAAGGGAAGTTACATGGGAAGCTCCATCGTACGTCAAGATGTCCCAAAATTTATCAATCTGTACAAACAGGGGAAATTGCCGGTTGATAAGCTGAGGAGTGGAAACATTGGTCTTGAGGATTTAAACGAAGGCTTTGATAAGCTTGCGGCTGGAGACGCAGTGCGTCAAATGCTTGTTATGCATCCGGAGTTCAACGCATAATCTGTTGAGGTGATTGGGCGGTCAGCCTGGACTGAGACCCACTAAACGGGGTGTTATACGTCAGAGACAGGTATTTTTCTGTAAACCCTGGATATCTAGTTTTCTTTGGGTAGCGACATTTCTGTTGCGGTCTGCACCTGTGCAAACTCAGCGGCGTGATAGTTATGGCACGTTAGGCAGCTATCGCTTGCTTTTCTGGGTTGATGGCAGTCAACGCATACCGCCTGTTCCATTGGTTTAAAGTTACTTGCAAATGTATTTGGGTTTCGGTCAGTAAAGCTTGCTGAATAATCAGTCTCGGCGTCGATCGCATGACAAGTAATGCAGCCTGTTTCATCTAGGAGGCTCAGGTGAGATTCATGAGAATATTTTGTAATAGAACGAGGGCTTATGCGTGTATCTTGATCACCCCAATTGACCGCAGCGGCGGCTTTATCATTCTGATCAATCGAGTGGCATTTTGTACAAACCCCCGGACCTTTTGGGTTCGACAATGTTTCAAAAATCTTATTTCCTGCCTCAAGTCGCGTTTTGTTAACTTCATCTGTTAACGGCGCGGTCAGGTCTAGCCAGCTTTGGACAAAGTTATCTGCGTGCGCTACCGGCCGGTATCTCAGAGCGAAGAAATCATCGTCCTGATACCAACCACCGGCGGCTGCCCAGTCTTCATCTATTACGGGTATTGGTGGAGTGTAGTTTTTTTCTTTTTTATCTAAGCTAATGTTTTCGCCTGCTTTACCGGCTATCTGGTCATCCTCGCCTAGATCTATCTCATCGTCTTCACCGAGGTCTATCTCGTCATCCTCGCCTAGATCTATCTCATCGTCCTCAAACGAAGCGTCCTCACTTTCCTTAAGCGCATTTGAATCGGTCGAGACTTCGTTTTGGGGTTCGCCCTGCGACGGAAAAATTATCCTCTCACCGTTTCGGTGACGAAGAATCTCTGAGAATAAATCAGGAAACCAACTGGTCTGAGCAGTCTGCACTACGCCGCTTGGTAGAAGTCCCGTCAGTTGGGCCAGTTCATCTGTCGTCAGTTCCTGCCCAACGGCTTCCTCTATACGTGTTTTTATCTCTTTTAAACCATTTATTCGTACGTCATGGAACAAACCTTTAACGTTCCAGACCAGATCTTCGACGGCGCCTATTTGTGCATCAGTGGCGTCTGAAAGATCCATTAGGTCAACATCCCGTAAAATTGCCTTTGCGGCTTTATAGTTTTCGTTGCTAGAAAGCAGGAGGTCCATAAAAGGAGTTGCAGGCCCTTCAGCGTACTCTGGCCATGTGCCGATGGAAGCTGCGCGGTCTTCGAGAGTGTATAAATCTATTCCCGGAATATTGAGGACAGCGATTCCTTTTGGACCTGACCGTCCTTCTGTACCTTCAATTTGGCCGCTGTGGCACGTTCCACAAACGTTGTCAAAAGACTTCACCAGCATCAGTTCACCGGCGGAATCCAGTTTATGGCAATTCATACATTCTTTCGGAGCATTTACTTTGTTTTTCTCGTCCTGGAAATGTTTCCCAAAATGGCTGACGTGGTCGAACTGGATATCCGTGCGGCTTTGATATGGATAATTAGTAAACACGGGGTGACCGTTGGAAAAACTCCTGAACTGATCTTTATGGCACGTGCTGCAACCCTCATCCGACATAGCCTTCAGATCAAAGTTGGAGCCATGATGTTCGCTGTGGCAAGTTCCGCACACCAGGGTACGCCCCCCCTCCATTGGAGTTTTCAGAAATGCATTTGCAATTCGTACGCTTAGAACTCCAGATGATGGGGACAGTTTTGTATTTTTTGAAAGGACGAGTTCTCCCGCAGCAATAGTGTGCGGTTGGAAAGCATCACCCCCTAATTTGTGACATCTCAGGCACAGTTTGCTATCTTCTGTTGCCTTTGATTCAAGAAACGCGGCGTGAAGCCACCGTGTCGGACTGAATTCGGATGCGCTGTGGCAGGTGCTACAGTCAGAAAGTTGGGCATGTTTAGAAGTCAAATTTCCGGGGTTTATGAAAGTTAAGCTTCCAGCTCCAGCAAGACAAAAAAGGAGCAGTCCTGCCATCGCCGAAAGAAGCCATTTGGTTGTTACCACGCGCTTGGCGCGCCAGCTTCGTACTGGGCGACATTTTGGAATTGTTCTGCAGCAGTCACCATTCGGAAGCGGACCTTCCTTGCAAGGCCCGCCGGCTAGTTGAGATCGCGTGCAGTGCCACCGGGATCCATCCTGACGTGGTCGACATTCTGATGTTGCCCTGCAATTGCCGCGGTTGTCTGGACCGATTTGGCATGGGGTTCCGTCCGCTAGATGGCCGCAGACCCATTTTTGGGTCGGCCGTAGGTATGGGCTGTCCCGGTAGGAAAATTTTTGGACTTGCTCTGCCACTACAGGCCTCCGCTAAAAGCGTAGGCTAGCACCAGGTGTGTGGTCGCCAGGAGTATCATTCCATATGTGAGTGGAATGTGAATAAAAAGCCAACCTTTAAGAACTCCCTGCAGGGCATATTGGTAGTCAAGCTCGTTCTTTTTCTTCATCAAACGACCTAGTTGTTCCGCAAAGTCTCTCTCTACGTCGTTTAAGTACCGGTCCATATTAGTGATCTGCTTGACCATTTCGAATAGATGGCGATTGGAACCTAACAGATGTCGCAAGGAATTTTTCGGTTCGGAAAAAAAATGAGCTAAATGTGCGGCGTGATATTCGCTGATAGTAGGGGATCCGGTGGTGGCAGCACACTCGACCACCAACTTTTCGGCTTCGTCACGTAGTTCCGCGACGAAGCCTGGGATTCGTTCAAAGATGAGCTCTTCCCCGCTTCGGGTCAGTAATTTTGATAGACGCCGACTCAGATACAAGCCGGTTACGCCGCTTAGCGCGACCCCCACAAAGAAAATTGCCAGAAGAGACTCCAGCCATCCGTTTGGAATGCGCCAGTTGATGTGAAGTAAAAACAAAAGAATGGAAAGTAAGCCTAGGTATATGTGCACCTGCAGCCAACTAGCTGAGCTTCCGATGGGAAGCATGGTAATTTTTTTTCTGGCGTTGTACGCGGTAAGTATCAGGACTGAAGCAAATAAAATCCAGCCAGATAAAAATTGTTCCTGAAACAAAGCCGCACGGTATACGTCATGAATTACGAGCAAAGCCACCGCAGCTATAAGTGCTATAAACATGTTACGGAGTCGGCGGCCGGGAAACGTCATTATCGCTTAAGCCAATCTGCGAGCGAACCCATGTCGCTCATGTCGGTTCGTTTTAAGGCATCATGAGGACAGGCTCTTTGACATGCAGGGCCGCCCAACTGATCAACGCAGAGATCGCATTTCGTTGCCTTGACGATAGGGGTCCTTAATTGTTCACCAAGAATGAAGGAGCCCTTCTGGTCGCGCACATCTACCATTCGAATATTGTCATAAGGACAAGAGTTGGCACAGGTGGCACAACCAATGCAGGTGTCATCGTTTATCACTACCTGGCCAGCTGAGGAAGATCGGTGAATGGCGCCAGTGGGGCAACCAATCATGCACACCGGGTCTGCACAGTGGAGACACGCGTTGGCTACCATGTAGTGGTCATACTGGCGCCCATGCCGATTGAACCGTGGATTGTTGTCATGCCCGTTAGCGCAGGCAATAACGCATTCATCGCACCTGACACAACGGTCTAGGTCGATCAACATAGTCGCGCTACCATTGATGTAGCGGTTTTCAACCAGGAATTCTAACATTCCCGCGTCTATGCCCTCATCCGATTCTTCAGTGTCTGCCAATGCTACAGTCTGCTGAAGGCGGCCACTTAGACGATCCAGCACCTCGTCAGTTAGGGTCGGAAGTACCAACTCCTCAATAATTTTGGTCGGCACCCGGAGGATGTCTGTGTAGCCCAGGGCCCGCAGGCTATTCTGCAGAGGCTCCGAAGCTTGTTCGCGCCAATTGTAGATAATTTCCTGAAGGCCGAACGTGTTACCTCGTCCTATATACTCAAGTGTCCGGTGGCCGTTATTGACCGACCTGCTGATTCTGGCGAACCCGGAGCGTATCAGTAGCAAACCGTCTGGGTAATCTCCTTCTGCGACAATAATTGGTTCCCGTGCAAGCCGTTCATGAGGCTTTCCTTCCGCCAGGCGGTTATAAGAGGTATGCCAGTCGAAATTTCCATAGGTTTCAAACAAGGTTTCATCGGCGATCTTCGCGATGATATCCTCACTGAGGTGTTCAAACATGGGAGTTGCTTGCAGGTGCACTGTGAGGCTGCGTTGCCGGTACAAATTATCAACGTGCTTACGAAATTCATCATTTCTTTTGCGGATTTCTCTAAATCCCTGCCAGCGAATTTCTAGGAGTTCTGCTTCGCCCTGGGCAAATACGGTCGCGCTGCGTTGCGTTCTGCCAAGAGCGGCTATTTCCCCGAACATTTGCCCTTCACCAAGTGCCACGGTTCCATGCTTATCTAGAACGGTCGGAACGTCTTGTAGAAAGATGCGTGCATGCTCGTCGCTGCCACGGGTTCCAGTAGTCGTTCTGTCTTCAGTACGGCTCGGGTCACGGACTTCAGGGTACTTCGGATTTCTCCAGATCTGCCCTACAGAATCCAGCAGGCTCCTACGTTTCTTTGGTGCCCGTCCGAGTGTTTCATCGGGGAGTCCGGGAGGCAAAACCACGCGCGCCTCTCCAGAAATTACTAAAAACGCCGAATTGCCATAATCACCAGCTCGTACAATGATGTCGCCATCGCTGTAGCGGATTAAACGTGTATCGTTTTGTATAATTCCTGAGAGTGACTGACTCGCCGGAAAGCGCTCAGCGTCCATGTTACAAAACGGCTCAAACGACAGAACGCGATTGGCATCGGCTTCCGTCATGCCTGGCCCGAAAGGACTGTCCCATCTCTGGGGGCGTTGAATCGTTGTTGCGCCGTCCATCACCGCTCTCCAGCCCGCGGTATGGTCTCTTTAATGCGATTTCCCCTTAAACTTAATCCAGTTTTGGTAGCAGGGCATCAAGTCCGGCAAATTGACTTCCATCGTACCCATCAGCAAGTTTCATGGCCTCCACCGCTACTGCGTTGGCCGCTGCTGTCAGCTGTTCTTCATTATTTAACTTTAGTTTTGCTTCGGCAGCTATGGCGAGGATCGCCTGGATTTCCGGTGCATCGACGGCTTCAGCAATCTTCTTAATACGTTTTTCCGCGATCTTGGCGCGCTTGGCCATAGCCACAGCGTAGTCGGCCTTTTCAGTGGCTTTGGCCACACCTCGCAGGGCGAATTCCAAATCCAGAGCTTGGCCTACAACATACATCATCCTTTGACGCTCGACGGGTGCCGCATTGTTTTCTTTCGAATACCAAACATTGTGTCGAACCTCACCTTGGGACCACTTTACCAATTCGAACTTACTGCCGGCCGGATGTCCGCCTACATTTACGAGCTTTTCATTTGGGACCGTGTGGCAACTGTAGCAGTTCTGTGCAACGGCATAGAGTCGAGAGGGTCGGATCAAGCCTTCAGACACAGACGTTTCGTATCTTGCTGTTCTGTGAGCAGGTTCCTCAGTCTCAGCCGTTACGCCTTTGCCACCGAAATCACTGTGCACATCAATCCAGTTTTTTCCCGCTCCGTGGCAGGACTCACACGTGATGCCTGCGATGGGCTTGGGTTCCCCATCTACTACGGTAGAGGTAAAATGGCAGGTAAGGCAGTCGCTCGCACTCTTAATTCGGCGAATTCCCATTGCCTTTGCAATTTCTTTGGCTTTCTCACTGCGTGGCAAGCTTTTAAATGTCGTAGCGTGATGTGTGTCTTTCCAAACTGCCACCGAGGACTTGTGGCATTCTCCACACGCATCTGGCCCCTTTACCAGAGCTGGGTCAAGTCGCAATTCTTGCGCTTCGCTCGATGAGGGGTTTGTGGACACGGCCAAAACAAGACCTAGTACCAGAGCAAATGCTCCTAACGCCCTATTTAACCGGGCCACGAAAATCGTATTTTCCATTTTACCAAGCCTCCATGTACAAATGCGCGCGACACTACGATACCTTCGGTTGTCTGCCCGGTTCAAGCATCCAGGGTCAAGTTGCTTTTGGGTACGGCGATACAAGCCAAACACGAACTTTCTTCTGGTAATGCACCGGGTTCCTCAATGTAGTCGACCTCGCCCCCCTTTAGGGCTGTGATACAGGTTCCACAACTCCCTGCTCTGCATCCTGAATCTATTTCTATCCCATTATCTTCAGCAAGTTCTAGTATGGATTCAGCAGAGCTGTCCCACTTCAAAGTTTTTCCCGACTTCGAAAAAACGACTTCCATCGCGATTGTTTCATCGGAGACGACTGCTTTTTTGGCCGGCGTCGCTTTCTTGACACTTGCGGGGCCAAATGCCTCAAAATGCACGTCCGTGTCGGGGACGCCCCACTCTCGGAGGCCGCTAGTCATTGATTCCATCATCGGGCCGGGCCCGCAGATATAGTACTCATAGTTATTGGATGGCAGCACTCGTTTAAAAAGTTCTACGCTCACCCTTTCAGCGTGGTGAAAATCGGCCCCACTGTTATCAATTCCCTCTCGGGGATTACTGTAACACACCTGCAAATGTACATTTTCATGTTCAGCCTCAAGCTGTGCCAGATGCTCACGCATAATGTGTTCTTCGCCATTTCTGACCCCATAGAATAACCAAGTTTCTCTTTTTGAACCGGCCTCGCAAAGAGTATTCAGCATGCTGAGCATTGGGGTCAGGCCAATGCCACCTCCTATCAGGACTACGGGGGTATGTTTGGACATATCGAGGTAAAAATTTCCGGAAGGAGCTTTAACATCGACGATGTCGCCTTCGTCAAGACCTGTATGGAAAAAACTCGATGACAAGCCTGGCGGAGCCTCGGGAGATTTTCGCGGCGGATCCGCTCGCTTAATACTAACGCGGTAATGCTGTGTCTGGTCAGCGCCGTCCGACAGAGAGTAACACCGCACTAGTGGTTTTTCTCGGTCCGGAATCCTTAGGTTAAAGGTCAAATATTGACCTGGATCAAATTGTGGGATCTCCTTGCCATCGTGGGGTACGAGATAAAAGGAGCAAATGCCTCCGCCTTCTTGGACTTTCCGGTCAATACGAAACTTTCGCAGGCCGGACCAAGTCGAGCCTCCCTTTTCTCGTTCAATCTGACCATGCAACGTTTCGGCTTCGACTCGCCGCTGTAGAAGCAGGAGGGATAATTCCTGTCGTTTGCGCGAAAAAATTACCCCGCGCCAGGATGAGAAAAAAAGAACAAACACCTGAAATAACGCCGTCGCCATAATGACGGCTCCGAAAAACTGGACGGTACCAGGTCCAAGCAAAGCGTTCATTTTTGTCCTATTTTTATCTCATTGCTACAAGATCTGCGTTCACTGAACGTTCGTTGTCCCGCAGGTTGTGAAACAATCCCCTGACACCGCATTAACCTTGGAACACCCGTCTCCAATGTTCGTGCGCACTGTGTATCGTTTTCCTAGCCCTTCTATATTTAGTACACTATTAACATTTCCAAGCGAAATCCTGAGCCATCAGAAATTTCGTTATTGAATGTGTACCATGTCTCTGCCTGCAGCTGAACATATTGTCCAACGGCTTGTTGCAATTGGTATCCCACTGCAAGGGAGTCATTGCCACTCCCGGAAAAATCTTTTTTGGTTGCCAACTCAAGAACTAAATTTCGTCTGCGATGTTCATAAAACGCTTGATAGCCGATGGCAAAACCAATGTCGTCATCGACGAAGGGGTTTATTTCTGCCCCATGCGTGCTCAAATTTGGGGAAGCGAAAAGAATGCCCGTGTTGGCCAACGGTCCGCCGAGGATTGCCTCGCGGCCTGCCTGAGTAAAGTTCCCGATTGCGACGAAAGGGTTAAAATAAGCGATATCGTGAGAGTAATGTGGAGTAAAAGAGAATTCTCCGGTAATAAGTGCGCCGTCGCCCACAACGTTCCCAGCAATCTCATCGTCTAGCGCGATGGAACTGTTCATCCGAAATGCAGTGCTAATGCCTCCCAAAGACCTGATTCTTTGAATTGATGCTAGGCCCAGATAGAAAGCGTCCCCAGACCCGTCACTTGCGTTGTCTGCCACATAAATAGTGTCCACATTGACCGTGTTGAATGGGGCATCTATCGCAGTGAATAGGGCTAGCATGTTGGCGTTGGAGCCGCGCACCCTGTCATTCCGATCTATTCGATCCCACCCCCAAAAGCCGGATATCCGAAGGTTGGAGGCGCCGGGAAAACTTAAATTATTACGAATTAGACCAATCGCATCGATAGTGTCGTTAAGTAATATTCCTTCTTGAAATGTGAATCCTTGACGCCCAACGGAGTAGCCTAAATCAATCGGTTTAATCCCCGCCGTATCTAGGTTCGGCGCTAAACTTCCAATATCTCCCTCAAAAAAAAGGGTTTCAATATCTGCACTAAATTCATTTTTAAATTTCTCGTCCGTACCTTCAAAAGTGTACCGAGTAAATCGAGTTGGAGAATTGTTATCCGTCGGTCTCAGCGCTAAGACAACTTTTTCCGTGTTGGTAAGTTGAAGGTTCGCGTAGTAATCCATTCGATTAGAAATTTCGGTATCCCGG
>CAZSYW010000066.1:0-11313 GCA_964611315.1 uncultured Rhodospirillaceae bacterium
CACCCACGGACGCAGTAGCTCGATCATGGGCGGATGGCCTTCTTCACATGCGCGATGAGTGCCGCCACATCATCATCGGTAACAGTATCAGGTGCCTGGAATGCCAACTCCGGCAGAGGATGACGACAGCCGGACAGGCGCGAGCTTTCAAGAGCCAGGGAGAGCAGAGCTGGCCACAGGTAGAGCGAATTAGAATTAGCCTGGATTCGCCGCAATTCGGCTCTCGCCTCGCGGCGCCATTGGTTGCGACGCCATACCACCAACACAAACACCGCAAAGCAGATGATACCAAAAACCGCCAACGGCCAAATGGCAAATTCCAAACCAAGCCCCTCGTTGGCATCGGGAGGCAGGTGAATGTCCCGAAGCTGAACGATCACTTCGTCAACGGTCATCGTCTAGCCCCTTTAGAAAGAAATGCGGTACCGCCGAACTCAACGACCTGGACACCCGCTTGATCCAAGACGCGGCGCAAATCACCGCGAATTTCCTCGACTGCATCGCTATGTCGTGCGGAACCTGCACGGGTAACCACAGCGGTGGACCGTGCCGCATCATGGTTAACACGCATAGGGTACCGTCCAACTGAAACCGGTTGCTCGTAAATTGCATCCTCAATGACTACTGCGCGCAGCACTCGGTGACCAGCGAGTTTGCGCGCCACAGCGGCCAAACGGCCAAGCGAGCCACCAAAATCACTGAGAATGGTTATTTCATCTCCTCGTCTGAGGGCGGCAGCGGCACGATCCACCGCGACCTCCAGCACATTTTCGTCGGGCTCTTGCCCAGACGCAAAATTATCGCCCGAATAGGACTTGGCACCGATAGCAGCATAGCTGTCCACTAACCGACCGAGTATGCGGATCACTTGCCCTCGTCCCCGGCGGGGCTCAATGGCGTCGTCTTCCGGCACTACGAAGAGACCGACAGGTTCATGCAAATTGAACGCCTCCCAGGCAAGCTGCGCGGCGGCCAGGGCAGCGGTTTTAGCCATCGGACGCTCGGCGGTTCCAAAACCCATAGGGGAGCGAAAGTCCACCACCAGCATACGTGCCAAATGTGATTCAGCGACGAAGCGCTTCATCTGGGCGCGCCCGGTACGCGCAGTGGCACGCCAATCCATGAAACGTAAATCGTCTCCAACAACATAAGGGCCGATACTATCTAGATCGACCCCCTGGGCGCGACGGCGGCTGGGGCGCATCCCCGTCGGGAAGCGCTCGCCGGGCGCCAGATTGCCGCGAAACCGGCGACCTTGGGCGGCAACGAGTTCACGCAAAGTCAAAGATGCGGGAGCTAAGGGAGACCGCACTCGCATCCGACTACCCACATTTCGAACCTAGCTTGGTCAAACCACAGGAATCCGTTCCAGAAGCGTGTCGATGATTTCACTGGAATCAACCCCCTCGGCTTCGGCACGGTAACTGAGACCAACGCGATGGCGCAGCACATCCGGGGCAAGATCGCCTATGTCCTCGGGCACTACATAGTCACGTCCCACCAGCCACGCGCGGGCCTGAGCAGCACGCACCAGAGAGATCGAACCGCGCGGACTTGCCGGATGCGACAGATGCTCACCGACACCGTCTATGGGCTCGGGGTCGCCACGGGTACCAGCTACGAGCCGCACAACGTAATCACGCACGGGCTCCGAGGCATGGACCGCAAGCACGGAGCGACGGGCGTCGGCCAGTTCTCCCTTAGTGATCAAATGTGGGGGCGCCACCCAGCCTTCCGCTGCCTCTCGCATAGCGAGGTCCAGAATTTCGCGCTCGGCAGAACTTTCTGGGTAATTTATTACCAGGTGCAATAGAAAACGGTCTAACTGTGCCTGCGGTAACTCCCAGGTACCTTCGTGCTCAATGGGGTTCTGAGTGGCGATGACACAGAACGGCTGTTCCAGCGGATAACTGGCCTTACCCGCGGTGATTTGGCGCTCCTCCATCGCCTCAAGAAGAGCCGACTGCACCTTGGCCGGCGCGCGGTTGATTTCGTCAGCAAGGATAAAATTTCCGAACAACGGACCAGTCTGGAAATCGAAGCGGTGCTCACGCTGGTCATAGATTGTCGATCCGGTAAGATCAGATGGTAGCAGGTCGGGTGTAAACTGGATGCGATGAAACACGCCTTCGAACGACTCGGCCAACAAGCGAGCCATGCGGGTCTTGGCAAGCCCCGGCGCACCTTCTAGCAGCACATGCCCGTCAGCTAGCAGGGCAACCAGAATATTGAGGACGGCCCTCGACTGACCCACCATGCCAGCCTGAAGGCGTTCGCGTAATTCGGCAAATGTCTCCTGCAGGGAAGAGACATTAGTCCCGCCCCGTTCTTTAGTTTCGTGATCCATTAAAAAAAACCTACTCTAAACTGTCTGATCGACAAACATGACGGCTCTGGGTCGGTCAATTAACGGTTATTTTTGCACTGTCTCCAGAAAGCTAAAGACCGTCCATAAAGTGTCCTCTTCCATGATTCCACCCCACGGTGGCATGCCCTTTTCGACCCTACCGTTTAGCACCGTGGTTAAAAAGACCAAGGTCATCTTATCTTTGTATTTAATGGAGAGCCGCCGCAAATCGCGTTTTTTCATGCCCTGTATCGCATTGGGCCCATGACAATGGGAGCAGTGAACGTTGAACAACGTACGCCCCTTGGCGATAATCTCCTCGTCTCCCGAGAACGGATTGACCGGAACCCATTCATCATCGTCGCTGAAAGCCGCTGTGGCCAAGAACAAACAGAAACTCGTCGCAACGGCTATTTTTGATATTATTTTCAAAATTGCATCTATCGTTGGATGATCACCCCGAACGCCTTCTTGCAGTTTCATCGGGCAGGTTCAATTCGCGACTATCGGTTAAAAAAGAAAATGCGGGGGCCCCGACCAGACCGGTCCCAACCCCCGCATAGAAGTCCGCTAAGTCGCCGTTATAGTTCGACGCACCTTAGCTGTGTCAAAGTCACACAATTAGCTGCCAAGCTCAAAGGTGATCAAAGTGCCACCTGGGGGCGACGCTTCGATTACCCTCTGACCCAACTCACCAAAGAACGAAGGTGGGCCCACAAGGCGACCGGTAACAACGGTGATGTACTGCTTGCCACCAATTTCGTAGGTGACCGGCGCCGCGCTGATACCAGAGTCAGTCTTGAAGCTCCACAGTATGTCTCCGCTGGCGGCATCAACGGCCTTCAGAATACCAGCTGGGTTACCATAGAACAGAAGCCCACCAGCGGTGGTCAAACCCCCACCGAGCCAGGGAAGCGGTTCCTTGATACTCCATACCATCTTCTGGCTCACTGGGTCCCAGGCCTTGTACTCGCCCAACGCGTCCTCAAAACCGGGGGTTGCGATCGCGAGATCGAACTCGGAAGCCAGGTAGAAGTTACCTGGCACATACTCCTGTTCGCGGTTAGCGATGTCCATGCACAGGTTGAAAGTGGGCACATACACTAGCCCGGTCTGCTCGCTGTAAGACATCGGCTGCCAGTTTTTGCCACCGATGAGATTGGGGCAAACACCACGCACCCATTTGTCGAGCTGAGGCCGAAATTCATTGTTAGCAGCCTCCACTGGCCTTCCGGTTTCCTTATCAACCTTTGTCGCCCAGTTAGTGACTGAGATCATCTCAGCCGAAATCACGTCGCCGTTAGTGCGGTCCAAAACATAGAAGAACCCATTCCGATCGGCCTTAAGCAGTGCAGGAACCTCGCTACCACCAATGTTGAGGTCCACCAGAACGCCCTCGTTCACACCGTCATAGTCCCAAACATCACTAGGGGTCATCTGATAGTGCCAAACCAATTCACCGTTGTCGGGATTTAGCGCAATATGTGCCGCCGTCCCCCAATTGGTGTACATCCCTATGTCGGATGAATCATTACCACGGGTCTGACCTCCCCAAGGCGCTGCATTGGAAGTGCCGAAATAAATCAGGTTAAGGTCGGGGTCATGGGTAAAATACAACCAAGCCGTGCCGCCTCCAGTTTGCCACGAGTCACCCTTCCAGGTGTCGTGACCCTGCTCGCCTGGACCAGGGATCGTGTAGAAACGCCAAACCAATTCGCCCGTCGCTTGGTCATAGGCCTGAACGGAGCCACGTACGCCATATTCGCCGCCAGAGTGACCAATGATCACTTTGTCCCCAACTGTGATAGGCGGAACAGTAATTGAGTAACCTTCCTTATAAGGACGAACCTCAGTCTGCCAGAGCTCCTCACCCGTTTTTGCATCTAGTGCAACAAGAATGGCATCGAGACGACCGAAGAAGATGCGGCCGTTATCGTAAGCCACGCCCCGATTGGCCTCGCCGCAGCAAACGACGGAATGATAGTCGGATGGCATATCTGGCTGATGCGCCCAAATAGTTTCACCCGTCACTGCATCAAGCGCGAATACGTAAGCTGGCCCCGAAGATGTGCTCAAATACATGACACCATCAATGATCAAAGGCGCTGTTTCCTGGGAAAGCACGCTTCCCAGGGAATGCATCCAACTAACCTTAAGATTAGAGACGTTTCCGGTATTCACCTGATCCAAGGTGCTGTACCCAGTCCCCGCCATATCGCCACGGGACACTGGCCACTCCTTACCGGCTCCCGCATACGCGGAAGACGTGGCAAGCGAAACCGCAGCTGCTAACGTCAAGCCCAGGGCGCCAATCCGGCCCCCTTTAAAGCTGTCGAAAAACTTCATTATAGTATCCCTCCCAATTTGGTGTTGCATTTGCCCTTTCCACTGCCACACAAATTAAAGCGGTGTTTCACGAGCAAATACGAGGCAACCAGCATCCCTTTAAGTAACCGACCTAGAAGGCAGGAAATAAAAATGTCTTGAAGGGCCGGAAACAGCCCACAACGTGTGTACCTAGAACACTGCCCGGTACGCATGGTAATGAGTCGCTGAAAGGAGGTCAATTCCCCGGAGCCTTGACCCTCCAGGCGGCGGTGTACCTTGCACATACAGCATCCACGGAGTGGGTTTTACTCGCAAACTGTTAACAAAAAGGCTGAAAGGGGAGCCCGAGTTGGCGCGGCCTGATTCGCTACCGCCTCAAACTTGCGTTCCTTTAAATCTGGCTCAGCCGAATGGTTTCCAAAGTAAAATCAATTTTGGTAGCACCGTAAGCGCCGCCAAAAAAGCGATGAACATTGCCGATGCAATCAACACACCAAAATAAATAGTAGGAATGAAATTCGAAAGGACCAGGATGGAGAAGCCAAAAATGATAGTCATGGCCGTATAGAAAACGGCTTTGCCAATATTAGCGTGGCAAACATGCAAAGTTCGGACATAACTTTGACTAAGTGCGTATTCTTCTCGAAAACGGTAGATATAATGGATCCCATTATCTACTGCTATACCGATGGCTATAGCGGCAATTGTGATGGTCATCATGTCCAAAGGGATTTCTGCCCATCCCATTATCCCCAACACCACCACGGCACCGAGCAAGTTTGGCAGAATGCCGATAATCGCCAAGGTAATCGACCGAAACAACACCAGGAACATGATAGCGATACCCAACATCACAACGCCGATGGTTTTGATCTGCGACTTGAACAAGCTCTGCAGCATATTGTTATAGAGCACCAGAAGACCACTCACAGTCACTTCCCGCTCCTCAAACCCGAGCTTCTCTCCCAAGTCACGTTGGACTGTTTCCAATAATTCGTTTCGACGTAAATCCGGTTTCGAATCCAACACACGCGCAAGAATACGCGCTTCATTGTCATCGATAGAAACATAAGGATCGATGAGTGTCTTTTTTAACTCAGGGGGAATTTTGGTGTACAGAATTGCCAGCTCGAATGCGCCCAGTTCCTCTTCAGTTAGGTCTTCGGCAACCCGCACCGGCGAAACAAGCGATAGCACTTTGCCGATTTCCGGCAGTCCATCTAGGTAGTCATGTACTTCCTGAATGAGCTCGACCTTGTAGGCGGTAAACCAATACTCCGGTAAGTTCGCATTTTCCGCGAATTCACGATCCATTTCCGCGTACTCAAGTTCCAACTGTATCTCTTCCTCGGTTAACCCCTCAAGGTCCTCGGGCTTCAGGAAGTCATCAGAGGCATCCTCAAATTTTATTAGTATTTCCAGTGGGGTAGTGCCACCCAGCTTCTCATCGATCTGCTTAAGACCTTGATAAATTTCGGTGTCAGCGCTGAAATAGTTGATGAAACTGTTTTCGACACGGAGCCGCGTCGCCCCCGCCGCACTCACAACAGTCACAATTACTGCCAACACCAAGATCTTGTTACCCTGAATCTCAGTCAGACGGGCTAAATATGCAGGCAAAAGAAACCGACCACTGTCGTCGGCGCAAGGCTTGGGTTCGGTTTTCCCTGTCACCATCAGCAACGTGGGAAATAGCAAAAACGAGGTAACAAAAGTCACCGCCAAACCAGCGCTCATCATCCACCCGAAGTCGATGACGGGCTTGATTTCGCTCACGACCAAAGAGCTGAAACCCATGATGGTAGTTAGCGCCGTGTACAGGCAGGGTTTCACCATCTTGTGCGTGGTGTTTCTGACCAATTCCGGCTGATCGTCATCAGGGCAATCTCGATTGAGTTGCCGGTAACGCACGATCAAATGGATGTTCATTGATATGGTAATAATCAACATAAGAGCGAGAAAATTCGATGATATGACGGTGACCTTCCATCCGATTAATCCAAGCACACCCACCATAGTTAATCCGGCGTAAAAACAGCTGAGCAACGGGAGCACAATCCACCGCATCTCCCGGAAAATAGCAGTGAGAACAATGACGAGAAACACCAGAACCCCACCTCCAAAGACGATCAGGTCATTACGTACGAACGTCACCATGTCGTCGGTGATCATCGGCAGACCGCCTAGGTGTAAAACGCCATCCTGGCGGTAGGGTTTGATAATTTCTCTAATGTGCGCGACGACACGGTGACGCTGCTTGTTCAACGCCTCATGTGTCTGATCGAATTGTCCCCTGATGCGTTCCAGCGTCTGTGTTTCTTCAACGGAGAGCCCGATATTTCGTTCTTTGGCCCGCAACTCATTTCGAGATCGAAGTAGACTGTCATACTGCTGCTCCTCAACTAATCCCAACAGCAGAGCGGTGGTTCGACCATCTGCACTGATGATGAGCTCGCTGTATATTGGACTGTTGAGCAATTCGTCTTTGGCTTTGCCTCGGTCGATACCAGGTGTCTCCAGGCTCGGTATATTTTCGATCATCTCCGTGAATGGAGCGTCAGAGATATTCAACAGGGGAGCGTCGAGTATCGTGAACACTGTGTCCACACTTTCGACTTTTGCAAGTTCTTCACGGAGTTGTTTCAAGGACTCTAGCGCTTGATCAGAGAAAAGATCTTCTTTCGGGGTATACGTCACGACGAGCAAGCCACCACTCGGATATCGCTCATGGATTTTTCGGAACACCTTGAGGTCTACGTCGTCTTCCAGCAACAGCGAGTCAGCCGACGCGTCTAACCTGAAATCTTTTGCGTGATAACCGAAAAAAACCAGAATTGACAGCAGCACTACTAGGACTAATTTAGGATTGTTGAGTACCAGGGTGTCGTAGGCCTGCACGGTACGAGATGCCATGAAGTTTCCTCTTTAAGCAACACTAATCGGGCCGGGGGAACAATCGTACCTCCTGGCGCCGCACTCTCGACGTAATACGGTCTATTTTGCAGTTTGACCGCTGACAAGTCCAACTTCGGAATTATCGTACAGTCATGACGGAATAAAACACAGCTAAACTAACCTGTATCGGCCTACGCAGTGGTTCGACGAGACTCGGGCTGTTTTGCTCAAGCTCGAGTCTACGTTCACAAAGCACTGTGTTAACTTGACCTCACATGGCGTCCGCTCGTTCATTAAGGGGACTCGTAGTCCTAGACGCCACCGAAGCCCGCCACAACGAAAAGGGCTCGAACTTGTGTTATAATTCGTCGTCCTTTGGGGGCCGCATAAAAACGTTGATGGATGCTCATCTGCGGCAATGTGCAGAAGGGAAAATAAAGCCATGCACCGCATTTTGATTTTGATCGCGGTCGTTACTTGGTTCTCAGGCATGTCAAATGTCTGGGCACAACGTGAAACCGACAAACCAATCCCGTTCGTATTCACCCAGATGGTCGAGAGCGGCACATTTGATGGCACTACCCTGAGGTTGTCCGGCGGAGGTGAATCAACACCTTATCTTTCTGACCAACCGGAACGCACACTCCAGGGCGAAACCGAAAATAAAGAGTTCACCAAGGCGTGGGACGCACCAGGCATCAGCGACGTGCGAGCGACATTGACACTTGCTGACGGCGACACACTCCAGCTGCGCTTGCTCGCAGCACAATTTGAAGGGGGCGGTTTTAGTTATACCATCCAATCCGATGCAACGATCCCCTCCGAATTCGGGCCCGCGACGCTGGATATTAAACTCAACGGCTGCATAAGCGGTTGTTCGGAACTTTGCCCGTTCAACTTTAGCCGTGTGTTCTTCAATAAACTGGTGCCCTGCAAACCGTAAGCAGCTACTGGGTTTGTGCTGTAAGGTCCAGATCACTGCCTACTTTAGACGGACAGTTGTGGTCGACTGCAGGACTACTTTCAGTCCTTGTCGATGTCGGGCAACAATTGGCGGCGTGGGTCCACGACCTTGCGCAGCAAGTGCAACTCTTCTTCGCTTGGTTCCGGCGTCGGCGGCGCATTCGAAAGGTCGCCAAGGTCGAAGCCTGTGGCCGCGCGCAGACCCGTCTCGCTAACGCCAAAGTGAACCGAGCGCACGGTCATGCGCCCCACGTCGCGGTCGAAGTCGAAAACGCATTTGGGCGTGATGACCAGCGCCGGACCCCCAGAGTCAAGACCCAGCTCGCTGCGACCGACGAGCCCGCCCGGATAGCCGACGCCAGAGACGTAATCCACCTGCTCCACGAAGTTCCGTGCCTCATGGTGTGGCATCATGATGTATTCGCGACCGAACAGTGTCATGTGCTCCGGGTGCAGGATGGGCCCTACCAGGCGCACATCGGGGCGCTTGGGATCGCCTATGCACACGCCGTTGAGATTACCTTGCGCATCCACCTGGACTCCCGAGCTAAAGCCGAAGCTGATGTCACCGCGTTTGAGCGCGTAATGCCCCGGATAGTCGACTGACTGTGCCTCGCAGGGCAGATCGCGCAGGCGCTCGTCGAATTCCAGCTCGGGCAAGCCGTGCAGCTGCGAGAGATCGGGATTGTGCGACCAACCGGCGAGCAGAATGGTGAGATTCGGTGCATGGGTCCGCTGAGCCAGCGCCATGGCGGCGAGCGGAATACCGGTGATATAGACAGCGGCAGCGCGTCCCGTACCCAGCCCGGTGAAGCCGACTTCGCCATCGCGAATTTCTTTGGCGAGTAACACGGCAAGGCGCTCGGGTAGGGTGCAGTGTGCGCTCATGCCATCGCCCCCGTGGTCTGCAGGGCGGCAAGTCGTTCCACGCCGACCATCTCGAGATAAGCCTCATGGTCCGGCAAATTGTGCACCGTCGCCTTGAGATAGGCGGCGAAATCTTTGTCAGTCCTGGCCGCCGCAACATAGTCCTCGAAGGCCGTCTCGTCGATGCGAGAGAAACCCAGGACGGGGCATGGGTGCGCGCCCCATGGCGCCTCGGCGATACACTCGACGCGATAAGACGGAATCTGATTGAGTTCCGCCTGACGGCGCACCTCGTCGTTGGAGACGATGCGCTCGACGGTAACGATGACACGGTCGCAAGAGCGCGCGAGCGTGATGTCGAGGCTTTGGGGAAGCAGGCGCCGCCGAGGCACCAGAACGTTGCCGTATTCGTCGCCCATGATCGCATGAATAATCGCCACCTCTGGATCCGCCGGTGGCACCGCCCACAGCCTGCGCCCGGTAAGCGGGCAGTCGAACGCCTTTATCTCGGGGTTGCGCCGAAGCACGTCGCTTCCGCCAAGAAAGGAGACGGACAGGAAGGTCTGGGCCTGCTCGCTGGCGCGGAAGCGATCCCAGCTCATCAACTCCGGATAATCCACCATCTCCAGCCTGCCGTCCTGCACGCGGCGACGGAAATTAGGCGCGAGCCCGAACTTCTCAAGCCCCACATACGAACTCTCAACGCATCTGAGCCCTTCGGAACCTGCCAGCATGTCAACCTCTGGGCCATTGACCACGCCAACAACCGTGAGGTCCCCGCGGCCCTGGCGGATCAACTCGCGTACGAAGGCCATAGGGTGTTGGTAAACCGAGAAGCCGCCAAGCGCGATACGTGCGCCGTCGCCGACGCGGCTCGCCGCTTCTGCCAAGGAGACCTGTTTGCTCGTCCTCGACGCCATCAGGGGCCACTTTCTTGATAATGTTTTTGCAATTGATGCATGGCAGACCATGTCTTTGAATATGCTAAGTGACGCACTGAGCAAGAAACAGTGTTCTTAAAATTTTCGTAGTTGATTTTAGAAACCGCCGTAGTTATTGCCAATGCAACCTCTTCGCGAGGAGATAGTGCTCCTGTAAAGATAGTCCGCAGAGTGGGTTTTGGAAACCTCAGCGTCTGGAAACACGCGTTCAATGTCATCAGCAACTCGCGCACGAACCATTGCCTGAGTAGCACCTTGGCAACGTTCCACAAGGACGGGCATAGAGGCTGAGACGAATGTCCACATCGTTCACATGCGCCAGTTTGGTTAGCCCCGCTCGTGAGGTCTCACGTCCAAATTATTTAGGAGCTCCCTATTTGAGGGACCTGGCTATGTTTAACCGTTCCTGGCTCATGGTCTGACCGCCGTGGAAATCGATATGGGAACCGCAACACATAAAGGGATATACCCGACACTTTCAGCTGTTCCGCAGTCGGATTGGTAGCTGAAAAAAATGCTCGTCTCGTGTAGACTTCGTGAGGGAGGCCATGATGGCGGATATTGGTGACTGGCTCACACAACTAGGTTTGGGCCAATACATAGAGGCATTCGAAGCTGAGGAAGTCGATTTTGAGGCTCTACCTCACCTCACTGAATCCATGCTCGTCGAGATGGGCTTACGCATTGGTCCTCGAGCCAAGGTGCTCGCGGCGATAAGTGAACTTCAAACTCAAAGCTCTGCCGCAGAAACAAAACCCGCACCTATCAAGCCAGCCAAGGTCCCGGGAGCTTCTGTTGGAACATCAACGGCTCCCGCAGCCAAAGTTTCGCGACCGGCACCTTCCCCCGCGGCGGTTACCGAGGCCGAACGCCGTCAGTTGACGGTAATGTTCTGTGACCTTGTGGGTTCGACGGAGCTGTCGACGAAGTTTGATCCGGAAATCTTGCGCGAGATGATGGGGGCGTATCAGA
>CAZSYW010000067.1:0-5844 GCA_964611315.1 uncultured Rhodospirillaceae bacterium
GGGGACTAAGGTGTTGTGTCCCGCCGCCTGGCTCGATACACCGACAACGTGGACGTCTGCCTCCACTGCTTGGCGGGCTGCCTCTTCTGGTGTCTGGAATAGCGGGGCCATGTCGACGTCAAAACCTATGTCAGCGAAGGCAGTTGCTATTACTTTGGCGCCCCTATCGTGGCCATCCTGTCCGAGCTTGACTACTAGCATTCGAGGCTGACGTCCCTCATTTTTGGAGAAGGATTCAACCTTCTCCTTAATTCTCATGAATTCCATGTCTTTACCGTAATTGGAGCCATAAACACCTGAGACGCTCTGTATCGTCGCTCGGTGCCGGGTAAAACTAGTCTCCAGCGCTTGTGATACTTCCCCGACGGTTGCGCGGGCTCGCATAGCATTAATCGATAGAGCGAGTAAATTACCCTTATCGGTCCGGCTAGCTTCGGTCAGTGCTAACAAGGATTTTTGACAGGTTGTTTCATCACGCCCTGAGCGCACGGCCTTCAGCCGTTCAATTTGTGTTTTTCGAACCTCTCTATTGTCTATATCCAGGATATCAATTCCCGCTTGGCTTTCGGAAGTAAATTTGTTTACACCAACGACAACATCTTCCCCACGTTCGATGCGAGCCTGACGCGCGGCGGCGGCTTCTTCAATACGCAGCTTTGGCATGCCTGATTCGACAGCTTTCGTCATGCCCCCGGCGTTGTCGATCTCGTTAAGCAACTCGGTGGCATGGGCCGCCATGCTCGCTGTCAGCGACTCGATGTAATAACTTCCCCCCAGTGGATCTACCACGTCCGTGAGGCCGGCTTCTTCCTGAAGAATCAGCTGGGTGTTGCGTGCGATCTGAGCTGAAAAGGGTGTAGGCAGCGCGACTGCTTCGTCAAAGGAATTAGTATGCAGTGATTGAGTTCCACCAAATACCCCGGCCATCGCTTCGATTGTAGTCCTGACTATATTGTTGTGTGGATCTTGTTCTGTGAGGCTTACGCCGGACGTCTGGCAATGCGTGCGAAGTGCAAGGCTTTTTGGATTTTTTGGTGAAAACTCACTTAAAAGTTTTGACCACAAAAGTCGAGCCGCGCGCAATTTGGCGATTTCCATGAAGAAGTTCATGCCAATGCAAAAAAAGAAAGACAGTCGGGGAGCGAAATCATCGATGTCCAAGCCTCGAGCAAGCGCTAAGCGAACGTATTCAAGGCCGTCAGCGAGGGTAAAGGCAAGCTCTTGTACCGCCGTAGCACCGGCTTCCTGCATATGATAGCCAGAAATGGAAATTGAATTGAACCGAGGCATATGATGCGCTGTGTGTTCAATGATGTCGGCAACGATCCGCATGCTCGGATCAGGCGGGTAAATATAGGTGTTGCGAACCATAAATTCCTTAAGGATGTCATTTTGGATCGTGCCAGTTAATTCGGTTTGTGAAACGCCCTGTTCTTCGGCCGCCACGACATAACCGGCCAACACAGGGAGTACCGCTCCATTCATGGTCATGGACACACTAATTTTATCTAGGGGAATCTGGTCGAATAAAAGTTTCATGTCTTCGACAGAGTCAATTGCGACCCCGGCCTTGCCCACGTCTCCTGCAACACGTGGATGGTCAGAATCATATCCTCGGTGGGTAGCCAGATCGAATGCTACCGATAATCCCTTTTGACCAGAGCGCAGATTATCTCTAAAAAATTTATTTGAGGCCTCTGCAGTAGAGAACCCGGCATACTGGCGGATAGTCCAGGGTCGGCCAGCATACATGGTAGCGCGTGGCCCACGCACGAACGGTGGGGCACCCGGAAATGAATCAAGGTGCTCGAGAGCTAGCAGATCCGCTGCAGTGTAAAGCGGCTTGATATCGAGCCCTTCTGGAGTCTGGCGAGACAGGCTTTCGTGCGACAGCCCCTTCAAATCTTTTTTTGCGGCAGCCGCCCACCTCGCCATATCATGTTTTTCGTTGCCAGCCATAGCTCTATCGCGTTATCTCAGACAATGACGTTGTGTTAATCCTAAGGCGCGAAGTCTATAACTTTTGCTGGACCGCGCCTAGCATCAGTCGGCTCAGTACTAGGTTGGAGAGTAAATCTTGGACATACACCCGCAACTAAGTTCTTTACTTCATGACCTGTCGGGCGCTGATTACCCTGATCAGACCACTGTTTCTCCCGCGCAAGCGCGCCAAATCACAGATGACCGAGCAAAGCGCTTCTACGGTCCATATGATGAGGTGGATTCGGTGACGGAGCTGACAATTCCGAGTCCTTCTGGTTCTATGGCTGCGCGCGTGTATAAGCCGACTGGGGAAGGCCCGCACCCGATCTTGGTTTATTATCATGGCGGTGGATGGGTGCTCGGTAGCCTCGATAGCCATGACAGAGGTGTGCGTGCGCTTACAAAAGCCGGAGGATGCGTGAGCGTATCTGTGGAATATAGGCTGGCACCAGAAAACCCTTTCCCCGCCGCGGTTTCCGACTGTTTAGTGGCGCTTGAGTGGATCTCGCAAAATGCCGGCCAGTTTGATGGAGATCCCAGCCGTATCGCCGTGGGGGGTGACAGTGCCGGCGGTAACCTGGCAGCCGTGACAGCTATCGCTGCGAGGGAATCAGGCCCTGACCTGGCGTTTCAACTCCTGATCTACCCAGTAGTAGATTCTGATCTCACTAGGCATTCGTATAAGACTTTCGCCAATGCGCCAATGCTGCCGGGGGATCGAATGAGGTATTTTTGGGAGCAATACGTTCCAGACGTGGGGCAGCGCACCGATTGGCGGTGTGCACCGCTACGCGCAAAAAACCATGCAGGATTGCCTTCAGCCCTTGTTATTGGGGCGGGGTTAGACCCGCTGGTAGACGAAGGAAGAGTTTATGCGGAAAAATTAAGATCTTCGGGGGTAAGTGTCGAATACAGGTTATTCCCACGAATGACCCACGCATTCTTTCAAGCTCCGGGTCTTCTTGATGACGCGAGGGCAGCGTCGGACGCAGCGGGCTCTGCGCTTCGCACTGCCTTTAAAATCGGTTTATAGCCATCTGCCTGTAAATCCAAACTGAAAATGTCAGTGGATTAAAACGCTTGCTGCCGATTTACGATGAACAACCTACACGTAGAAGATCGTGGGTCACGTTTGGTTTAATTTTAGCTTGCTCTGCCACCTTTCTTTGGCAACTTTCACTCTCTGAAATTGAGCTAGAGCGCGCCGTATTCGCGCTTGGCATGATCCCTTCAGTTCTAATTGGTCCGAATTCGTTGCCAGCAGAAGTTCGGTTGGTGCCGAGCGGATTTACCCTACTGTCTTCCATGTTTCTGCATGGCGGTTGGCTGCATTTGGGTGGCAACATGCTTTACCTTTGGATCTTTGGAAACAACGTAGAAGACTCCATGGGTCACACGAGGTTTTTGGTATTTTATTTGATATGCGGTGCCTTGGCGGCCTTAGTTCAAGCATATGGCGCCCCAATTTCAAATATTCCAATGATTGGAGCGAGTGGAGCAGTCGCGGGAACACTCGGAGCTTATCTATTGCTGCATCCGCGTGCTCGAATACTCACCTTTGTTTTTCTGGGAGTATTTTGGACTTTTATTCGTCTCCCTGCACTAATAGTTCTGGGGGGCTGGATTGCGATTCAAGTGGTGAATGCATTGGGGACGGAAGCCGGAACAGGTGGTGTTGCTTGGTTGGCTCATGTAGGCGGCTTCCTATCGGGTCTTCTCCTGATTGGAGTGTTTAAGGATCGTGCTGTAAAACTTTTTGGGGGTTCGCGGCGAGGCCCGTGGCGCAGGGGTTAATCGGGATTTTAGTTACCAGACGAAGGTAGGCAAAGCGAAATCGGGATAAATCCCCTGGTTCATGCAGAGTGTTTCTAGGTGTTGCGGTGGCGGTACCTCGCCCCAAGCAATGTTGAGTTCCTTTGCTAATACTCCGCCTAATACTAGGGCAGTCGTCAAGCTTGCGCTCTGGGCGCCTTTAACGTCTGTTCGAAGCGTGTCGCCGATAGCCAATATGCGGTTTGGTGAAACATTGTTTAACTGGTTTAAGCAGGCTTGATAAAACGTCGCGTGGGGTTTTCCGAAGTAATGTGTTGTGCCGCCCATCTCTTCAAATTTCTGCGCTATTGCCCCTGCACAGAGAACTCGGGTCCCGTTTTGTCGCACAACTACGTGATCAGGGTTTGCGCAAATCAACGGCACTTGGTTCGCAACTGCATTTCGAAGGTCCATTTCATATTGGTCGAGCTTGTCGTTGTCGTTAACGACCCCAGTTGCTAGCACAAAGTCGGCTTTTTCCAGGTTGTTGGTGCAGGCATAGTCAAGCCCTTTAAGTAAGCCTTGGTCGCGATCTGGCCCTAGATAAAAATACTGCCGGCCAAGTGCTGCTATCGGTGGGTCGGTGCGCTCAGCTAGGGCACATCGGCTGGCCTCTCCAGAAGTTAATATCTGGTCATAAAGTGTGGAAGAGATCCCGATTGACTGGAGGCGTTTTGAAACCAGAGATGCCCGCCGTGGCGCGTTGGATAGCAGGATAACGCGTTTGCCAACGTTGCGAATCTCTTGCAAGCATTCAGTGGCGCCCGGATAGGGTGCCACGCCGTCCATCAACACGCCCCAAATATCCAAAATAAATGCGTCAAAGTGTTTAGCTAACGGAGACAGCCGTGTCACGACCTCGATCTGCATGTGTAATCCTGCCCACGCTTTGTTTAGTGACGACCCGTCTCTGTGTGTTTGGGTAGCTCATACGTCGAGAACGTGTTGCCAGTTGGGAGCAATCCGATAATGGTATAGGCCTGGCCACACGATTTAATACTTTGTTGCATCGATGCCGACCATAGATGAAATCTTATCAAACCCGTCTGTCGCCATTCGCTGCGCCAATTCCGTTTTAATCTGAGAGATTAAGCCTGGGCCCTTGTATATTAGCGCTGTATACAATTGGACAAGAGAGGCGCCGGCTCGGATCTTCATATAGGCGTCATCTCCGGTACTTACGCCGCCAATTCCGATCAGCGGTATGGATCCCTGGACGCGTCTGTACATGTCGGCCAGTAAAGAGGTTGATTTGGCGAAAAGAGGTCGTCCGCTCAGACCTCCTAGCTCATTCTGGGCGCGGCTTTTGAGGTGCGAGGGCCGCATAATGGTCGTGTTGCTAACCAGAAGGCCATCTATATTTTGCGCTAAAGCTACCGACGCTATGTGGCCGCGTAAACGTTCATCAAGGTCAGGCGCAATTTTAAGCAGAAGAGGTATAGATCGACCGTGTGTATTTGGCAGGCCGGCGCGACGGTTCTGAAGAGTTGAAATCAATCGGCTAAGGTTGTCCCTGCCCTGCAGAGCGCGGAGGCCCGGTGTGTTGGGAGAGGAAATATTCACCACTAGGTAATCCACCAAGGGTGCTAGCCGCGAAAAGCACACCTTATAATCTTCAAGCGGATCGTCACTGTCCCGATTCGGGCCGATATTAGCTCCGACGATTCCGCGATAAGGTTGAGCATGAACCAAGCGCCTAGCAAAACTCTCGACGCCAATACTGTTGAAGCCCAGTCGGTTAATGATAGCCCCGTCTTGAGCCAGGCGAAAGACTCGGGGTTTGGCATTTCCGGCTTGTGGAAGCGGGGTCACGGTTCCTAACTCAACAGAGCCAAATCCTTGTTGCAGAAGCGGTTGGACTGCCTCTGCATTTTTATCAAAGCCAGCTGCAAGTCCAATGGGATTTTTAAAGTCGAGCCCCAAGCAACGTTGGGCTAAAACGGGCGGATCAGGCTCGATTTGTGGTGTCATTAGTCTAAGCCGCAAAATTTTAAGAGCAGCTAGGTGCGCAACCTCAGGCGGCAGCCGACGTAAAACTTCGCCGCCTAT
>CAZSYW010000067.1:5944-11274 GCA_964611315.1 uncultured Rhodospirillaceae bacterium
TTGCTTGATCTGATACGTTGCGAGCCAGGTTGCGCAGAAGGCGGGTTGAAAGAGTGTGGCCATGGTAATAAGTGGTCTCATGAAATAGCAATTGAGGTTAAAGGATCCGGGTGTCCAACCGCAAGTTAGGAGTGCCGTTGGCGCTGAGTTTTGGCTGTGGCGGTAACTTAAAGGAGTGTACAGTGCTATGACAGTTTTTACGCATTTTGAAAACGCCTGGCAGGAAGGAGCGCCTCTAGTGCAGTCCGCTATGGCGCAATCGTTCATGCATGGATCTACTGTATTTGATGGTGCGCGTGCATTTAGTGGGTGTGTACCCGACTTGGACCGCCATTTTTCGAGGCTCATAAACTCGGCTGAAGTCATGGGTCTGAGGTCGCCGTTTGGTGTCCAAGAAATTACCGATCTTGCGATCGAGGGGATAAAAAAATTCCCAGCAAATGCAGAGCTTTATATTCGCCCAGCTTTATTTGCGGAGGGCGGTTTTCTGGTGCCGGATGCGCGTGATGTGCGATTCGTGATGACAGTGTTTGATGTGCCTATGCCGGAGCCGAGCGGTTTCGGAGCGTGTCTTACTGACTTTAGGAGACCAAATCCCGATATGGCACCCACCGAGGCAAAGGCCGCGTGCCTTTATCCAAATAGTAGTTTGGCTATTAAGGAAGCTAACAGGAGGGGTTTTGAAAATGCGGTAATGCGTGACGGCGCGGATAACGTGGTTGAATTTGCAAGTTCTAACCTGTGGTTTGCGAAGGACGGTGAGGTGGTAACGCCATCTCCCAACCGCACTTTTTTGAACGGGGTCACTCGTCAACGTGTGATGTCGTTGCTTATCGAAAACGGTCTTGATGTGCGGGAGAGGGAGGTCACGTTTGAGGATGTGATAGGTGCCGACGAAGTTTTTAGCACAGGGAATCTCGGTAAGGTATTGCCAGTAACAAGGGTGGAGGAGTGCCATTTTCCAGTTGGCCCAATCTGCCTAAAGGCACGGGAGGCATATTTTTCTTTTGCGGCGTGCAATACGATTTGAGAACGCGTGTGTGGCGGAAAGTTGAAATTTGCGCTGTTTTGACAGACGTGGTGTCGTAAAGTCCGGTGGTTGTGGAGGTTTAGCGGGTTTAGAGTGTTTTTGGGTTGTTCTTCGCAAGTTAGAGTGGCGCCAGTGGTTTGGTTCTATCAAGCGGACAACACATTGTGAGAATTGCTTACAAGGTGCGGGCGGAGTGAACAGCGATATTGTGATCAAGAAAGACATGCCGCAGCCATGGGAATAACGAAGCCCCGTCGTCCCCGACTGATGGCCATGCGTGTCGTCGCGCCGTTTGCCGCATTTGTTGTGTTGGTGGCAGTATATAGTGGTTACTGGTTCTATTTATCAACCTCCTTGGAAGCTACTATCCATCGTTTGCAATCACAGTGGCGTGAGGCTGGGGTTGAAATTGAATACGGTGAACTCTCGGTAGGCGGATATCCGTATCGTTTGGAAGTAATAGCAACTGATGTAAAAGCTGTGAGCCGGACGGCGGGGGTTGCTTGGAGCTGGGGTATGCCAGTTGTTCGGGCAGTCGCACATCCCTGGAAACTTTCTCACTGGGTTGCGGTGTTTGAAGCTCCGGGCGAAATCAATCTTAATTGGGTCACTCATCAGGAAATTAGACTTAAGGTCGGGCGTAGTCGAATGAGCGTCAATCTTGGTTCAGAAGAGTTTCCGGACAGGGTGTCTCTGGACCTTAGAGACTTGCGTGTGCAGCCTCTCGCAGGAGCGGGCCACGTTGACATTAGCCATTTTGAGATACATGTCCGCCGGGCAGTTTCGATCAGCCCAAACGTAGACATAGTCTTCTTCATTGAAGATTTGGTTTTCGGGCAAGCTAACGGATATATTTTCGGCCGAGACCTTCAAGAGTTGAGCGCGGAAATTAGCTTAAAAGGGAATCTGCCAAGCACGCGTACCCGCGCGGCGCTTGATGAGTGGAGTGAAACAGGGGGTCTGGTTGAAATGCACAAACTGCAAATGCGGTGGGGGGATTTAGACTTACAGCTTGACGGTACGTT
This sequence comes from uncultured Rhodospirillaceae bacterium, assembly GCA_964611315.1. GTDB lineage: Bacteria > Pseudomonadota > Alphaproteobacteria > UBA7887 > UBA7887. The sequence continues at coordinate 8,000 of CAZSYW010000067.1, forward strand.
CGCTATCGACGGTCAGTATCGTCCGATTGGAGCGGCCAGCGCAGCGATTAAAGGATACCCGGCATTGTTACAAGAGTTGGGAAGAAAGGGGTTAATTTCGGAACCAACTGCATTTGCGGCGGGGCTCGCATTTGACCTGTTAGCCGAACGGTCCTCCGGCGATGCTCAAGGCATGTTGCGTGTGCCCATCACCATCCAGGATGGTACCCTCAGTCTTGGGGTGATCCCTCTCCTGGAAGTCGATGCAATAATTGCTCCTTGAGTTTTGTATTATTCCTGTTTGGCTTCAATGATGCCCCGCCTAATATCCCGGGTCTGAGAAAACTTAGATTCCAGGCCGTCCGTGTCTTCCCACCGAATTGCCCTTTGCAGAGCGGCAAGGTCTTCGGAAAAACGGCCTAACATTTCTAGAACCGCTTCTTTGTTTTCGATGAAAATGTCCCTCCACATTTCTGGATCAGATGCGGCGATGCGGGTAAAATCACGAAAGCCACCAGCGGAGTATTTGATTACCTCTAGTTTTAGTTGTTCTTCTAATTCAGAGACTGTCCCGACTATGTTGAATGCCAGTAAATGGGGAATGTGGGAAGTGATGGCAAGAACCATATCGTGGTGCGTCGCGCTCATTAGGTCGACTTTGCTGCCGGCACGTTCCCACATGTTAGTTATGGCGGAAACCGCTTCGGGGTCTGTACCGTCGGGCGGAGTCAACACACACCAACGTCCTTGAAAGAGCGTATCAAATCCTGAGTCCGGGCCTGTGTTTTCTGTTCCGGCAATTGGATGGCCAGGAACAAAATGGACTTGTTCGGGCAAGTGTGGGCCCATAGCTGCGATCACTGCTTGTTTAACTGAGCCGGTATCGGTGACGATGGCGCCGGACTTCAAGTGTTTGCCAATAGCCTTTGCAATTGAGCCAGAGGCACTCACTGGAACACTCACCACGACTAGATCTGCGTCGGCCACCGCAGTCACGATGTCATCAGCTACGCTGTCGACAAAACCCAGTTCTCTGATGCGCTGCCGAGTCTCAGGGCGTCTTGAGTATGCGGTGACTCGGTCTGCGAGACGTTCGCGCTTAATTACACGAGCGAGAGAACCCCCAATTAATCCAGCACCAATTAACGATACATTTTTAAAGTGGAATGATTTTTTATTCATCGATTCCCTAGTCATTTATCAATGTGGAGTTGTTTCGCGTACGAACCAACCACTGTGACTTGCTTCACCACCTCCGCGTCAGATCTGAGGAGGTTGGTTATGGGTGGGGCGTCTTGCCGCACAAACCCTTCGATTGCCAAGAAATACAGAGAATGTTCCAGATGATCATGATTTGTAGATTTACTAAGCGTTGTCGCTACAAGGCCTTGAGCACGAAGAAGTTTTTTTAGTTCCTTATCATTTATGCATGCGTTTAAACCGATAACCACCAACGACACGTCTTCGCCGCTTGGTTCTGGTGTGACACTGGCCACAACCAGTGCTTCGCTCTGCGCTACTGCCTCTTCCTGTTCCTTTAAAAAAGGCAGGCGGGCAATTATACGGAGTGGGAAGTGTCCTTCATTCGGCAGGGTTGCCCACCACGGATCAGGATGTTTGTCTGATGGCAGTGGTAAAACCCCCAATGTTGAGTTACCGCTTGATACAGCTTGGATTACCTGGGTGGATGAGGGCAGCAGGTGAACCCTTCCTGAAGCACTAAATTGGTCACGAGTAATACTCCTGTACGTTGCATCCGTGGAGGGGTCAAACAATGCTATATTGAAGTTACTCTGGACCATGACTTGTCCGGAAAGTAATTCTCGCCAGAGCCTGACTAGTGCTGCGACTGGGAATGGGCCACTGTGACGGGCAACCAAGCGGCGTATGATCATAGCTTCCCGAGACGGCCTTAATGAAAAACCTTCGCGGTTTCTGGCGCGCTTCAGATCGCCGATTTCGACAACCAGATCGGTTCGGCGCAATAAAAGACTATGGATCTCATTGTCTATTGCGTCGATATTCAAACGTAAAGCGTCAAGACTGGTTGATTTCGCCATTATTCCCAGTGTTTTAAAGGATTAAGTCGTTAGTACTAGCTGTCGGGGTCTGCAAAATCAAAGAAAACGTTGACAGAACCCACGCTTGATCCCTACGAATTCAAGTTCTATTCCCTTGGATCTACTTAATTTAATGACGCCCGTTGATAAGCCAATGGCGGACCGCGAGGAACACGCCCCGGATGTATTCAACCATCAGCCTAAAATCGTGCTTGGTGGCGAGAGCCCATTATTGTTTGATTCCGGCGTGTCCTTGGCTCCGGTTACCATCGCTTACCAAACCTATGGTCAGCTAAATCCCCAAAAATCAAATGCAATTTTGGTCTGTCATGCGTTAACCGGTGACCAGTACGTTGCCGGCACTCATCCTGTGACAGGGAGGCCAGGTTGGTGGGATAACGTTGTCGGACCTGGATGTCCGCTTGATACTGATCATTACTTCATTTTATGTGCGAATGTTTTGGGAGGGTGCATGGGGAGCCTAGGGCCCCCAGAAACTGATCCGAAAACCGGAGAGCCATACGCATTGTCTTTCCCGGTTGTGACCGTCAGCGACATGGTTCGGGCGCAGGCACGTTTGATTGACCATCTTGGCATCGAACAGTTATTTAGTGTTGTGGGCGGCTCGATGGGTGGCATGCAGGCGTTAGAGTGGGCTTCACGTTACCCAGATAGGGTATTTTCCGCCATTCCAATAGCTGCTGCGGCGCGCCACACTGCCCAAAACATAGCGTTCCATGAGGTGGGGCGCCAAGCGATCATGAGTGACCCCGATTGGTGCGGTGGGGGTTACCTGGCGGAGGGGAAACGGCCACGGCAGGGTTTGGCGGTCGCCCGAATGACGGCGCATATTACGTATTTGTCCGACGCGGCTTTTCACAGAAAATTCGGGCGCCTGATGCAAGATTCGAATGAAATTAACTATGGATTCGATGCCGAGTTTCAGGTTGAAAGTTACCTGCGACATCAAGGAAGTACTTTTGTTGATCGATTTGACGCTAATTCCTATCTCTATATTACACGTGCGATGGACTATTTTGATTTGGCGGCGGAACATGACGGTGTGCTGTCTAAATCGTTCCAGGATACTCCAGTCCGTTTTTGCATAATTTCTTTTACAAGTGATTGGCTTTTTCCTGCGACGGAAAGTCAGGCTGTGGTGCGTGCTCTCAATGCCAACGCAGCAAATGTCAGTTTTTGTGAAATTCAAACCGATAAAGGTCACGACAGTTTTTT
>CAZSYW010000068.1:0-4590 GCA_964611315.1 uncultured Rhodospirillaceae bacterium
GCTCTACGAATTAGGTAAACTTGCCGCAAAGGCACAAGTAAAAAAGGAGCATTTCCTAACGGATTAATATCCCAGACCGTAATTTTTTGTGACTGGAGGTCATTTGTGGGACGCAGTTAAAAACACTCACAGGGACCCGTAAACGTTTTGAGTTCAATGCGGAACCATTCTTATTTCGTATCCAAGTTATACAAAACAATATCTGAAAGCGCATCAGCATGTACACACGGCCCCATATACTATCTCTTACAGCAGCATTTCTAACTGCTGCCGCCAATCTCACCGCTTTAAGCGACAATGCGAGAGCTGCGGAATCCTCGCCACTCGTTTACCTTGAACAGAACTGGGACGAGGAAATGCGCGCTAATTACTACTACCAGCCGCAAGGATCGCGGTTGATTCCTCAAAAATGGTTTGGAGCATTAGAACAGGCAGAAAACGAACAATTATTTGCTACCCGCGAGAATTTAGAACGTTTTGGAATTTTGTTTGCAGATATTCAACCAAAATCCGACCATCTGCCGAAAAACTTAGAACTGGACTTTGAATTGCCGATTGGCTTTGCAATCGATCCAGTCGAAACGTTAACTTGGACCTCCCGGCCAAATACCGGCCACATGCTGGGATTAACATGTTCCGCCTGTCATACCAGCAATGTCGTCATTAATGGAACAACGCTGGTTGTTGATGGCGCTCCCAGTATGTTTGATTTCACAACCTTCATGACCGCCCTGTCGGCTTCCGTCGCAGCCCACTACCCTTATAACCAGGATCAGGATGTAGGTGGGCTAAACCCGAAATTCGAAACATTTGCGAAACGGGTCCTTGGTGACGACCATAAGACGATCTATCATTATCAAGAAAGACTGAACAAACTTGCCAATGTGTTTGTAAAGTTTGCAGACCGATTCATTCATGAAACCGCAATGCGAATGCCCGCCGACCCATCTGGCCCAGGCCGAGTTGACGCTTTAACGCAAATCGTAAACTCGCTAGCTGTCTTTGACCTCGGCGTCGAAGAAAATTACATGCCTCCTGATGCTCCGACCAGTTTCCCGCCCGTATGGGTGGCACCTATGCTTGATTGGGTGCAGTGGGTGCCAATTGCTGCAGATCCGATTGGCAGAAACGTTGGAGAAGTGTTAGGCGTTTTCGGTTCTCTTGATCTGGGAGACGACGACGATCAACGGTTCACTTCGTCGGTGTTGTACAAAGAATTATTTCACATGGAGCGCTGGATCAGATCCCTGGAGCCCCCACCCTGGCGTGAGGACATTATGGGGGACATTAACGAGAATTTAGCCATCGCTGGCGCAAAACTCTTTAAATCTGATTGCCTTGTCTGTCACAACATGCAGGTACCGGACGCGGAAGGAGTACTGTCGTACCGGATGACAGACCCGAAAGACAATGTATTCGGTAAGCAATGGATCGAAATAACGCAGGTACCACAGGACAAAATTGGAACCGATCCCGCATATGTGGATTCACTTGCCCGCACGATTAACACGGGCTCTTTGTCGATCCTGCTATTCAAAGGCAAGAGCAATGTTGGAACGTACGAGTTCTTTTTCGAGACCGTTGCTGCCTCAGTCCGCAAGGGATTAAAAGCGACGTTTACCGCGAACCTTTGGGAAAAGATCAAGTACAAGATTAATGGCAAAGAAACGATAATGGAATATATCGATTACCGTTTGCGGCCGCCCGAGTATGTTTGCCCAGGAGATCCACCCCTGGCAAACCCGCCAGAAAAACCAAAACAATATAAGCCTTGCTATTTTAACACGCTTAAGGCCGGTCCCTTAGAAGCCATTTGGGCAACCGGTCCGTTCCTGCATAACGGCTCCGTCCCCAATATAGACGAACTGTTATCGCCAGCAGAAAAACGATCGAAGACTTTCTGGGTTGGAAGCAGAGAGCTCGATACGGAAAAAATGGGGTTTCTTTCTTCGGAAGAAACGGGAGGAATGCTCTTCGATACCCGCATCCCCGGTAATCTAAATACTGGTCACGACTTCCGTAGCAACAGCGGCTCTCCTCCTTACACTGCAGAGGAGCGTCGGCAGATAATTGAATATCTTAAGGATCCAAATAGGTTTGCTGTGTATTTAGCGTCCTGGATTTAACTTCAAAATGGTCGTCGAAAATGGCAGACGCTTAGATTACTGGCGTAGAGGAAAAAATGAAAAAAAAATTACATCCCAAGATAACACGGGAAAACATTAGCCTAATCGGCGCTATTGCCCTTGCTCTGAGCCTTTCTTCAGTCGGCTTATTACAAGAAACACAAGCCATTGCCCAAGACGCCAGTCAGGATCGACTGGGCATTGTTTATCCGGAAGTCGATCCGTTCCTTGGTGAGGCGCTACAAGAAGGCGAGATTGAAAGCGCAACTCAAATTGCCGAAATTATCGGTGCAACACTTCTGAAGCGGTACCCCCCAGGTCATGTTAAACGGGATGCGCACACAAAATCGCACGGGTGCGTTAAGGCTGAATTTTCGGTCTTGGAAAATCTCACGCAAGATCTTGCCAAAGGCGTATTTATTCCAGGAAAAACATATCCAGCCTGGATCCGCTACTCCAACGGAAAAGCGAATCCATTCCGCGCTGATATTAAAGGTGACGGCAGGGGCATGGCCATTAAGCTCCTTGGCGTCGATGGAGAAACATTACTAGAACGAGACAAAATGTCGGGAACCCAAGATTTTGTAATGATGAGCACTCCGGTATTTTTTATTAATGATCCAGAGGACTATCTTTCACTAATGAAACTGTTCACAAGCGACAGCAAAATCAAACAAAAACTCCAACCACTGCTTACTGCGTTTTCCATTGGAATAAAGAGCACAAAGCTCGCTGCTCAAATGACGGGTAAAAAAATCGACCACCCACTTAAGACGCGGTATTGGTCCAGTGTACCTTATCAATTGGGAACGGGAACGGAGCGCGTGGCCATAAAGTTTTCGGCGCGACCGTGCACTGCACATACCGAAGTAATACCAGAGGAACCCGACGACAATTTTCTCCGCGACGCGATGCAGAAAACTCTTTCAGAGGAATCCGCCTGCATGGATTTTTTGGTGCAACCTCGGACACGAAGTGCAATGAGTGTGGAGGATTCTCAAACCGAATGGCTAGAAGAGGAAGCACCATTTTATAAAGTTGCAACGATCACGATCCCGCAACAAACTTTCGATACCCCAGAGCAAAATGCTTTTTGTGAAAATCTATCGTTCACCCCTTGGCACGCGCTCCCCGAGCATCGGCCTTTGGGTTCTGTTAATAGACTGAGAAAAGTAATCTATGCTCATATTAGTCGCACACGCCGAGAAGCAAATAGTGTTTCGTTGCAAGAACCCTAGGCCTAGGCGCATGTTAGCGTTTACATATTCAACGTTTGAAGCACTCCTCAAGCCGGCATAAAGCTTTGCCGGCGAAGCTAGGACGGAAAGGCACCCAATACTCCTTACCTGGATGAAAACAGTAAAAAACTTCTTTTTAAAAGTGCTTAAAAAAAGCACCCTCTACATCAATCCACTGAAAATGTAGGTTTCTGGTTGGCAGAAAATTGCTTCCCGCAGTGAGGACACGAAAGAACGCCACCGTGCTGTTTTTTTTGTTGCTCCAGTAAATTGAGGAAGGTCGACTCTGACAGTCCCATCGTCTCCCCATACTCTCGGAGTTCACGCATTTCGCTGTCACTAATTTTTCCGTCAAATAGAGCTGCATTGATACGAGCCTCAAGTGTACGATTTCTCGTTCGTATTTCCTCCGCAAACTTAGCCGCCAGCATCGCCGCTGGAAGCGCAACAAGCCCTACCCCCATAAGCATGATGAAAACTGCCACCACTTTTCCTAACGCCGTCACCGGCGTAACATCGCCATATCCTACCGTCGTCATGGTAACTACTGCCCACCAAAAAGCATGGGCAATATCAGAAAATGCTTCCGGTTGTGCTTCATGCTCAACGGAGTACATGATGCAAGCGGTGATAATTACCAAAACAAAAACACTAAAAAACACAGACCCGAGTGTTCGACCTTCTGCACGCAATACATCCAGGAAAATGCCTAGACCTAGTGGGAAGAAGTGACCCAGTTTTAATAATCGGAGTAATCGAACTATACGCACGAAACGTAAGTCGAGAGGAAAAATCAATTGAAGGAAGAAGGGGGCAATTGCCACAAGGTCAATAAGTGCAAGTGGCGTGAACAAATACCTCACACGAGCTTTCCACGGGGGCATTCCTTGGAATCGAGACAAATCAACAGAAACCCAAATCCGAGCTAAGTACTCAACCGAAAAAAAAGCCACTACCAAAATCTCAAATTTCCAAAAAAACTCTGCGTGCGCTAGTGATAACCCGGCATTGGATTCAAGAATGACAGAAATCACACTACCAAGTATGAGGAGGATCAAAACACCGTTGACAAACAGAGCCATCCGCGACCCAGCAATATCCCGTTCCAATATTTCAAAAATTCGCTGGCGGTAGCTACGCATTTCTACAAAGCCTCGCTGTTAACGCACCACTGATAACTAGTTGTGAAACAGTTTAACAAAACCCGAAGAAACAGTGACAGAAAG
>CAZSYW010000068.1:4690-11164 GCA_964611315.1 uncultured Rhodospirillaceae bacterium
AAAGGCCGCATTTATTACTTGTTATCAACGCTCTTTTTTACAGATCCTTTAATCTACTTAAAGGACTAAGTTTTACGCATATCACGCAATAGTGCTTCTCTGTCTATGGGCATGTTCAAAGCCCGGTGACCCACCGCATCAAAGACCGCGTTCGCCACCGCCGGCGCAATCACAGATGAAGCCGGCTCCCCTACCCCAGTTGGATGATGCCCGCTTTCGATCAACTCGACATCAATTTCGGGGACTTGCCGAAGTCGAATAGTTTTATAGGTGTCGAAGTTCAACTGCTCGTAGGAACCATTTGTCATCGTTAAACGCTCCGACAAGATTTGACTAGCACCCCACAAAGCAGATCCACGGATTTGGTCGGTAACATTATCAGGATTAATGGCAAGGCCCATATCCATCGCGATAGTGAGCTTCTCAATCAAAACTTCACCGCTCGTCGGTTCGACAGAAACTTCAGCAACACCGGCAACCCAAGTCGGGCTCTCCCTCTCTTCAGCACCGGACACCGCAACACCCATGCCTGAGTTTTTAGCAAGTGCTTTAATCCCATATCCTGCTTTCCCGGTGGCAACCTTGAGCACATTGGCAAGGCGTTTAGCACCCCCGACAGTTGCCGATTCGTAAGTGAGCATTCCCTCCGAGAACGCAGGAAGTGCGGTCCATAACCGTTTTATGTAATAGTCATCTGGAGTGCCGGGAGGGTAACCTGCATTCGGAATACCACGTTTTTCACCCTTCCCGTCTAGCAGTGACAGTCGAAACTCGACCGGGTCACGATTTAAACGATGCGCAATATCATCGATACAGGACTCTACGACCCAATAGTTAAACGAATTCGAGACTGATCGTAACGCTGATGCACGCATAGCAATAGTAGTACGTTCACTGTGCATTCCTCTGACGCGTTCGTTGGGGACGTTGTACCAATGATCACTCCCGCCAATGGTCCACTGATCAAGTTCTTTTTCCGGATCATCCACGGCATCCTGTTGAAGCCAATCTGTACCGTATTCCCGTCCCAACTTATATCGGGCGCCCAGCCAGCCGCCAACTATGTCGTGTTCCATAGCGGAAAGCTCGCCATCCTTCAGGCCAGCACGCACTACATGGTAGGAAGGTGTTCTAGGAAAACTTGTCGCCATTTGAGATTCCCTAGTCTGGATCAGTTTGACTGGCCGCCCAACGGCATGACTCGCTAACGCTGCAGCGACGACTTCATCGTAATCCTGCTTCCCGCCGAAACCGCCACCTAAAATAAAAGGGTGGACCACAACATTCATCTCGCCAGCCTCAACACCAAGTGCAGCCGATAAAACACCTGTTAACGTCATGCGGCCAAACGTGGTGGATTGAGTGCCTTGCCAAACGTGCCACGTGTCACCAAACTTGCCGACCGTGGCGTTGAGGGGTTCCATGGGAGCGTGCACCACCATGTCACTAGTAAATTCCCATTCAAGCACCTCGTCGGCATCTGAAAGAGCCGCATCAACGTCCCCTTGCAATACCCAGGCAGCGCCAGCATTTGGATCCTTTTGCAGCTTTTGGTGGTCTGCCGCTAGATCTTCCGAGCTAACCTCCCCGTAGGGTCCTGGATCCCAAGTAACTTTAAGGGCCTTGGCTGCCTTTACTGCCGCTGGAAATTTTTCCGCGACGGCGACAACCCATCCTGTGCAATTACCAGAGGAATCATCAATCGTCACCGCTTGCACAAAACCCGGAATTTTCCGCGCCTGTGTATCGTCAACACTCACTACCTTAGAAGCAAACCGGGTGCGCGGAATAACCAGTGACCCGTATACCATATCTGGCAAGAACACATCGATTCCATACTGAGCCTTGCCGTTGGTCTTCCCAGGGATATCAAGTGCCGCGAGAGATTTACCAATCAGTTTGTACTCTTCCCTAGGTTTTGTCGGGATATCGTGAAAATCATCAGGATAGCTAAAGGTGCGGTCAATTGTTGTTTGCGAAAGGATTTCGCTGTACGTCACAGACCGCCCGGATTCTTTCTCGATAACCGTGCTTTTTGATGCGTAACAGGCTCCAGGTGCAGCCCCCAGTAATTTGGCACCGGCCTCGACCAAGAGCATTCGACCGGCCGCTCCTGCACGAGATAAACGTTCAAACTCGGTCGTCACACTTCCACTATTTGCGGTGTGCATCAAACCGAATTTGTTAAAATTGTCCAGGCTTCCTTCCGGATAATCAAGCGTGACATCGTTCCAATCTACCTCTAGTTCCTCGGCCATAATTTGGGCTAATGCCGTACCAATATGCTGCCCCATTTCAGCCTTCACGATATGCATATTAGTCTTTCCATCAGGCATGATGGTAAAGAAGATAGACGGATTGAATGACCGCATGCCGGCCGCCTCGGCATCGCCAATTCCCTCGAAATCTGTACCAAAGGAAATGGTAAGTGCGGTAGCCGTCCCAGCTGCTGTTGAACGAATTAAAAAATCACGTCGCGATAACGCTGATCGTGAGGACTTAGAGAGTTTCGACTTAGCCATCTTGTCTCTCCTTTTGAGCTATCTTGGCCGCTTTTTGGACCGCCTCGACGATTTTAAAATAGGTGGCACAGCGACAAAGGTTCCCATTCATCGCATCCACTATTTCTTCCTCCGTGGGATCCGGGTTGCGAGCCAATAAGGCCGACGCTTGCATAATTTGACCGGACTGACAGTAACCGCACTGGGGAACCTGGTCCTCTGTCCATGCTTGCTGAACAGGGTGCTGGTCCCCGTGATGCAAACCCTCGATTGTCGTGATCGTGGAGCCTTCCACATCACCTACGGCGACAGAACAGGACCGTATTGCCTGTCCATCCACGTGCACCGTGCAGGCACCGCATTCCGCTATCCCGCACCCAAATTTTGTCCCAGTCAGCTGAAGCTCTTCTCGCAGCACCCACAACAAAGGAGTATCGGGCTCAGAATCAACGTAATAGCTCTGACCGTTTACTGTTAGATTTGCCATATCTTCCCCTCTCACATCGCTCTGGCTAATGCCTCTTCTCGCCTATCAGTTATAACATCTTGTTTCAGCGTTTTTTTTTCAAAACTGCGTGTCCTTAAACTATTTCGGCCCGCCCCTGTTTGTAACCCCTTTTGCCTGATTTAAGCACATGAGGCCATAAAAGTAGATTCGTTTCTCGAACAGGAGTAACTTTACCATGTCATTACTTAGTGCCATACCATTGGTTTTGTCTGTGTTTCCAACCATCTCGGTCAAGAGGTTAATGCTGGCTCCCCACGGGACGGGGCATAAAATGTTTCAATCAGAGTTTGCATGCTGCGGCGGAAGGCGAGTGCTTCTTTTGGCGCCTTTTCTCAACCCATCCTGCGGCTCTATGAGGAATTACCATTGACTCGAAACCTCAAGATATTCATTTCCTCGCCGGGAGACGTCATTCCGGAACGCCAACTTGCGAGGAAGGTCATCAGTGATCTGAACGAAGAGATGATGGGAAAGGTTTTCCTCGTTCCAATTCTGTGGGAGCAGGAACCTCTTCTTGCCTCGGGCACCTTCCAAACTCAGATCGACGCCCCCGAGAACACTGACATTCTCCTGGGAATTCTTTGGTCGAGAATAGGATCTCCTTTACCCGATAATATTCTTCGGCCGGACGGAACCCGCTACGATTCTGGTACAGCCTTTGAATTTGAAAGCGCATTGGCGGGGCATCAGGAAAAAGGGAAGCCCGATATTCTGCTGTACCGCAAACTGGGAGCACCCAGCGTTTCTCTGGACAATCGCAAAGAATTGGCAGAACGGCTGGAACAAATGGACGCACTCGATGCTTACATAAAAAAACAGCTGATGGCGGAAGATGGTTCGTACATCGCGGCGTTTCACACGTTCGAAACCGAGGACCAATTTGAAGATATTCTGAAAACTCATCTCCGCAAACTGATACTGAAGCAGCTGGAAGAACCTGAGAAAAAAGGATCGGAAGAAGAACCATCTGGGCCAGACAAGACAAAAGAACCTCCCCCACTCCCAGACACCCTATCGGTCGCCGTACTTCCATTCGACAACATGTCAAAAGATCCAGAGCAAGAATTCTTCGTGGACGGCCTGACCGAGGATATTATTACCGAATTGTCCCGCTTCAAAGATCTAGACGTCATCGCACGAAACTCGAGTTTCCAATACAAAGGACAGTCAGTAGATGTACGCCAAGTGGGGCAAGAGCTAGGCGCACGATATGTGTTAGAGGGCAGCGTGCGGAAGGCCGGAAACGCTCTTCGCGTAACGGGACAGTTGCTAGACGCCACTGACGGAAGCCACCTCTGGGCGGAGACTTACGATCGCAACCTATCCGAAAGCAGTGTTTTTGACATTCAGGATGAGCTCTCCCAGCGACTAGCCTCCGTTATCGGTGACATCCATGGAGTTCTTGGTCAACTCCGGTTTGGAGAATTAAAGCAAGAGGAGCTAGAGAATCTCACTTCGGAGCAAAGTATTGAGTTTGTTAATTCTTATTATCGGACTATGACGCCCGAAGATCATCTTCGAGCCCGGGAAGTCATCCAGCGTGCATCGGAGCGGGACCCGAACAATGGGCACGTTTGGTCCATGTTAACACACGTATGTCTCGACGAAATTATTTTGGGTTTGAACACATTGCCTGACTCCGTTGACCGGGCGTTTGACGCTGCGCAGAAAGCTGTAAGACTAGACCCCAATAGCGATCGGACACACTATGCCCTCGCAAGAGCTTACTTCGCCAAAGGCGAAAACGCTGCCGCATTTGCGGAAGGAGAAAGGGCAATCCAAATTAGCCCGAACGCAGGAATTCGACTCACTGGGCACGGAGAACACCTGGCCTATTCCGGCCAATGGGAAGAAGGAATGAAATTTATAGAAAAAGTGTATGCCCGAAACGAGCCAGGCCCCGGGTTTCAGCTTCTTGTAGTGTTCGTAGATCGGTACAGGAAAGAAGAATTTGAAGAAGCAGTCAAAATTATCCATAAAATGACCCTACCCCAATTATGGGTGACACATCTTTGCCTTGCAGCAGTGCACGGCCAGTTGGAAAATAAAAGAGATGCCGAAAACGCTTTGGCACAACTAAAAATTCTACGTCCAGCCTTTGAAAACGATCCGAGAGGCGACCTGAAGCGCTGTTTTCACTTGGACGAAGTCGTGGAAGATTTGGTAGATGGATTACGGAAGGCTGGTCTCGATATTCAGGATCAATCAGTTCCAGCCAAGTGACGGTTAGTGCTGGTAGCGCTCAGCCTACCCTTGGAGATTAAAGTTGACCCACCGTTTAAAAATTTTCATCTCCTCACCAGGTGACGTAATCCCGGAGCGACAGGTTGCCCGGAAAATCGTTGGTGAATTGAACGAAGAGATGATGGGAAAAGTTTTTCTTGTCCCAGTGCTATGGGAACAAGAACCGTTACTGGCAACTGGCACATTCCAGACTCAGATCGATCCTCCAGAGGAAACAGACATTTTACTGGGTATACTTTGGTCCCGGATCGGCTCGCCGTTGCCCGAGGAAATCGTCCGCCCGGATGGTAGTCGTTACGATTCCGGAACAGCATTTGAATTTGAGAGCGCATTAGCTGGACATCAGAAAAAAGGGAAACCTGACATTCTGCTATACCGCAAGCTTGGCGCACCCAGCATGTCCTTGGACGACCCTGCTGAGGTCCAGGAACGCTTGGACCAGATTAAACTACTTGATGCCTACATCAAAAAACAACTTATGGCAGAAGACGGGTCCTACCTTGCAGCCTTTCATACGTTCGAAACTGAAGAGCAGTTTGAAGGTATTCTGAAAACACACCTCCGCAAGTTGATATTGAAACAGTTGGACGACTCAGAGAGCAAAGAAGGGACAGAAGGGAACGTAGCCGAAGACACGACCGCCGAACCGCCCGTGCTTCCTGATACACTTTCTGTTGCAGTCCTTCCGTTTGACAATATGTCAAAAGACCCGGAGCAAGAATTTTTCGTGGACGGGCTTACAGAAGACATAATTACCGAACTTTCCCGTTTTAAAGACTTAGACGTCATCGCCCGAAACTCGACTTTCCAATACAAGGGCCAATCCGTGGACGTACGGCAAGTGGGTCGGGAACTGGGGGTGCACTACGTACTCGAGGGCAGTGTGCGTAAAGCAGGGAGCGCGCTTCGGATTACGGGACAGTTGTTGAGTGCGGCCGACGGAAGCCATCTGTGGGCTGAGACTTACGATCGGAATCTGTCCGACATCAGCATCTTTGAAATCCAGGATGAGCTCTCACAAGGAATTGCTTCGATAATCGGTGACCTTTGGGGTGTACTTGGTCAAATCAGACAGGGTGAAGTTATAAGAGAAGATCGTACAAACTTGGACTCCGACCAAAGCGTTGCATATGGCAATGCTTATTTTAGAACGGGATCCCAGGACGAACATCTCTTGGCACGTGAAATAATTGAGAGGGCGTTGGAAAAGGATCCTGACAA
>CAZSYW010000069.1:0-11103 GCA_964611315.1 uncultured Rhodospirillaceae bacterium
CGCAACACCTATTTGATTCCAAATTGACATTTATTCCCTCCCGAAAAATTAAACACTGTTATGTCGTTATGTCAGTCCAAAATAGCCTTAATTGACGACACTCAAGCACAGGCAAAAACCTACATTATATGCATATGAGCACAGGAGAGATATCTCAAGTGATTGGTATAGACAATTCTTTAAACCCAGCCGAGTGTTAAGTTTGAATTTGCCTCTTAGTTGGCTAATAAAATTGGTCGGGGTGGACGGATTCGAACCGCCGACCCTCTGCTCCCAAAGCAGATGCGCTACCAGGCTGCGCTACACCCCGAGTATCCGAAGGCTCAATTTAAACATAAATTCAATCGTTTAGACCTATGCAAATCTACTCTATATATGATCGTAAGGCTAGGCACACATGTTTCTTAGATAATGAACTTAGTTTCCGGAGACAAATACCTCCACACTTGCGGTTCGGCCTTGAAAACATTGTTTCGTGCAAGCACACTATATCGAATGCCCTCAGTGATTGACCGCTGGCCAACACTTCTACGAAAAAAATCTCGGCAAATTGATCCGTAAAATTTGATCTTTGTCGGTGGGTAGCTCAACCAATCAGGCGAGCCTCTTGACGAATAGGAACAGCGGAGGTATCCCGACCAAAATGATCTGGAACACTCATTAAAATATCTGAACATGGCCAAGAAAACAGCTAAGACCAAGCCTTCGAAGAAACCTGAAAAAGAGTCAAAATCTGAATCCAAGCCTGATTCTTCGTCGAGTGCTGAGGAAAAGGATACTGCAAAAGATTCTGCGACGGAGCCAAAAAGTTATAGTCTTGGGGAACGCCAAAAACCGGTGACAAACTCGTATAGAACAAGCTGGGATCGAATTTTTGGCAAGGGAGCCCGCGAGTCCTAAGTTTTACTCAGATTTCCCGAGCTGTTTGTCAACCAGAAGGTCTCCTTCAGCGATTTCATCAGCTGTCATCTGGGTTTTCAAGATACCTAAATTTTTTGCTGCGATCTTGTGTTCTTGCTCCGAGGCTAACGACCACCACAAATACGCCAGTATATTATCTTTCGGGACACCGACACCCTCAGCATATATAGCACCCAGAGCTGCTTGCGCAAAAAGTAGGCCTGCTTCAGCTGCTTCCACGTACCAGCGTATTGCTTCCAGGGTATTTTCTGTGAGCCCTTCGCCCGTCTCATACATGTTGGCTAAATTGAATTGTGCAGCCGCCACACCCTGCTCCGCAGCCATCTTGTACCATTTCGCTGCTTCGACCGGATCTTGAGCAATACCCTGCCCATTTCGATATATTGTGCCCAAATTATACTGAGCCAAGGCATTTCCTTGTTCGGCTGCCAAGCGGTACCACTTTGCGGCCTCAGCATCATTTTCAACCACGCCCCTACCGGTGGTGTACATTAAACCCAAACCGAACTGCGCTTCGATGTGACCTGCCCTAGCAAGGGGTTCCCACTTCTCCAGAGCTACATCATAGTTCCCCTGCTGAAAAGCTAACATGCCATCCTCGAAATCTGCTCCTGATACAGAAGTAGCCGCGCAACAAATTAACATCAGAGTTATAAAAATACGACTGCGCATGATAAAGCGATAGACCTTGTTTACCTCAAGAATTAACGCCAGCTAGAAACGTGTGACAAAACTACCAATCAGTAACACCACAGCAGGTCAGAGTTCAGTTGTTTTTTAAAGTGCGAGCGAAAACCAACGTACTAGCCTTCGATAGACAACAGAAACATACTAATATCATACAACTAATTCACTCCAATCAAAGTTTTAAGCTTTTAGAGTATAAAACTAGAAAATAGTAGCCATAATTATCCGTTACCCTTCACAAAAAAACTAATTGGGTGGGTCCAACTTTATTTTGCAAGCCGTACCCCTGAAAACAAATAATCAGCGTCGGCCAAATAGTAATTTCTAAATCCCGGGCGTTTAATTTCTACTTCGCTATGGGCACAGCCACCACGAAGTACAAAATGCCGGTGATCATACCATGGCACCGAATATTCCCGGTAAGGATAGGCGCGAAAACCGGGATAAGGATGGAATGTATTTGCACACCACTCCCAGACATCACCCACCCCCTCGAGGATCCCCTTTCGGGCAGCAGCCTCCCACTCAAATTCGTGCGGCAACCTGGCTCCCGCCCAAGCAGCAAAAGCACCAGCTTCAAAACGAGTAATTCCGGTTACCGGTTTCTTCGGGTCAAGATCGGACGGGCCTTCACCACCGACCCCAAACCAAAGGCCATCTTCGTCCTGACGCCATCTGCCGGGGTGACCCACTTTTTGGCCAGTCAACCATGCCCAACCCCCTGCAGACCACCACTTACGAGCCCGGTACCCTCCGTCTTGCATAAACGCTAGGTATTGAGCGTTGTTAATGGGTCGGGAGGCTATTTTAAGTGTTTTCAGCCTCACTTGCTGCTGAGGTAACTCGTTGTCGTAGGTAAAGTCCGGTCCACCGCCAACGTAATAGGACCCAGAATCGAGGTGCTGCTCTGGCATGCCAGGATCGCAAGGGAAAAGTTCTTCTGTCACCCTATAATTATTTTTTGCCAAAGCCGCGTGTCGTGCAACGTTAGCCATAGATAAAGTTTCCAAGTGCTGCGCATGGTGATTAATGAGGAAATGTATTAAATAATCATTCTCTAGCATGCTGTTTTTTACAGCTTTTAAAGATTGAGCCTCCAACATTACCTGATGCTCCTCCATCAGCCGACCAGCCCAAGCTACTAACTCCTCACAATCCGGAAGAAATTCACCGCGGTTTTCTTTGGACGCAAATTCTGGCACGTAGAAATCCCTAAGACTCCTTTCCAGGTTGTTATCACTGCAAAGATTGCTTCGAACCCACAAACATTCGACGTAGACACAATGCCCTAAGTGCCAACCAGGAGGACTGAGAAGTGGGTGATATTGCCGCCTAAAATGATCTTCGCCTTCAGTCTTGCCAGGAAACTTTTTGCCAGACGGACGAACTGCATCTATCAAACGCCTCTGAAGCGCCTCCAGGCGCTGGAGCAGTGCACCACTCACAGACTCGTCTGTTCCGGCTGTGAATTTGGAGCAAGAACCACCATGTGGTTCTTTGGTACAGACATCCATTCACCAGAATCGCTGAATGGCTCCGAAGCAATCAACCATCCACCTGGAAAATTCATTTCGTCATGCCCCAAATAAAGGCTAGGAGGCTCATGACCAACCGCATGACGTGTGGCATATACCTTGTCGCCATCTAAAATCAGAAAATTGAATAATCCAATGGTGTTACCTAGCCACTCACCAATCTGATCGAAAAACGCCTTTAATGTTTCTTTTACATCATCTTTATGATCACGAAGCATCTGGCGCATCACCGCAAATAGATACTCGGAATCAGTGTTTCCATGAACGTCCGCCTCGATTTCAGGCGCCAGATAGCGACGAACGGCCGGCCGCACTTTAGCTGCAAAGTCAGCGATGAATCCGTTATGCGAAAACAGTAAACCCCCGACCCCGTATGGTGGAGTATTGACCCGGATATTTGCTTCGGAAAGCGTTGCACTTCGCACATTCGCCAACCAAAACTTACTTTGTAATGCCGGCCCCAACTGAAGGATATTAGGGTCGGACCATATGGGAACCGGATTTACGTATCTCCGCGCGGTGCCATCATCCAGATACCAGCCGATTCCGAACCCGTCCGCATTGACTTGAGCAGTAAGCATCTCGTTTGGTTTGTACGACTGCTCAACCAACCCGTGGGCGGGACGAAGAAGAAACTTATCCAAACTTATCGGGGGACCAATATATGAAGCATGTCGGCACATAAGTTTTTACCAAAAACAAAATTAAATATTTTTGATCATCGCTTGCATCGAATCTGCTAGATGTTAAATGTATGCGACCGATAAGCAAGACACACTGGTCCCACGAAAACTCCAGTAACAATTGATACGATTATGGATAACGTAAAAACCGTTCTGGAACAATCATTTAAGTGTGTGCGCGTCCCCCCCGCCAAGCATGTTCCGAACTTAGAGGAGGACGCGCGTAATGGTCTGCTGCGCCAACCGCGCTCACTTCCAGCAAAATATTTTTACGATGATCACGGTTCTCAGCTGTTTGAAAAAATATGCCAAACGTCCGAATATTACCCAACCCGTACTGAGGATCTCATACTACAACAACACGCCCAGGATATCATCCAGAGCACCCTCCCTAGCAAAATTTTTGAGTTGGGAAGCGGTTCCTCAACTAAAACCCGACGGCTACTTGATGCGTGCAATGAGACGGCACATTTCCCAACATATACGGCGTTCGATATCTCTGAGGGCGCATTGCTTTCGGGCGGAACCACCTTATCTACTCACTATGACTGGCTAGAAATTGATTTGCTTCTTGGCGATTACGAAGCCGGATTCAAAAACATACCTAACTATAACGAATCAAAGCTGGTGCTGTTCCTTGGAAGCACGATCGGAAACTTTGAAAAAGACCACGCCATCGGCTTTTTAAACGACCTCCGTGCAAATATGTCTGCTAGAGATCGTCTGTTAGTTGGTTTCGACCGGGTTAAGGACAAACAAATCCTTAATGCAGCCTACAATGATAAAGAAGGCATTACTGCCGCTTTCAATTTGAACGTTCTGAATGTCCTAAACAACCAACTTGGCGCTAATTTTGACTCAAACAAATTTAGACATTCCGCCAGCTATCATGCAGAGAGAGAGCAAGTCGAAATGCATCTAATTTCAAGCTGCGCACAACAAGTTACATTCGATACACTGGCCACCTCTATCGAAATTGCCCCAGGTGAACGCATTCGCACCGAGATCAGTCGAAAATTCACTGCAAAGTCCGTGGCCGACTTACTTCGAGCCGCCAATTTTACCGTTGAACATGATTTTGCATCAGCCAACGGCTATTTCTCCTTGGTGCTCGCTCAGCCAATCTAACCAGAAATTCAACCAGAACCGAGGCCCAGCAGTTGACCATTGGCGACCAGACTATGTTCAGGCATACTGCCGCCAACTCCGGAAGTATGCCGGAAAACCAAACCTAACTGGGGCGGAGCGGCTCCCTTGCGCCACAGCATTTCTTTATTTTTCTGCCTAGTGCTCACCTGGCTGTTATTGTCTGGACATTTTCAGACATTACCTCTGATTTTAGGCGTTGCGTCGTGTTCACTGGTTGTTTATTTGGCACACAGAATGGACATCATCGACCACGAAAGCCAGCCTCTCCATTTGCTTCTCCGATTGCCCCGTTACTGGTTCTGGCTTGGCCGAGAAATTTTTAAGGCTAACTTCGACGTTGCACGTCTCATTCTTGATCCCAGAATGCCTATTGACCCGCGTTTATTTGACGTAGACCCACAACAAGATAGTGACCTGGCCCGGGTAATTTATGCCAATTCAATTACCCTTACCCCAGGAACCATAACTACGGATTTAAGTTCTACACGCATTCAAATCCATGCTCTCGGTGAAGGCGCCGAAAAAGACATCCGGACGGGAAAAATGGCTGCGAAAGTTGCACTACTAGAGGCACCTCGGTGACTGCCGCGATTCCGATAGCGGCAGCAGTGTTGTTGCTGGCAATGATACTCACTATCGGACGTGCAGTATTAGGCCCAACCCTGTTCGACCGAATTCTTGCAGCCAATAGCTTTGGCACCATAACGGTCCTAATGTTGGCTATAATTGGCTTCCTTGCGGGTCGTCCACACTTTCTTGATCTAGCCCTGGTATACGCGTTAATTAATTTCATCGGAGTGATTGCAGCATTAAAACTCATAAAATTTGGCGGATTTTCAGACCCCGAACCTCCAACTGACACATGATATTTTTTTTGGATCTATTAGGCTGGTTCCTGTTGGGAATAGGCACGTTGGTTTTGCTGACCGGCGCTATAGGGCTTATTCGGCTGCCGGATTTCTTCACACGAATGCACGCGGCCGGCCTGATTGACACGTTAGGGGCAAGCTTCGTTTTAGCTGGCCTGATGATCGAAGCAGGATGGTCACTCAACCTGCCTAAGCTTCTAATGATTCTGGTATTTTTGCTCTTTACCAGCCCTACATCTAGTCACGCGCTTGTGCATGCAGCATTGGCACGCGGCCTCAAACCGTGGAAACGCAATGACAACGATGGACAATCCGAGAAAACCGGAGGAAACGACCCATCGAACCGATAATCGGCACCGTTCTACTCCTACTCTTAGTCGTCACGGCTCTGGCGATCCTGTGGATGCGGAATCTGTTTGCGGTAATAATGTTGAGCGGGATTTACAGCCTACTAATGGCTGGTAGTTTCACAGTTCTTGACGCAGTCGACGTAGCGTTTACCGAAGCTGCCGTAGGCGCAGGTGTGAGTACGGTACTGCTTCTTGCAACTCTGGCGCTTACAGGACATGAAGACCACGGACCGCGGCGACCGGCCCTGGCCCCATTTGTGATAGTGGCCCTCACAGGCGCCATGTTGATCTACGCTGTCCCTGACATGCCGCCGTTTGGCGATGAGAACGCACCCATACACACCCACGTAGCCCCGCGGTACATTGCGGAAACTCCCGACGCAATTGGCATCCCGAACGTCGTTACCGCGGTTCTTGCAGATTATCGCGGTTTCGACACATTGGGTGAAGTAACCGTTATTTTTACTGCAGGCATCGGCGCGCTCCTTTTGCTCCCCGGCAGACGGAGAAAGCAAAAATGAACCAAAATTTAATCTTGCGCACAGTCGTTAAGTTTATTCTGCCGTTCATATTCCTTTTTGCACTTTATGTGCAGGCCCACGGGGATTATGGCCCTGGTGGTGGGTTCCAGGCCGGCGTCATTTTTTCGGCAGGCTTCGTACTTTTTGGCATGGTCTTTGGACTAAAGCGACTACGTAAAGCGGCACCCCCTAAGCTGGTTCTAATATTCATTGCAGCTGGTTTACTGCTTTACAGCGGAGTTGGATTTGCAACGATGCTGCTTGGGGGAACGTTTCTCGATTATGAACATCTCGCGCACAACTCCGCCCATGGCCATCACTACGGAATCCTTTTGATTGAGTTCGGTGTCGGAATCACCGTGGCATCGGTAATGGTAGCTATATACCAAGCCTTTGCCGGATACGCTCAGGACACCACGGACTAAAATGTCAGTACTCGGTAATTTTAACTACGTCGCAGCAATCTTGCTCGCAATGATTGGTTTTTACGTTCTTATTGACAGCAGAAACCTGATCAAAAAACTGGTGGGTCTGAACATATTTCAAACTTCTGTCTTCCTCCTTTACATCTCAATGGGAAAAATTGAGGGAGGAACAGCACCGATTCATTATGAAGGTGTCGCCCCCTTCTCCAACCCGTTACCGCATGTGCTTATCCTCACCGCGATTGTCGTTGGTATCGCTACACTTTCTGTCGGGCTAGCTTTAATCGTACGAATAAAAGAGGCATATGGAACTATAGAGGAAAATGAGATCGGCGCCCTCGATGATCAAGCTGGAGATGCTGAATGATCGGCGTAAATCTA
Source organism: uncultured Rhodospirillaceae bacterium (assembly GCA_964611315.1). Lineage (GTDB taxonomy): Bacteria > Pseudomonadota > Alphaproteobacteria > UBA7887 > UBA7887. Next base: position 7,522 of record CAZSYW010000069.1, read on the forward strand.
GCGGCTCTTCAGGTCGTGATACCCCTGATAGGAGCACCGTTATGCGTGCTCTTTGGACGCGGCACACGTGCATGGATGCTAAGTACGGCAATTACCTGGTGTGCCTTCATACTATCCGTCTCGCTCCTGATTGAAGTACTGTGTTGTGGAACCGTTAGCTATGTTATGGGGGGGTGGTTTGCCCCTTGGGGAATCGAGTACCGAGTTGATTATCTTTCAGCACTAATGCTGTTGCTAATCACTGGCGTGGCATCCGCGGTAATGCCATTTACTTTTCACAGCGTCACTAAAGAAATACCACAAGAAAAACATCGTCTATTTTACACGACCTACCTGCTCACCTTTACTGGTTTATTGGGCATGGTAGTGACCGGGGACGCTTTTAACGCATTTGTTTTCATGGAAATAGCGTCTTTATCGGCATACGTGTTGATAAGCCTTGGGCAGGACCGGCGCGCGCTCTACGCAAGTTTCCAGTATTTAATCCTAGGCACAATTGGGGCTACATTTTTTGTTATTGGCGTGGGACTCCTGTACATGCTTACGGGAACCCTCAATATGGTTGATTTAAGTCAACGCTTGAGCGGCCAACACGACAATCGGGTCCTTTTGGCAGCATTCAGTTTTTTAGTAGTCGGTTTGAGTCTCAAGCTCGCACTCTTCCCCCTACACCTCTGGCTGCCGAATTCATACGCCTACGCACCAACGGCAATCGCAGCACTACTTGCTGCAACGGGGACTAAAGTTAGTATTTATCTTTTATTAAGGTTTAGTTTTACGGTTCTACAAGTCGACCAACACGTCGAATTGTTACCCGTTATGGACGCGCTGTTTCCACTTGCAGTGATCGCTATGTTGGCGGGATCAATAGTCGCTGTATATCAAACGAACTTGAAACGATTACTTGCATATTCGAGTGTGGCCCAAATTGGCTACATCCTGCTCGGCATAGCGTTGGCTTCAGAGCATGGGTTAGTAGGTGCCATAGTGCATGTATTCAATCATGGGGTGATGAAAGCCGCTCTATTCGTGATAATTGGTGCAGTAGCCCTACACTCTGGTGGCGGATCAGTTCGAGACTTAACCGGTTTGGGAAAACGGATGCCACTGACCATGGCGGCTTTTCTAGTCGCAATGCTTAGTTTGATCGGTATACCCGGAACTGTTGGCTTTATCAGTAAATGGTATCTGGTACTCGCTGCACTCGAGGCCGGGACACCCAAAGGAATTTTTGCTGCCGCTGCAGTAATTTCGGCCACTTTATTGGCAATAGTTTACGTGTGGCGATTAGTCGAAGTCGCATACTTCACAAATTCAACCGAAATTCAGCCCCCCGCAAGAGAAGAGGCGTCTTGGCCCGTGTTAATAAGCATTTCCGTTCTTGCAGGTTCCTGTGTGATTTTCGGCACTGCGACTGACCTCACTATCGGCCTATCACGTCTCGCAGCACAGATGCTTTTAGGTGCAGGCTGATGAGCGCGCATTTATTAATAGGCCTAGCACCTGTCGTTCCGCTGCTTGGGGCCATAGTGATCGGGCTCCTCAGGCATTCCCCGAATATCCGTGAAAGTGTCACCCTAATCACGGCAGCCGCTTTGTTTGCAGTGGTAATATGTATCGCTCCCTCGGTTCTTGCTGGTGAACGACCGTCACTAACAATATTTGAGTTGTTGCCGGGCCTCACGATAGCTTTTGAGGCTGAGCCGCTCGGAATGTTATTTGCCATGGTGGCATCGTTTCTCTGGATTCCGACCTCTATTTACTCAATCGGCTATATGCGGACCCACCACCAAGAAAACCATACCCGATACTACATCTGCTTTGCACTCGCGTTAGGCAGTGTAATTGGCCTCGCATTTTCTGCCAATTTGGTGACGATGTTTCTCTTTTATGAAACGTTGACTCTAAGCACCTACCCTCTGGTCACCCATAGTGGAACAACTGAAGCGAAGCGGGCAGGAAGGGTTTATTTAGGCCTCTTATTGGGGACTTCCATTGGCCTCCAACTTATTGCCATTATCGGGACCTACATTATTGCTGGCACTACCGACTTTAAACCCGGTGGAATTCTAGCCGAACAGGCAGGACACGGCATAATTGCAATTCTATTCGCTTTATACGCCTTTGGAATCGGCAAAGCTGCATTGATGCCCTTTCATTCCTGGCTCCCAGCAGCCATGGTCGCTCCCACGCCCGTATCAGCCCTAATTCATGCAGTTGCAGTTGTAAAAGGCGGTGTTTTTGCGGTCCTTAAGGTCGTGGTTTATGTGTTCGGATTAGAGCTAATGGAAAGCTCTCACCCCGGGGAATGGCTCACGTGGCTCGCCGCGTTCACAATTCTCGTTGCATCGTTGATCGCTTTAACCAAAGACAACCTTAAAGCCCGGTTAGCCTACTCCACCGTCAGCCAACTCTCGTACATAGTTCTTGGGGCAGCTTTAGCATCTGGCGCCAGCGTATTGGGAGCAGGTTTGCATATCCTCACCCATGCTTTCGGTAAAATTACGCTGTTCTTTTGCGCCGGCGCGATCATAATCACTACCCAAAAACGAAATGTCAGCGAACTGCGCGGTGTCGGTCGCGCCATGCCGTTGACGATGTTTGCATTCCTCATTGGAAGTCTGAGTGTTATCGGTCTACCGCCTTTTGCTGGAACATGGAGCAAGTGGTACTTGGCGGTAGGCGCCATGGAAGCGAATCAAGCTTTTTTTGTGGCGGTGATTATGCTCAGCAGCCTACTTAATATTTGGTACATGATACCCATAGTGGTCCGGGCATTTTTCCCAGGCGATAAACCTACGGAATTTCAGAATGGAATTCGTGAAGCGCCAATTCTCTGCCTCATTCCGATTCTCCTAACTGCCGCTGGCTGTATCGCTATATTCATCCATCCCGAACCGTTTCATAGCCTGTTAGAGCAGGTCGTACGAGGCTGAAGAAAAATGGCGAAAAAGTCTTATTGGCTCGACAAGCCTAGCAATGTGAAGAAGCTTTTAACCGGGCTTTATCTAGTTTGCGGATGTCTTTTACTGAGTGATGCGATTTATCATCGCCACACGATTCTCTCAATGGAAAATTGGTTTGGTTTCTATGGGATTTATGGATTCGTTGCCTGCGTAATTTTGGTTTTAGCTGCAACACAAATTCGCAAACTGGTATCGCGTCCCGAACACTACTATGAGCGCAAAGATGATCGGTAACGTGCCTCCATTCATCATTTTTGTTGCCGGTGCAGCATTAATCCTGTTCCTACCGCGACGCTGGCACGGATGGTTCTCTTTTTCATTGGCAATAGTGGCGCTCGTAAATTTCGCCACCCTTGCTCACGGTACATACTGGCAAGTTCAGATGCTCGACTACCAACTTACCTTTGGCAGGATCGACACACTGGCCTATTTGTTTGGATTGCTATTCCATATTGCAGCAGTAATCGCGACCTTATTTGCGTTTCATGTTCGCGATCCGATTCAAAATGTAGCTGCTCTCCTTTATGCCGGCGGCGCCGTTGGGGCAGTTATCGCCGGTGACCTTATTACCCTATTCATCTTTTGGGAGGCCATGGCCGTCGCTTCGACGTTTCTC
>CAZSYW010000070.1:0-11062 GCA_964611315.1 uncultured Rhodospirillaceae bacterium
TCAGTTGCCGAGTGAGTACGTTTTAGAACCAACCGGTCTTTCCGTAATGACCTCTGATAGCGAGGCCGTTTGGCTCCGCGCATGGAAAATGCAAACTAGCAACATCGCAATACTTATAGCATCGCTAGCCTTTTTGACCTTCATCCTAATTTTCATGGAACCGATTACTCGGCGCCCTAAGGTTTATTTTTGGCTGCGGAACGCATTTCTTCTTTTTACATTAGTCTGGTTAGGCTGGATCGCAGGTGCACAAGTAACCATTATTAACGTGATCATGTGGATCCAGGCTTTTTTCAGCCCCTTTAACGCGGACGTTATTTTGTCCGATCCGCTCATCATTGTGTTGATGATTTACGTTTCGGTGACCTTCTTTATTTGGGGACGTGGCATTTTCTGCGGGTGGCTCTGCCCGTTTGGTGCTATGCAGGAGCTGCTCGCTAAAATCGCCCAGGCTTGTCGCTTGCCTCAGCTACAACTGTCTCCAAGAACGCACAAATACTTGTGGCCGATTAAATACGTTATTTTGGCCTTCTTGGTGGGATTATCGTTTTATTCCATGACGGCGGTAAGCATCGCCTCGGAAGTTGAGCCGTTCAAGACGGCCATTTCACTTAAATTTGTTCGTGATTGGCAATTTGTAATTTATGCCCTCACTCTTCTGGCCGCCGGTCTTCTGGTCGAGCGCTTTTTCTGTAGATTTTTCTGCCCACTTGGGGCAGCGATGGCAATCGGCGGTAAACTTCGGATGTTGGCACCGTTAAAGCGTCGGGCTGAGTGCGGTAGTCCGTGCCATTTATGCGAAAAAAAATGCCCGATCGCGGCGATAGAGCCTACAGGAAAAATTAACATGACCGAATGCTTTTACTGCCTGGATTGCCAGGTGGTATATTACGATGAGCATCTTTGCCCGCCACTAGTAAATGCTGCAAAAAAGGGGAAGGACCTGATGCCAGAGACTTTAGGCGGCCCACTTGGTGCACCAGCCCCGGCCACTGCTTCCCCAAAATGACGCTTCTGACAAGCGCGGTTAGTTTTGCGCTGGCGTTTCTTGTCGTCAGCGCGGTACTGGCCGAAAACGCCGCACCATTGGTTGACGTTAATTGGCTGAAGCCACAAGTGTGTAGCGATCAGCTAACGGTACTGGACGTCCGCAGATCAGCCGAAGACTACCGAGCCGGACATGTCCCTTGCGCAGTCCACACCGATTACTACAAGGACGGCTGGAGGACCAGGAAACAAGGTATTCCTCACATGATGCCTCCCATTGAGCAACTTGCAGCGGTAATAGGCAGCCTTGGTGTCGACAACGATACGCACGTCGTTATTTATGGTTCTGGCACGGGTCCCTTCGACGCCGCAGAAACGACTAGCATATATCTAACCTTTAAATACATGGGCCACGATTCAGTATCGATCCTGGATGGTGGTTTGCCCGCATGGATGGCTGAATGGTCCGCAGACTTCGACGTCGACACGTATAAACCGACGCCAACAGTATTTATCGCGCATCCGCGACCGACTCTGCTGGCTTCTAGGACGCAAGTGGAAAATGTTTTAGGTGGGGAAACCGGATTGGTCGACCTGCGCAGCCACGACATGTTCCTAGGGGTGAACCGTGCCTGGCAGCTGACCCGCTCTGGGACAATACCGGGCGCCATCAACCTACCAATGAGTTGGTTAACCGTTAATGCCGGCCTGAAATTTCGTGATCGCGAACAACTAAAACAACTCTTTACCGCGGCCGGGGCGCCAATTACTGGGGAGGTAATCTTTTTTTGTAATGCCGGTTTGGAGAGTTCTATGGGATGGTTTGTTGCACACGAACTTTTAGGGAACACCCAGGCTGCACTTTATGATGGCTCCCTCGCGGAATGGACCAAGGATGCCGATCTTCCCATGACCCGCCACGTTTCGCTTGATTAGTCGTGTGCTGCTCTAGGCTCGGGTCTGGGGGTAATATATGAAGCAAGTCACATGGACGGCGCGGGTTCAATAGCCTCAAATTGAAGGCCCTTTATGTCACGAACGTTTATGCGGATATTCTGACCACGAGTTGGCAGATCCAACATGATTACGGGATTGCTTGACAACGCCGCATACGTTTCCATTTCGGCAATGGTTCCGTTTTCATCACTAAAATTTATTCGGTCAATATAATATGAAGGTACGACGTCTCCATCGTGGCCAATAACAAACCCGGTATCCATTGGGTGCGTTATTTTCGTTTTAACCCGCCAAGCCCCGGCTTCCCTGTTAAATTGGCTAATTAATATTTTTCCTAATTCAGCCGTTTCACATGTTTGCGTTTCTGGATCACACGAGGGCAAAGAGCAACCTCCCGGGCTCTTCACGAACACCATCTTTGAGCCCACGTGCCAAATTCCAGAACTATCTTTGAGTGCCGCCCTTACCGGAGAGTCATCTTCCAGCCTGACATTCATGCCAACCGCTTCGATTGGTCGATGTGGATAGATACGAATGGCTTCCTGGATAGGATTGTTCTCAATCAGCAGGACAAACTCTTGTATACTTCGCAAATAATCCGGAATTTTAACTACCAGAGACACTTCGTGTGGTGCCTCCACGAAGTCTTGCATAATTACCTTTATGTTATCGTCAAAAATTACTTTGCCAGTTATCGAGTATTCCTCCCGAACCTGCGACCAATTCGCAGAGAGGGTTGGATCCAGAAATTTTCTGCCCTGTTCGAGTGATTTGGACGTTGGAGTGTCCCACTTACCTGTGGGTGCCGAGGTCATCTCATCCGACAACGTGGGTGCCTTAAAATCTGAGAACGGACCAGCATTTAATTGGGCACAATAGATCAGCATGGACGCAAAAATAACTGTAGAGGGAAGAACCGCGCCTTTTTTATACAATTACTTAAACTCCAAAAATATTCCCAACCACTGCGCTCTATATGTTCAAAGCTAGCCCCAAATTAGCATGATAATGCCGATCGGTTTGTAAGATCTTACGCCCAAAAACAAAAACATCCCACGCTGTTCCCGTAACATGCCTGACATACTGCGGCAATATAAAATGCGCTGCAACAACTACAGCCGTTCTCTAAAGTAACTATTTTCAGCGCATTCTGTTATAGATTTGTTTTCGATGATGTTGCTTAAACTAGTCCACAACCCTCCCGACAGAGTTTTCTGAAATCTGACGTCAAGACCTGAGGCATCTAAAAATGAAAATCCTTGTTGTAGGCGCGGGCGTTGTCGGAACTACCACTGCCTATTATCTAAAATCGGATGGGCATGAAGTTACAGTTCTAGAACGTGGCGCTAGTGCTGGCTTGGAGACCAGTTTTGCTAACGCCGGACAACTCTGTCGATATACTGCGCGACCCTGGGCCGGACCATCAGTCCCCTCTATGATCGTCCGAAAACTGGGGCGGACGGATGCTCCATACCTGATTCGTTTTCGTGCTGATCCAACAATGTGGAAATGGTTAACACGGTTTCTTCTAAACTGCCGAGATACCAAATATCAAACCACGCGCTCGAGTCTGATGCGACTTTCGGTTCACAGCGCAAATTTAATGGAAGAGCTCCTCGACGTAGTCCCCTTACAATTTGATCATAAGAGTCACGGTGTTCTTCACCTGTTTCGAGATCAAAAAACTTTCGATCATGCGGCTGAGGATAACCGACGTGTTATGAACACCGAGGAGCGGGGTGAAGTGCTTAGCCCTGACCACTGCATTGCTGCGGAACCTGCACTTGCGCAAAGTACTTCTGGGTTTATAGGCGGCATACTTCATCATCATGAGCAAACTGGGGACGCACATCGCTTTACAACGCACTTGGCAACATATTTAGAGGATCGAGGGGTCATTTTTCAGTACGGGGTTAATGCACAACGTTTAATTACGGAAGGCGGTGCTGTGTGCGGATTAGTGACCGACAACGGTCCAATTGAAGCCGACGCTGTAGTTGTTAGCGCTGCCAATGGAAGCGTACAGTTGCTCGAACCGGCACACCCAAGCCTTCCAATTTACCCGGTTAAGGGTTACTCGATCACAGTTGATACCGCAGGTTTTAACGGCGCACCAACCGTTGGGATCCAGGATCACAACTGTAAAATTGGTTTCAGCCGGCTCGGAGGGCGGTTGCGTGTTGCCGGAACTGCGGAATTCGGCGCTCATGATAACCTGCCTGACCGAGGGCGAATTGAGACCTTGCGCAACCAGGCACGCATACTATTTCCCGGAGCGGGAAACTTCGAAACCGCTAGGCCTTGGGCGGGGTTAAGACCCATGACCCCTGACGGAGCACCGATACTTGGTAGAACAAAATGGAAAAACCTCTTTGTGAACACAGGTCACGGAAGCTTGGGCTGGAGTCTTGCGTGCGGCTCAGGCGCCATAATTGCTGACCTGGTGTCGAAACGCACCCCCGCCATTGACCTCTCCGGTCTCACCGTTGAGCGTTTTGATTAGTTTTGTGCGCACCCGTCCCAGCATTCATGGGGCGGCATGGTACGACAACTCGGTTAAACCATACGAATTAAAGTGCTAACAATGTCATTCCAAACAAGATTAAACTGAAGTGTTCGTGCTTTTTTTTACGTAACAGTCATCGTTATGAGTGAATCAGCTGCGCATACTCCCTGCCCATCAGGCAAAACCATTAAAGGATTTATATCTACTTCCGATAGCATGTCGGTAGCGAGTGAAAAATTTGACACCCGGACTAAAACATCTGCCACTGCGTCAATATCCGATTTTTGATGGCCTCGCGCACCCTCTAGTAACGGGAATATCTTTAGATCGGAAATCATACCATAAGCGTCCGACTTCGTTATTGGAGCTACTCGGACTACTACATCTTTTAACATTTCCACCAAAACACCACCGCTCCCCAACAAAATTACGGCCCCAAACACTGGATCTCTTTTCACACCCACAATAAGTTCCACAGCACCAGTCACCATTTCGTAAACCCCGATACCATCAATGACTGCCGTTGAATCAAAACTACTAATGGCGTTTTTTATATCTTTGAATGCCGAGATTACGTCTGTGGATGTCGCAAGCCCAAGGCGTATACCACCCGCCTCGCTCTTGTGTCCGATATCAGGTGACTCAACCTTTAACACCACGGGGTAACCCAAATCCTCAGCTGCAGTCACAGCTTCCTGAGGATCCGCCACAACGCATCCGCGCGTCACTCTTATACCCAACATCTTGAGCACCTGCTTGGAAGCTTCCTCCCCCAACTGAAATTTCCCGTTTTGCGCCGCCTCGGCAAGCGTTGCCACAGCCTTATCGACCCCTCCGTGCACAGGCAGTTTCTCATGATCCGTCACCGGCCTCGCAACAAGTGCCTGGATTGCTTTCAGTGCCCGTAAGGGATCTTCGAAACAAGGGATACCCTCTGCGCGTAACCGGGCCGGGACGGACGAATCGCCGAGCATCCAACCAATCACTATCGGTTTGTCGTTAATTTTGTTCGCCTTGATTATTTCTTTGCACAGTGGTTCGACATTCAACATCTGTACACCAAAGAACGCTAGAACCACATCAACATTTGGGTCATTAAGAATGCATTCAAAGTGCCATCCGATCGCGGCAGCATCATTCAGCGCCTGCAAGGTAAAATCGACAGGATTTTGTGCAGAACCAAAGGAAGGAAGTTTCTCTCGAATTCGTTCGGTGGTTTTCACGTCAAGAGTTGGCAATTGAAGACCAAGCTCATCAACTTTGTCTGCACAAAAAACACCGATACCTCCTGAATTGGTGAGGATACCGACACGAGACCCCTCACTTCTCCGAGGCGACAGGCTAAATAATTCTATTAGATCGAACAGCTCCGTTATATCATCGGCCTCGATAATCCCCCATTGTCGAAAGGCTGTTTTATAAACTTCGTAGGTTCCTGCCATGGAACCAGTGTGCGAGGCCGCCGCCTGCGCACTCTTATCGCTTCTCCCAACCTTAAGAACTATCACCGGAGTTTCGTTCTGCCGAGCAATGTCTAACGCCGCCCGCAACTTGGAGCCATCGCGGATCCCTTCCATATAGCCTGCGACCACTTTGATGCGGGGATCCATCGCCATGTGGGCGACCATGTCCGAAAAGTCGACGATAGATTCGTTGCCAGTGCTATTTAAATATCCCAGTCCAAGCCCTCGCCGATGACACTCGGCAGCAACGATCCCTGCGAATAGTCCACTTTGGCTAACAAAGCCAACAGGACCCGCTGTTATATCGTCGCGTGACAGAGTTGAGCTGAAATTAGCAACCATACGATCGTGCAAATTGGCCACACCCTGGCAATTAGGACCACAAACCAAACTGCCAGCCGCTTCCGCAAGCGCCTTGAGTTCAGCCTCAAGTTTCACACCGTCCCCACCCATTTCGGCGAAACCACTTGTGTAGATTGTCATGGATGGGATCCCGGCGCTCTGGCACCCGCGCATTGTTTCAATAACACTAGATGCGGGGACCGCAATAATCGCCATGTCCGCGGGTTCCGGTAATTCCTCAACGGATCCGTAACAACGAAGCCCCTCGATCTCTTCATATTTCGGATTCACCGGATAAATCGCCCCAGGAAAACCGAATCGGCGAAGAAAGGAAAGTGGTCTACCACCGACACGGCGCGCATCTGGGGTCGCACCTACAATGGCGACTGAGCGTGGGCTCAGCAACGTTGTAAGATCGCGCAAACCATTTCGAAATTTTTTCTCAGTACTACTATTGCTCATCTAAACAAGGTTGGTTCCCCAGACCTCTAATACAGGATGGAGCAAATATTCCGGGCCCATCGAGTTCATTCAAGTCCGACAATATGGTTTGACTCCAGCTAACTAAGCCATAGTTCATTTTTTTTCTTGCCATAACGTCGCGTTATTCCGCTGCATTACGTGCAAATCCACCCGAGTCAGACAAAACATCTCTGTACCCGTCTAAAATATCTTCGTCACCCGCGTTCGCCGCCAAGTCAAGGACCTTCGAAATAGTCGGGGCTGCCTCACCACCAACGACTCTCTTCACAGGCTGGTCCAGATAATCAAAGAAACGACGATGAAGCTCGTCCGCTATGCTGCCCCCGAACGACGTACCTTGAGTGCCTTGCTCCACAATTAAAACATTATTGGTCTTGCGAACGCTAGCACCAATGGTGTCCCAATCAAGACTGGCACGGTCAAGGCTACGAAGGTCTATGACCTCGGCACCTATGTCAGCTTTATCAGCTACCTCCACGCATGGTTTCACCATGGCCAAAGAGGTTAGAACAGTAAAGTCTGCACCAGACCTCACCACCTTGGCCTTCCCAAGTCGAATGTAGTAATCAAGATCGTCGGAAGGGGCCGGACCGTTCGACTGATACAGATCAAGGTGTTCGACTACCAGAACAGGGTCCTCGCACAATAGCGCACTGTTCATCAGACCAACATAATCGTACGGAGTGCTGGGAGCGACGATTCTCCATCCTGGGAACTGAGTGAAGAGCCCGCTCGGATCCATGGAGTGTTGAGATCCATAACCCGACTTGGCTGCGACCTTTGCCCTCAGAACTAGGGGGACAGGTAAGTCACCTCCAAACATATGTCGCATTTTTGCAATTTGGTTAAACACTTGATCTGCTGCCACATACACGAAGTCCGCATACATAAATTCGACAACAGGCCTAAAGTGACCATCTGCGGCTACCCCGCCAGCAAGCCCGGCAAAACCTCCCTCGGTAATTGGCGTACCAACAATCCGGTCGGGAAAACGTTCGACTAGACCTTTCGTGGCGCCGTTGGTGCCTCCACGCAGTTTACGAATATCCTCACCTATCACAAAAATCCGATCATCAGTCTCCATCCGTCTTCCCATGACGCCTGAAACAAGTTCGATAAATTTTCTTTCCACCACTTCTCCTGAATGGTCTTCTTCTTCCTCGTATCTAACCCCGTCAAACTCCGACATATCGCCTCGGATGCCGTGATCAACAGCACTTGCACTCGGCCATAACTCAGGTTTGATCCGCCTACGGTTACCATCTGGTTCAAGTAACATGTCGGTCGCACGTTCTACGGCAGCCAAAGCTTCGCTACGTACCTGCTCAGTTTGCCGCTTATTAAGATGACCAGCCTCAATCATTCGCGAAGCAGTGTAATCTGGCGGGTCACGTTCACGCCATTTCTGCTCCTCATCTTTACTCCTGTACCCAAATGCGCTACCTGGAAGAGGCCCATTCTGATGGAAAAACCGATAACAAGCGGCTTCTACAATGACTGGCCCCTTTCCCGCACGCAATATGGCAAGCGCCTTTTCGGTCGTAATCTTAACTGCCAGAGGATCCATACCGTCTGTGGTGAAAGCTGGAATTCCGTATGCTTGACCGCGCGCAGCAAGGCGAGTCTCTCGTGTGGACTCGGCAACAGTCGTTGAAACCGCGTATTGATTATTTTCTATAAAATAAAGGATCGGTAAATTGTAAAGAGCCGCCAGATTAAAGGACTCAGCTACTGCTCCTTGGTGTATTGCCCCGTCGCCGAAAAAGCTGATTACGACATCACCCCTCCCTAATTTTTTTCGCGACCATGCTACACCTGTTGCTATAGGCACACCTCCGCCAACTATGGCATTCGTTCCCACCACTCCGGCTTCACGTGACCGGAGATGCATCGACCCGCCACGTCCTCCACAATAACCTTGCTCAAGACCAATGATTTCGGCCAAAGTCCGTTGAACAACCCCTTGCATGTCCTCCGTCAAAGGTCCGGCCAATGGGTCAAATGATTCCGGTGTAATGCAATAAAGAGTTTTAGCAAGAAATTGATGGTGGGCCCGATGAGTCCCGTTTATCTGGTCACCTGTGCGTAAAGCGGACATCGCCCCGACAGCAGCCCCCTCCTGCCCAATGGATGAATGGGCCGGACCATGGACCAGGTTTTCTCCGGCAAGTTCTAAAACGGCCTCTTCAAAGGCTCGGATAAGATTTAGATTGTATAGGACACGCACCATCGTCCTGACGTCCGCTTTTAGCCAATCCTCATCAGTGGCATGAATTTCTTCCCATGGAACGCTTGTCTTGAGTTTTACAGCTCGAGGCACAAGTTCCTCCCTAACCTCAGATTAATCCTACGGAAACAATTCCTAGTAACTAGGTTTCCCTCATCACCGACAAGTCACGCAAAAGTCTGCATCAAGGCTTAGCCTCTGTCCAGATACACATAGTATTTTAGCCCCATCTATTGATTTAATAGCCAGCGCCCCCACATATAACCTACACGGGGACGCCTATTTCGGGTCCCAAACAATTACAGTGGACTGCGCACCATGCGGGTCTAAATTTTCATCATGTTGCTCAACGGAGGATATGATTATGCGACACTTCGACCTTTCTCCCCTTTTTCGTACATCAGTCGGCTTCGACCGGCTAGGGAATTTGTTTGACGCTGCACTGCACATTGATGCAGCACCTGCCTATCCACCCTACAACATCGAAAAGCTTGATGAGGACCAATACAGCATTACCATGGCTGTGGCTGGCTTCGGCGAATCAGATGTGGAAGTTCTTGTGAAAGACAACACACTGACGGTGTCTGGGAAGATACAAAATGACGACGAAGATAAGTCATATCTCTTTCGAGGCATTGCAGGCCGTGCATTTGACCGGAGTTTCCAAATTGCTGATCACATTAAAGTGACTGGAGCTGAACTGGACAACGGGATGTTACGCATAGACTTGGTTCGTGAAATCCCCGAAGAAATGCGAGCACGCCGGATTGCAATTGGGACTGCCAAAGCCAAGGGTAAAGTACTCGGGCACAAAAAAGCTGCCTAATTGTTCTCAAACGAAGGTCAAAAACGGACAGGGCGTGCAATCCCGAGGTACGCCCTGACCTCTCTCTATACACCATCCACCAGCAAAAGATCTCCAACCGAGGCAGACTGCCTTAGCTTTATTAGAGGAACATATTCCACAGAAGAGTACCAACGTCTGGCAGCCTCAGAGGATTCAAACTCTATTACTACCAGACGACGGCCCAAAAACTCCCCCTCGAGTTTTTCGACTTCCCCTCCACGAACCAAATAACGTCCGCCGTACTGCTGAATAGTAGCAGGAACCTGTTCACTGTACCTTTTGAATACTTCTACGTCGGTAACATCAATTTGTCCCAAGATATAAGCTGACATGAGTCTTTCCTTCCTTTCATTTTAAAACGGCAAAACCTCATACTTAATTAGATACATGAGTTTTCTGAGCGTCGCACCAAAACAGGACGACCTAGTGCTCGGCACTAGCACTCAAACAATCGAAAACATCGTCTTCCGGCTTCAAATCGAGGATATGACTACGATGCCATAAGGAAAAAAATAAAAGCGCCCAAGCCGCCTGTCCTGCTTTTTTATTTGGGACTGCAAACAAAGGGGCAACTGATCCTGGTTGACACAGCGCCTGCACCCCAGGCTGCGCCGCAACTAACTCTCCGATTTGTTGCCCACGTTGCCTTATCCACTCCCCGACCGGGACTGTAAAGCCCCGCTTACGTGAAAAGGGCTTTGCCGCAGGTAACTGCTTGTTTACCCAACTCCTCAATAGCCATTTCCCTTGACGACCTTTTATCTTTGCCCGATCAGGCAAACAAAAGGCAAATTTTGTCAGAGACGGATCAAGAAATGGTGTTCTTCCCTCGAGGCCGTGCGCCATAAGGCATCGGTCCAATTTGATGAGTAGGTCATGCGGCAACCAGTCCACAAAATCTGCCGCTTGCACTGCTTGTAACCGTGAGTAAGTTGCAACCGGGACCAATTTTGAATCTGACTGGTTACACACTCTGCGTGAATCAGGCGCACGGAACACATTCATATGATCAAGCAGCCCACTAGCCCGCGACTCCCTACCACCTAGCCAACGCGGCCGCAGCGCGCGCCGATAACGACCATACCCCGCAAATAGCTCATCCCCGCCTTCACCAGATAAAATAACTTTTACATCTTTAGATGCTTCTCTCGCCAACTCGAAACTCGGAACAACTGCATAATCGGCGCAAGGATCGTCAAGTGTAGCGGCAATAGTCGGCAAATCTCGCCAGAAATCTTGCTTGGTAACTA
>CAZSYW010000071.1:0-11021 GCA_964611315.1 uncultured Rhodospirillaceae bacterium
CCCTGAACCATATCCTTCGTCACATAACCCAGGCTTCCTGACATCATATAATCAAGTTGGATCTTGAACACTCTCGCAGCTTCCTTGTCTTTGTTGGCCCATGCAAACCAACGCGGGATCGCTATCCTGATGAATATCTCGACGTCGTCCTCGCCTAGACGGGTAACGATGGTTCCTGCTTCCTCAAATTTTTTCCATGCTTCCTGGTCCGCCTTCTGAATCGCAGCATGATGCATATCCGAATAGACATGGACCTCCATTTCAAGGAATTGTTGCATTTGCGGTGAGAGGCCGTTCCATGCCTCCATTCCTACAGTGAGGTCCATGAGATCTACCGGTTGATAAAGCGACATAAATCCAGGTGGTCCCATGGAAATAAAGCGGGTTACCTGATGGAAGCCAAGAGCGTAATTCACAGCTGGCCCAACATAATCGGCAACGTCAATCACACCCTTCTCGAGGGCCGGAAAAATCTCTGAGCCGGGCAAAAGTGTAGTCTTGGCACCGGCAGCCTGAAAAACCTCTGCAACCATACCTCCCGGGAGTCGCATTTTACGGCCAGCAAAATCCTCTATCGACCGAATAGGAACCTTCGAATGAATTATGTTGGGACCATGGTGGATCGGACCTACATAGTGCATTCGTTGTTTAGCAAATAATTCTCGAGCAATTTCAAGACCACCTAACGCATAGTAGAAAACGTCCCATTCATGCGGGTTTCTCGGCCCCAAAGGGTATGAAGTCAAAAATACAGACGCAGGCATCCGACCTGCCCAATAAATCGTGAAAGGGTTCATTGCCTGAAGAACACCGTTTTTCACAGCATCAAATAATTGAAAATCTCCGACCACGTCCTTAGCGCCGAACGGTTGGAATGCAAGTTCGCCACCGGTCTTTTCTACAATTGATCCGCACCACTCCTTGAAAATTTGGAGCCCTATTCCACCCGGCCAAGATGTCTGGATCTTCCAAGTGGTAGTTTCTGCCTTTGCGCTTCTAATATAGGGTGCACCTAACTTCGTGGTAGCCGCTAAGCCTGCAACCGCACCAGTTGCGCCCACTACACCCTTCAAAAATCGACGACGATTGCGTTTAGCCGATCCATCGGCAGTGTCGTAATTGGGCAATTCACTTTTAGATCGCATATCCCTACTCTCCCTTTGAATCGAAGGCTTACGCTCCGGGCCCCTAAAGCCGATCAGAACGCAAAACCATCATTTTGTTGATAGTCATTTCATCAAATGTGTGGGGTATCCCCCCGACACCAAGCCCTGATTGGCGAAGGCCCGCAAATGGCATCCAGTCGACACGAAATGCAGTGTGATCATTCACCATTACTGCAGAAGCATCGAGGCCGGCGTACGCTTCCATCGCAGTTTCGATATCACCGGTAAATACGGCAGCCTGAAAAGCGTAAGGGAGCCCGTTAGCTCGTGCCAGTGCATCCTCCAGAGCATAAAAAGGATACACACAAACCACGGGTCCAAATATTTCGTTGTTTGAAACTCGGGAATTTGCAGGCGGATCATATAACACGGTCGGAGCATAACATGTCTCAGAAATTGGCTCAGCCCCCGTTAAACTTTCTCCACCACCATCAGTTGCCTCCTTTACCCACTCTCCGACCCGAGTAACCTCTCCTGGACGAATCAAAGGCCCCACCTCAGTCTCTGGGGCGGTTGGATCACCAACTATCAAGGCACCGGCCTGCTCACTTATTCTCTCCGCCAAATTACGTGCAATATCGGCATGCGCAAAAACTCTTTGCACTGACACACAAACCTGACCCGCGTGATAAAACCCACCCTTTACTATCCGGGGTACCGCATCGTCTAGGTTAGCGTCGGCGGCCACAATAACAGGTGCTACGCCGCCATGCTCAAGCGCTGCACGGGTGCCAGGAGCAAGCTTAGAGCGTAACATCCAACCCACGCGGGCGCTTCCAATAAAACTAAAAAGTCCGACCCGTTCATCTGTAACCAACTTCTCAGCAACATCAATCTCGTCGGTCACGATCAGTTGACACCATTCGTGTGGCAAACCGGCCTCGTGCAATATCTCAACAAATGCCTTACCAGAAAGCGGGGTGTCTGGAGCTGGTTTAACAATAACAGGACAACCCGCGGCCACCCCCGGCGCCACTTGGTGGACTATCAAATTCATCGGGTGGTTGAAGGCACTGACTGCTGCCACTACACCGATCGGTTCTCGCCTGGTAAAGGCCACTCTGCCCGCCGATGGCTTACTGATCCCCATCGGGATTACTTCGCCAGCTTCGGCCCGAAGTACTTCAATACAGTTTTCGACACCATCGATGGCGCGTCTTAGCTCAATTTTCGAATCGGTATAGGGCTTACCCCCTTCACGTGAAGCCTGCAGAGTTAGCTCTTCGATTCGATCCCTCATGATTTCCCCGGTACGACGGAGAATCTCGATTCGAAAAGACACAGAGAGCCACATACGCCTATCCCGAAATAGCTCATACGCCGTTCCCAAGGCCTCCTCAGCTGCCGCCACGTCGTGGCACGGCAATGCTCCGATATCGCTCCCATCAAAGGCTGCCTTCACCATCAACATTTTGCGACTTGCAGAAGAAGCCATGTTGTCTCCTTATTTTTGGCGCACCTGTAGTTTTAAAGACATTGTACCGTTGACAGCCCATGAAGCCACTAGAAAGGCGATTAATCCTTTCATCGTCTCTTACTTTGCAGATCTTCTGGCAATTGCCGACCATTAAGGCCAACTTGTATTGCTGTATCGATCATGACCAAAATATAGACAACATCTATTCCCGTCCGACCGCGAATCCACGACTTCGATGCAATTGATGTGGAATGTGGATTAGCGCTAACATATGATAGCATTTGGTTCACCGGGAGGATCCCATGTCTAAATCTGATGTAAATGATTCTAAAAGCGCCGAATACATGGAGCGCTTTATGGCGGGTGTTGAGAAGAGAAATCCTGGGGAACCTGAGTTTCACCAAGCGGTATATGAAGTGGCATCCACGATTTTCCCGTACATCAAGGACAAACCCGCTTATCACGAAAATCAGATCCTGGAACGGATGGCGGAACCCGAACGCGTTGTATATTTCCGCGTACCGTGGACTGACGATGCCGGCAACGTACGGACAAATCGAGGTTTTCGAGTACAATTCAACTCTGCTATCGGCCCCTACAAAGGAGGACTAAGGTTTCATCCCAGCGTAAACCTGAGCATTTTAAAGTTTCTTGGATACGAACAAACATTCAAGAATAGCCTTACAGGCCTTCCTATGGGCGGTGGTAAGGGCGGCGCTAACTTCAATCCAAAGGGAAAGTCTGACAATGAAGTCATGAGATTTTGTCAGTCGTTTATCACAGAGCTGTACCGACATATTGGCGAAGACACTGATGTCCCGGCTGGAGATATTGGTGTAGGAGCAAGAGAAATTGGATATATGTTTGGCCAATACAAGCGAATCACAAACAAATTTGTTGGAGTGTTAACCGGTAAAGGATTGGAGTTTGGCGGGTCCCAAATGCGGACAGAAGCCACAGGCTACGGCGCTATTTTCTTCCTTCGCAACATGCTGGAACAGCATGGAGCACATATTCAAGACAAGCGCGTGCTTATTTCCGGGTCCGGAAACGTTGCAACCCATGCTGCTGAAAAAGTACTTCAACTAGGTGGAAAACCGCTCACTCTATCTGACTCCGGTGGTTTTATTCATTGCCCAGATGGCTTTTCTCAGGAACAGATAGATTGGGTAAAAGACCTAAAGTCTGTTCGTCGTGGTCGGATTCACGAAACCGCTGAAGAGTTCTCCAACATTACCTTTCACGAAAAAGAACGCCCATGGGGTGTTGAAGCCGATTGTGCAGTCCCATCCGCTACGCAGAATGAGATCACTGGCGAAGACGCGGCGGTACTAATAAAAAATGGAGTAAAGGCGGTGGCGGAAGCCGCCAACATGCCTTGTGAACAAGCAGGGGTAGACGCCTTCACATCAGCAGAAGTGTTATTCGGCCCAGCAAAAGCGGTGAATGCCGGTGGAGTAGGTGTTTCTGGGTTAGAAATGAGCCAAAACAGCGGTAGAATTTCTTGGGAACCGGAACGGCTGCGTGAGCTTTTGGAAAATATGATGCGTAATATACATGACTCCTGTGTCGAATACGGCAAATCTGATAAGGGTCCAGTAAACTATTTAGCGGGCGCTAACATTGCAGGATTTGTTAAAGTAGCCGATGCAATGATGAGTTACGGTCACGTGTAGCACACCTCTCCTGACGCACAGACTTTCGACGAGCTTGGATCTACGGCTAAACTTGCTACTGGCATTGGCTAAAAATCGCCATAGAATTTTTCTAGTGACATGAAATCTACCAAATTAATATTCACAGCATTAGCGGCACTCACCGCCCTGTTATTCACGCGAGATGTTTTTCAGGGAACGGTCGCCTTTTCCGATGAATTAACGGAAAGTTCTCCTTCTTTGGAAACGTCGAATCTGGCGACGTATCTAACCCCTGAATTATTGAGAATGATCTTTCCAGAAGCAGAACGCTTCGGGGATGTTGAAGGATCACCGCCATCAGCACCTGTGTTTCAAGGGGACACACTTTTGGGCTATGTATTTGAGACATACGACCTGGTGCAGGGCGTGGGCTTTTCAAAACGACCCTTCCACATTCTTGTCGGGATGAATTTGTCGGGTTTCGTAACGGGGGTCCGACTGGTGCACCATGTCGAACCTATCGCGATTCTAGGGAGAACGGATGATGATTTTCATCAGTATTTGACTCAATTCCCGGGTCTGGACATTCGCAAAGGCGTAAGTGTAGTTATTGAAATGCATGGTTCGCCTTTGGAAGGAGACAAATTTCCACAAAGAACCACATCAAAAAATTCAGGCGATGTTATTGAAGTTGACGCCGTTTCTCGCACAACAACAAGTTCCGTCGTTTTTAGCGATGCAATCATCAGATCTGCGCGCTTGGTTGCCCGGCAACGGAGTCTGAACCTCAACTCTGGCCAACGCACAGGCAAAAAACTAGATGTTGATCTTTTCTCACCAATGAGTTGGCCGGAGATGATTGCTGACGGTTCCGTAGGTCAACTTTCTCTGACACACGACGACGTAGTTAGGGCTTTTGAACATCTCCAAATCGCTCCTCCGAGCGATGTCCGCTCCTGGAAAGGCGAAGAGAGCTACTACGATCTCTATACAGCGCTAGTCACGCCTGCCGGCATCGGCGTCAATTTGTTGGATAAAGTTTGGTACGATCAGTACCGGGCTGGACGCAGCGTAGACGACCTTTTACTACTCATTTTATCTAGTGGCAGTTATTCATTTCGAGGAGAAAGCTACTCAGATACGGGCGTCTTTGATCGCATCCAATTGGTCCAAGGGGATATAACAGTACCCTTGCTTTCGGACCAACATAAGGTATTGCCCTTTATTCACGCAAAAGATCGTCCTGAATTTAACGAAATCAGTTTGTTCTTTTTTACCCCGGACGTTGCTTTCGATCCCACCGAACCTTGGCGCCTGGAACTGTCAATGCAAGGGGCCGAAGCGGGAACCCCGGGCGCTACATATACAATTCCCTATACCATTCCTAGCCGTTTCATCGTGGAAACAACCTTCGAAGACAGCGCAGTTGCGACCACCGAAGAAGTGCTGGCGCAAGCAACGCTCGGAATAGACTGGCAATCCATATGGAAAAACAATACTAAACAAATTTATATTCTTCTTACCACTTTGACGTTACTCACACTCATTCTCTCATTGCAGGATTGGATTACCAGGCGGAAAGCTCTGCATTTTTGGATAAGAGTTGGCTTTCTCAGCTGGGTATTAATATGGGTAGGCTGGTATGCTGGTGCCCAAGTCACAATTATACACCTACTAAACATCGCCCAATCCCTGGCCGACGATTTTGACTGGGGATTTTTCCTAATCGAGCCGATGATCTTTATCATTTCGGCCTTTGTGGCTTGCGGAGTTTTTCTCTGGGGACGAGCAATCTTTTGTGGCTGGCTATGTCCGTTTGGAGCGCTGCAGGAACTTCTAAATAAGGTTGCTCGCTTTCTAAAAATTCCGCAGCTAAACATCCCCCAGTCTATTCAGGAGCGGCTGTTTGCTGTCAAATATCTGGTGTTTTTGGGCCTATTGGGATTGACATTTTACTCGTTTGATTTGGCTATGGCTGGGACACAAGTAGAACCTTTCAAGGCTGCTATCACCTTCCGCTTTGATGCCCCCTGGCCCGCGGTAACATATGCCCTTTTGTTATTGGGTATTGGCCTGTTCGTTGAACGGTTTTATTGTAGGTTTGTATGCCCACTGGGTGCTGGGCTGGCTATACTCGGCCGTGTTCGGATGTTTGACTGGTTAAAACGGCGGGTGGAATGTGGCAATCCCTGCACCCGTTGTGAGTCTGTCTGCCCGGTGGGTGCTATCAATCAGAGCGGCGCAATTGATATGAACGAATGTTTCTATTGTCTTGATTGCCAAGTAATGTACTACGATGATCACCAGTGCCCACCACTAATTGCTCGGAGAAAACGTGGCGAGCTAATAGCGAAATGACTTTACCTGAAACCCCATTGGCTGAGGCGACCTTAATGTCTACTTTTAAAGTACCATCATCTTCCGTGTCTCTACCGGGCGCGGCGCACGGCATTTCGAGAAGACGCGCACTGACACTCTTTGGTGCAGCTGCCGGCTTCACTTTAATTTCTAAAAATGGTGCGATAGCGCTTCCAGAAGGTGTCTCTCTCTACACTTGGGAAGGGAGAGCACTGGGGGCTCCCGCGAAACTCACATTGGCACATTACGACCGTACCGTCGCAGAAAGAATTGTTACCACCGCGGTCAATGAAATCGAACGCTTAGAAAGTATCTTTAGCCTGCACCGTGTCAACAGCAACTTGTCCATTCTCAACAGAGATGGACATATTGATGCACCTGGAACAGACCTTCTTAGTGTCCTTTCCAATAGCGTTCGGTTTGGAGATCAAACAGACGGCGCTTTCGATATTACCGTGCAGCCCTTATGGCATTTGTTTTCTGAACATTTTGCCACACAGCCAGACATCCAAACTGGTCCTTCTAGTACCGATATCCAAACCGCATTAGATCTCGTAGGCTATGAAAAAATTGACATCTCTAAGGGAAAGGTGCGTTTCGCCAAGCAAGGGATGGCGGTAACACTAAATGGCATCGCTCAAGGATACATAACAGATCGCGTGGCGGACCTTCTACGTGACCAAGGAATAGAACAAGTCCTCGTCGAACTGGGTGAGACACGTGCTCTCAATGACCATCCTGACGGGAGACCATGGCGCATCGGGCTTGCGGATCCGGCTGATCCAAGCAAAACAACCGAAACGATAGAAATCACAAACGAGTCGGTCGCTACTTCGGCGGGCTCTGGAACTGTGTTCGATGGCAACGGTCATTATCATCACCTGTTCGACCCACGCAATGGAAAGCCCACCAAACACCATATCTCCGCGTCAGTGATAACCAAGCGAGCAACTACCGCAGACGCCATGTCGACAGCTTTATTTGTTCTCCCTACCTCAAAGGTGGAGGACGTCGTTATGAGAATCGGCGGGATGAAGGCAGTAATAACCACCCCTGAAGGGAAGACGCACCGCTTTGTTAGCTAAGTATTTCTAATCTAAAACCCGATTTCTTTTTGAGCTTTACGAACGTGTGCGATAGGTAACAGTGCCGAAAGTAAAGAAGCGGTGGCGGTATAAACCGCCACCGTCTTTCTCAAAATCGCAAAGTTAATCCAACACTATATGCAAATCGAAAGAACCTAGGACCTCAGATTCTCGTCGCCCGGGCATGTCTGGATATTCTGCCCAGGTACGATCTTGTAATTCTGCAGGTAAATGAGCGGCGGAATCCGCATACTTTGCCGTAACTTTAAAGCGAAGTTGCTCCGTAAAATCAGATGGTGCTCTCAAGCAAGTAATGCCGAGCCCTTGAAAGTTTTCACCACCCTCCGTTTTACACCACTCCGGCTGGGGACTTCGATCAGTCGTCGTCTTCAACGTGAAAATAACACTCTGGCCCGCTTCTGGTCCTGCATGCACATCAAGTACCGCATAATACTCCTTGTCTACCCATTTCGTCTCAATAGTCGACGGGTCTAGCCCTTTCAAAAACAAAAAGTAATCCGGGTAGAATGTGACCTTAAAACGCCCTTCGGTCGCCTTTAAGGTCAATATTTCGGCCGCCGACACTGGCACCGAAGGAAATGCTGCAAGTGACGCAAAAAGGACCGCCACACAATAAACGAGTCTCATAAAGCCCTCCCCAATGTGGTTTCACCCTGCTTCAAAAAGTAAACACATGGTCTACAAAAGCCACTTTCTCCGATATCTCACAGACAGCGACCAGAGCGCAGCGCGCGGACCCACTAACTCTACGAAAGGGGCCCTTTTTCAACTACTTCTATTCAAGAATAATGTGCAGGTCGAATGAGCCCAGGTCTTCACCTTCGCCTCTGCCGGGCAGTTCCGGATATTCGGCCCAAGTGCGATTCTGTAATTCCGCTGGCAACACGGCCGCCGAATCAGCGTATTTGACCTTTACTTTGAATCGAAGTTGTTCCGTAAATCCTTCAGCATTCTTCAAGCAGGTAATGCCTTTGCCCTGGAAATTTTCACCGCCCTCTGTTTTACACCACTCGGGCTGAGGACTTCGATCACTGGATTTTTTTAATGTCATAATTGCGCTGCGACCCGCATCTGGCCCTTCATGCACGTCGAGTACTGCATAATATTCCTTGTCCACCCAAGCTGTTTCAATTCCGGAGGGATCGAGGCCCTTTAGAAACACCAAATAATTTGGATAGAAGCCCCCCTGAATTTTGAACCGTCCTTCAGTAGCCTTCAACGTCATTATCTCTGCCGCCGTTACCGGAACCGACGAAAATGCTGCAAGAAAACCGACAACTATAGCCATCCCAAAACTACTCTTCATAACAACCTCCCTATCTCTCAGCTGTCTGTTCCGCTCCAAAACGACCAACCGTCCCCAAACAGCCTAATTGCGTAAAACGCCGAGTTTAAAACTCACTCGTTGTCTTAAGGCAATGCTTCACCCCAATGTAGAAGAAGGCCAAGGGCACATGCCCCCGACCCTCTCCATGCTAGTACCTTGACCGCTACCTCAAAGAGATTTCGGTCATCCTGCTGAGTTAGGCAGTACGGACATACCCATAACGCTCATGGGATGGTCCCTCGCCGCGCTCGCGGAAGCTCCTCGCCATTTCTGCAAGCTTGTCTTCGCCGAAGTTCAACGGAGTGTTGTCGACATTCGTCATGCCAAGCCCGTAGATACGAGCAGAGTTAAGACCAAAGATCGCCTGCTTGGTAAGACTGTTTGGCCCGCCCAATGCTGGCAGGCCAAATTTCTCTTGCATATCGCCTGGGACTTCGAGACGACGCATGGCTTCGATCTGCCACTGTGGCGAACCATACCATACGGTATCCGAACCATAGACGACATGGTCTGCACCCAGACCACCCACGAGTGTGCCAATAAACGCAGCCGAGAATTTCGGATGCGCGACAGCCGAATTGGCGAAGGACGTACCGATTTCACCGTATACATTCCCGGTGCCAGCCGCCTGCGCTGCTTCTACAACGTCAGTAGCCCACTTGATCCGACCAGTTGCCTCAAATTCTGACCAAGCTTGGTCTGGCAACTCGAGGAATGGACGCAGAGCCGTGTGATAGATTACGAAGTTCATGTCCGGCCAGTCTCTAGCTGCCTTCTCAATGTCCCACGCGGTCGCATACTGCCACAAGCCACGGAAAGACTGCTCGTAATCTGGCGGCATCAAGCCTTTATGAATACAGATGGTGTTAATGCCAGCCTTCAGTGATTTCTCGTAGAAGGGGTACATCAACTTTTCATCATCCAAACGCCATGGCCACTTCGACGGAGCGAGTGGATCGCCAATTGTATACGACTTCCAAGAAACGAGGTTTGGATTGTTAGCTGCAATGGCCTGATCGACCGTATCCATCCAACCTGGCTGACCAGGCGTGATGACGGCATGACCCAGCATGCGCTGTCCACCGGCAAAATCATTTACCGTTTCACAGGCATCCATGATCTGGTCATTGAACAACAGGTACCATGTCGGATCATCAAAAGGTGCGCCCGACAAAAGTGACATTTTCGTATCAGCATTGAACCAGAGTTCACGAATATAATTTTCAAACTTATACCGTGTCAGACTGATACCCTCTTCCTTGAGGACTGGATTCCAGTGCTCAGCAGCAAATTCGCCGAGACCTGTGATTTCCTCATGCGCAAAATCGTCCCGCAAGAAGTGAGTTTGGTCATCAAAAATGAACTGACCCGCAAGGCCATCGGCACGAACTTTAGTCATCTCAGGGTCACGTGCTTCGGCTGGATCTACCTGCCAGACGTTGCCCCCATAGATCTCGTTCATCGCCAAGAACGCAGCTGCCATGCCGCAATTCGTCATCAGGTATTCGCGACGAGTCATCCCGAGATACTTACTGTTCTCTTCGGCCAACTCTTTTATTCTGTCTTCTACCTGCTTTTGCTTTGGACTTTGCTTCGGAGGTAAATACTCTCCGTTTGACACGATCTGTGTTGGCACCGGAGATTTAAACTCAAGCTCCTCTGCGCCTTCCACTAATCGTTCTTCTCGTTCGCTAAGCCATGTTGACATGCTTTAGCCTCCCTCCGCCGACTACCCAGACGCGCCCGGCTCGTCGGTCTTTAGTTGTTAGTTGTGTCGACACGCAATCACAACGTGCAGCCAGCGGAACTTCCGCTGGTTCGGTGGATTTTAGAACGAACCACCGCTGAACACAAATGTTTTAGAAATACTCCATTTTCCCGTCCCAGCAGAAAACTTCTGCGTGAACCGGCCCAGCAACCATGATAGTGTCCTCAGCTTCGCGGGCCCTGGAACTGTTGTGTGACATGACTAAAACGACTAAAACAGAAAAACTTTCCTCCTCCCGGATA
>CAZSYW010000072.1:0-10865 GCA_964611315.1 uncultured Rhodospirillaceae bacterium
AGCCTATATAAACTGGGTTGATGAACTCTAAAGGACCTGTTGCACGAAGATGTATTGTATGACGAAAGCTCAAATAAGAGAGATGTTTGATCGTTTTGCGACCCTCACACCTAACCCAAAGGGTGAGCTGGATTACGTAAATTCTTACACGCTTTTAGTCGCGGTGGTTTTATCTGCGCAGGCAACAGATGTAGGAGTGAACAAGGCAACCCGCGCGTTATTTGCAAAGGCTGATACTCCAGCGAAAATGATAGCGTTAGGAGAACACCGTGTCCGGGACTTTATTCGTACTATTGGGTTATACAAGAACAAGGCGAAAAATGTTGTTGCACTCAGTCGGAAGCTCATTGAAAGTTTTGAAGGAGAAGTACCGCGAACACGGGAACAATTGGAAACACTTCCAGGTGTTGGTCGCAAGACGGCCAACGTAGTACTTAACATTGCGTTCGGAGAGCCAACCATTGCGGTAGATACTCATCTGTTTAGGGTCGGGAATAGAACAGGCGTCTCGCCGGGGAAAACGCCACTTGAAGTGGAGGAAGGCTTTGAGAAAAATGTCCCCGCGAAGCACAAACGAGACGCGCACCATTGGTTGATTTTACACGGTCGGTACGTGTGCAAGGCGCGGAAACCGGAGTGTCCAGTTTGTCCAATTCGAGACCTATGCCAGTATCCGGAAAAGACAGAGGTTTGAACCTTAAGGCCGCAAGGTTTCGTGGTTCCGACATCACGTTGCCGATTGACACTACAAAGGTATACTCCCCACAGAGTCGCTGACTAACCCGGTTCCCCGGGTGATTGGTCCTAAGTTTCTCTAACAACAAGGAAATAAACTGTGTCCAAAGCTGGGTTCAATGTCGTAGCTATCGGCAACGCCATCGTTGACGTAATTGTGCAAACGAACGACGACTTTTTGCGTGATAATAAGATTGAAAAAGGTGTCATGACACTTATCGGTGCTGATGAGGCCGCGGCGCTTTACGAAAAAGTAATAGCGCCGTTGGAAACATCGGGTGGGTCGGCGGCAAATACAATTGCTGGACTGGTATCGATGGGCGGTAGCGGTGCGTTTATCGGAAAGGTTCGTGACGACGAGCTGGGCAAAATATTTCAGCGTGACATCCAATCTTTGGGGGTCCGATTTGACACGCCCCCGGCGACTAGCGGAGCGGGGACAGCGCGATGTTTAGTTTTGGTCACTGACGATGCAGATCGGACGATGAACACGTTTTTGGGGGCTTGTGTCGGGCTTGCGGCCAAAGATGTAGACGCAGATTTGATCCGGGCAGCCCAGGTGACCTATTTGGAAGGTTACTTGTGGGATCCGGAAGATGCTAAGGAAGCTTTCCGCAAAGCGATGGAGGTTGCCCACAGCGCCGGACGTTTGGTGGCGCTCACGCTATCAGATCCTTTTTGTGTCGATAGGCATCGTGCGGAATTTGTCCAACTTGTTAAGGGCGGTGTAGACATATTGTTCGCGAACGAACAAGAAATCATATCTCTTTATGAGGCAAAGACTCTTGAGGAAGCTGTTCAGCAAGTGCAGGTGAACTGCAAGGTTGCTGCACTAACCCTGGGCGCGCGTGGGTCGATGGTTGTTAGCGGTAATCAGGTTTACATGGTAGAAGCAGCTCCCGTGGAGCAAGTGGTTGATACAACTGGTGCAGGTGATCTTTATGCCGCAGGTTTCCTGTTCGGGTATACCGTGGGGTTTGATCACGCAACATGTGGTTCATATGGTGCTCAAGCGGCGGCAGAGATAATTAGCCACTACGGTGCTAGACCGAAGGTTCGACTCAGCGATCTAGTGACTGTTTAATCTGCCATGTTTGTGTGAGCCATGGGAAAAGACACGTGGCAAAGAGAGGCGTGAAACATTCGAGTCGCAGTTGGCGCGAGGCGGTTGGTGTTTATCGTAATCGCCGAGTCATCGGGATGATGTTTCTTGGGTTTTCTGCCGGTTTACCCTTCTTACTGGTTTTTTCTACACTTTCAGCGTGGTTGCGGGCGGAGGAGGTAAGCCGGGCCGCAATCGGTTTTTTTAGCTGGGTTGGCATTACCTATTCTATCAAGGTGTTTTGGGCACCGATCGTCGATCGTGTTCCCCTGCCCGTGTTAACACGGGCCCTCGGTAGACGGCGAAGTTGGATGTTATGTGCGATGATTGGCATCGCTCTGGGGTTACTGGGAATGGCCGGCGTGAACCCCACCGAGAATCTGCATGGGGTGGCTTTGTGTGCACTATTGGTGGCTTTTTCGTCGGCTACGCAGGATATCTCGATAGATGCTTACCGAATTGAGGCGGTAGAACGCGAGTTTCAGGGGGCCATGGCAGCCACCTATCAGTTGGGGTACAGAATTGCACTTTTGGTGGCAGGCGGCGGTGCGTTGGTACTAGCCGATGAGACCAATTGGCCGTTTGCGTACGCTGCAATGGCTTGTTTAACGCTTGTGGGTATTACAACAGTTCTTAAGATTCGTGAGCCCGAAATTCCGAGTCACTCAGTTGAGCCCTTTAACGGTGGAAAAAGCTGGTTCGTCATGGCCGTTGTCAGACCATTCGTCGATTTTTTCGAGCGTAATGGACGGCTCGCTCTGTTAATTCTTTTGTTCGTGGGGCTTTTCCGTATCAGCGATATTTTGATGGGTGTCATGGCAAACCCTTTTTATATTGACTTAGGTTTTTCCCTCACACAGATCGGTTTAATCATTAAAGTTTACGGGACTCTAGCCACCGTCGCGGGAGCTTTTCACGGTGGTGCCCAGGTGGTCCGCAAAGGCATCATGTGGCCTTTACTTGTTGGAGCGGTGTTGTTAGCGTCGACCAACCTTTTGTTCTCCGCACTCGCTTTGGTTGGGCCAGATCTCGTTATGTTGACGGCTACAATCACCGCTGACAATCTCAGCGCCGGACTTGCTGGCACAGTCTTTATTGCCTACCTCTCAAGCCTCACCAATACGGCCTACACCGCGCCCCAATATGGTATATTTACATCTCTAATGACCCTTCCCGGGAAATTTCTTGGTGGGTTTACCGGTCTCGCTGTGGACGCTATCGGCTATGTGGAGTTTTTCATCTATGCCGCCTTGGCCGGTGTGCCGGCCATAGTATTGGTAGTGGTCTTGATGCGAGCGCAACAAGGTCAGGCGTTTCGACGCGCATAAAATTTAATGCCTGGTTTCCAAGCCCAATGGCGCTTGATGACCTGTAATCCGTGACGGGCGAGTAACGTGGTTAGGTTTTCCGGGTTGAAATACAGACAGTGCGCCGGGGGGCAAAAGGCATCCCATCGGTGAAGATTGCTCGGTCTCCGCCAGTGACTGATATCGGGAGTGGTTAAATAGAGTAAGGCGCCCGGTTTCATCAGCTGTGCTGTTGCTGCAAGAAATCGATTGGCATCACCAACGTGCTCGATGACTTCTGAGCAATATACTACGTCGAAAAGGTCTTCGCTTTTGTAGTCCTCTACCCGACCATGAAAGTATTGGTTGTGAGGGAAATGTTTGCGGGCATAAGAGAGTGATACAGGGTCGAGGTCTATGCCGAGAGCTGTGAATCCACTTTCACGAGCCGCCTGCATCGCAAATCCACCATTGCAACCTATGTCAAGGAACCGGCCCCCTGATACCCGGCTGCGGATGTCGGCTAGCCGGCGGCGGGACCGGCGCAGCTTCTTTTCCGCTTTAGTAAAATACCCTACCGTTGAACCCTCATACGCATCAGCATAGAGGGTAGAAAATTCGCTGATATCCGGCATGGGATCTAAATAAACGAAAAGGCACGCGGGGCACTGCTGTAATTGATGTCCACCCTTGGAGGCAAATGAAGAAGGGTTATCGTTCCCGCAAATTTGGCAGGAAGAAGGAGTGGTCTGGGTTTGTTGGCCTGCTGCGTTAGAATGAGGTTCGGGCATGTATGCTTTTCATAAATTCTTATCGTAGTGAGAGGTTTTGGATCCTCTCCGTCTCCTTCATGCACACAAGCACAGCCGTCCGCGGGTGCCTGACTACTATACTTGGCGGTCTCACCCCATTGAACTGGCACAGGAATTTTCTAACCAGGCATAATAGTGGCGTAAACAAGTAATTTGAAGCACTTCCTAGTTCTGATGGTCGCGTGTTTATACAGTCTGGATACGGGGCTGCACATGCTATTCTACGGACCTGTTTGCGACAGAAATTTGAGGCACGGTGACCACCGAAAAAGCGCCGCGTGGTGGTTGGTGCAATAACTTTCGGAGTTGTTAGTTGGCAATAGAAAAAAGAAGTGGGTTCAAGGAAGCGGGTCGGAGGTTCAAAGTGGAGACCACCATACCCGCCACTGAACACTTTTTGTTAATGTCGCTGTCGCCAGATGATGGAATCCCTGCGGGGTTGCCAGACATGGGGCACGATATCGGGTTGGCCGGGGCAATCCTGATCGACCTTATGCTCTACAGCCGAATTGAGTTTAATCATAGCCGCGTCGAGGTCATTGACCTCGCGCCGACCGGACACCCGTATCTAGACAAAGCACTGCAGGAGATTAATTCGGCCAGAAAGCCTCTGAGCCTTGGGAAATGGCTCGAACTACTGGCTGAGGAAGCGAGTAGCCTAAAACAGATGGCTTTCAAACGTCTGACAGAGCGAGGCCTAATAGCAATCAATCGCCGGACTCTGGTAAATGGTTTCGAGGCGCATTCTTTTCCACGTACCAAGAATGGCATCGAACAATCACCAATTGCCCGTATGGTGCGGAGTGAAAACCTCGCCCTACTGGAGGTGTTGGCGGTTTGCGTCGCCAATGCATGCGGTATGTTTGACGTAATCCTTTCCAAGGAACAGGAGAAACGTTTGGATAAGGAAATTGAACGGGTTGTTGGTGGTAATACCATTGGTGAGGAGGTTATCGAAACGGTCAAAGCTACTAGTGGAGTTTGTGCCATTCATGGCCTGAGCTCTTCAACAATCACTGCCGGTAAAAATGCCCAGGAGAACAATAAAACTGGCAATTGGGAATGGCGGGCTTTTTGGTCTGACCAGCCGCTGGTAATTGCGCCGTGTTACACGGTAGGATTTGACGAGATGGTAGAGTTTAAGACCAGTAAGGTTTTTGACTGTTATCTTCTGCTTCCCGAGCGCCGGGACAACATAAAAATGCGTAAGCACGGACTCGAGGTGAAAACGTTGATTAAGTCCCATCACCACTATGAGGCTTTTAGACGGAAGGAGGTTTTCAAGTTCCCAATCGAGGCTGATGACCTCTCACACGTTTTTCCCCGAGTTTCCCGCGGCTTGGGTAAAGTTTCGGATGAGCTCGAGCTCGAGGCCACGTTGCGGGCCCATGGTTATGCGCCGACCCGTGTCAATGTTGAGAAGGTGCGCAACCGGGTACGCTTGTCCGATCATCTTCGGCTGGAATTCTGCAAGTTTACGGTCGAACGCCGATGCTATTGGTCGGCCTGTATCGAAGGTCCTGACTTCAGCCACGTGCGCACGTGTGTCCACAACATAAATCCACAGGCAGGGAAGGTGATGGGCTATATTGACTTTCTTCACAGAATGATTGGCGACCTGTGATAGAAGCTACTTTGCAGATTCTGATGAGTTTCGGGCGGGTCGGCCTGTTTTCCCTCGGGGGCGGCAATGCCATGCTCAAGCTGATCCAAGAAGAGTGCGTGGAGAACCGCGGGTGGCTGACGGCAGCCGAGTTTTCGTCATTGCTCGGGGTGAGTTACGTTTTTCCGGGGTTGACGGCGGTCAAATTGTCGGCGCTGATCGGCCTTAAGGTAGCCGGTGTACCGGGTATGGTGGCGGGCGTGCTCGCACTTAATTTGCCTGGTCTAGTCTTGGCGTTCGCTCTGTACGGCGCGATTACACGGTATCAGGATGCTGCGTGGTTGCGGAAGGTGCTGCTTGGGATGCAATATGGAGCGCTTGCGTTGCTGGCGGCAGCACTCTGGGCGCTTGCACGACCGCTGGGTGGAACGCTGTCATGGACGGCTGCGGGCCTCGCCGTGGTCTTGTTCGTCTCGGTGGCGCTGCTCGATCTTTCGCCATTCATCGGCATTGTGGTTTTCGCGGTGGCCTGTGCCTTACTTTTGTAGCGCCTAGGAGAACATCACACCGTGAATATCGACCGCAATACCAAATAAATCAATGCGGCAAGCCCGCCTGCCAGCGGCAAGGTAAGCAACCATGATACAACGATGCCGAGGAACAAACGCAGGTTCACCTCATCAACTGCGCGCGCGAGACCGACACCAACTACTGAGCCAACTGCAATGTGGGTAGTCGATACCGGCAGGCCGGTACGCGAGGCGAGTACGACTGTTGCCGAGGCCGCCAAGGTGACGCAAAAGCCGCGATTAGGGGTAAGTGGCGTGATGTTCTTTCCGATTGTTTGCATCACGCGACGGCCGTAGGTCCATAATCCGACCACGATTCCTATACCGCCAAGCGCAAGGATCCATACAGGTAGGCCCGCACTCGCAGTGACCTCGCCTCCAGAGCGCACAATGGCAACCACCGCTGCAAGCGGGCCGACACCGTTGGCAACATCGTTCGAACCGTGCGCAAAAGCCATGGCACATGCTGTGAAAATCATCATCGGTGTAAAGATGCGTTCGACACGGGCGATGTTCACATCATGGCTATCGGTGTCGTTTACTCTTACCTGGCGTATCATTCCCCAACCGGCGACTGCAGTCACTATGCCGATCGCCAAAGCCCATGAGAAGCTTGCAGTGACGCTCAGATCGAGATTGAGGTGGCGTAACCCTTTAAAAAGGGTGATCAAAGAGACAATAAAACCCACTAGAAACACGTAGAACGGACCCCAGAGCCTCGCGGCGGCAACTGGTTGTGTATTTTTCAAAATCAGTTGGCGAATACTAAGTTGGAGTAGGAGGGCGATGACACCACCGAGCAGCGGCGAGATGACCCAACTGGCTGCGATCTCGGCCACTTTTGTCCAGTTCACCGCAGATGCGCCGGCGGCAACTAATGCGAAACCAATTATTGAGCCGACAATAGAATGGGTGGTCGAAATCGGCCATCCATATGCGGATGCAACCAGCAACCAGATCCCCGCCGATAAAAGTGCCGAGAGCATGCCGAGCGCAAGTTGACCCGGCGCCGAGGCAAAGGCATCGATAGAGACGATATTGCTGCGAACGGTGGAAGTTACCTCTCCACCAGCGATAACGGCGCCCGCCATTTCAAACACACCAGCGATTACCAACGCCACGGTCATTGTGATAGCGCCGGAGCCGACCGCAGGCCCCATCGCGTTAGCTACATCATTGGCGCCTATGCCCCATGTCATGAAAAGGCCGAACAATAATGCGAGCCCAATTAACACCGGGCCATAAGTCTCAATCAAGGCTCCATTCCCCTTTCGAGAATTCGAAACTTTTGGCAGACGGCGATATCACCACACCCCATTTGTTTGTCGATGTTAGGAAAAAACTGTCACGATTATCAATTAGAATTTAATCTCTTGTTCTATGTACATGGTACCCCATCTGTCCAGGGAATCGCCGTCGATGGTGCCGGTCTTGAAGAAGTTGGGGATATGACCCGTTCGTCTATCCCATGCCATTTTGACCACATTGCCAGAGATTGATTTTCTTTTAATAAACAATCTTATTTTAGTAGCTGATTTGTCATCTGCATTCAGGTTATATCTATAACCCGCCGACCAACCAGGTAGGGTGCTGAACCCTTTCTTTTTAGCTGTAACCCCTGAATCCTGAGGTGGTTTTACGGAGTTCGACAGCTGTTCCTTCATCAATTTCAACTCTTGTTCAAGTGCTTGGATTCGGCTTTCCAAATCAGCCTCGGCAGACGCGGGCATCGCTGATAATAAAAGAACGATCGCAATGATTGCTGCCAGACCGGTTTGGGTACTAGTTTTCGACATGTTCCATAATCTCTAAATCCTACGATTTTCAGAAACCCCTGCGGTCATTTTTGTATACGAGTTCGGCGGGTTTCGTGAGGGTTGCCATCGCGATGATGGAGAGTTTATGCGACGCGAGTGTCCCATTTATTACAATTGTGTAAAAACTGTGTGACACATTTGTGAAGATATGATTACAACGCCCGTCCTCGGGAATTAAGATTTATTGCAGGGTAAGTGCACCGTGAACGAGGTTTCGTCATTTAGTGTGCTTTTGATGTCAAGCCGTCCCCTGTGTCGAGCGACTATGTGCTTTACGATAGCAAGGCCAAGGCCCGTGCCACCCATGCTTCGAGATCGGCTCTTGTCGGCCCGATAGAAGCGTTCGGTAAGTCGGTCAAGGTCTGCGGGCTCAATTCCTTCGCCTTGATTGAGGACAGCAACCGATACATTTGTATCGCTTTCTTCGAGGACTTCACTATGGGTTGAAGTTGATATGACGACGGACGTTTTTGTCGTGCCGTAACTGACTGCGTTTGCGATTAGGTTTTGGAACACTTGGGTTAGTTCATCTGGCTCGCCTATAACCAAAGGAAGGTCAGGGGGTGCATCAAGGATGATTTTCATGTCTCGTTCTTTGGCCTGAACGGACAGGGTTTCAGTCACCCGCTGAAGAAGCGGGGCGAGCGCAACAGAAGAAGTCGGACGAATGTGTTCTTGGGTTTCGACAGTGGAGAGCGTCAATAGATCGTCAATTAGCCGCGACATCCTTTTTGCTTCGGACTCCATTATCTCGAGAAACCGCTCGGTAGTATCGGGGTCATTTCGAGCAGGACCACGGATCGTCTCGATGAAGCCCAGAAGGGATGACAAAGGTGAACGTAGCTCATGACTCACGTTGGCTACGAAGTCAGCACGAAGTTGGGCGGCTTTGTTCACTTCAGTAATGTCATGCATTATGACCATGGCCCAAGCAGGGCCGGCGGACCTCAAGTCTGGAAGACGCCAGAGCCTCAACTGATAGTCCCGGCCGTTCGGGTACGTCAGAGACAATTCGGGTCGCGACTTTGGTTTTCCTTTGAGAGTGGCAACTATAGTCTCGACGATGCGCTTATTGGACAGCACTTGATCCAGATTGTCGCCAAGGACCTTCGGGCCGAGAAGATCACGCGCTGCGCTGTTGCAACCCACAATAACGGATGCGTGGTCCACCATAAAAACCGGATCAGGCAAGCCGTTTAACATACTTGCGTCAAGCGGGGGATTCGGTTGATCGCCGGACACTAAATTCAAGGTCATAGTTAAAAATGTATTATCTAATGCAGATCGGCAAGACCGGGCAGACAAATCCAAGCAGCTCTGATTTGCCTAAATGTGTTGTAGTTCCAAATGAAAAAAGTGAACGTGGCTGAATGCATGGTGTTAAGAACCATCACAGCGTGCCGTACCTCTGTAACCCTCCTGGCTCACCATGTTTTGCCAAACTATCTAAGCACGAATACAAACAGGATTAGGTTAGGTGGGTTTTGCCAGCTCATCAACACTTCCGACTACTCCACCCTTGTTCTTGACACACCTATTGTTACCGTATGTAGGTCATAGCAGTTGCCGTATATATTGACGTAGGGGATCCTAGATTTGGCAGGCTGTGGAAGTGGCACAACCGACTAAGCAGGTGAAATTGTCAGGGTGTTTTGGATTTTTCTCAACTACACTAACTAACGAATCTTAGGTTTGCTCGTCTATCGAATATCCTACGCCCCTCACCGTTCGGATAAGATCGGGACCACCGCGGGCATTCAATTCCTTGCGAAGGCGCCTCACGTGGACATCGACTGTGCGTTCCTCAACAAATACGTCGCCGCCCCAAATGCGTCCCAACAAACGTTCCCGTGAATAAACGTACCCGGGCCGTGCAATCAGGGTAGCAAGGAGGCGAAAACAAGTAGGGCTAAGATGAATTTGAGACCCGTCGCGGGTTACCTTATGGGTGTCATAGTCAATTTTAATACCAGCATATTCGTTCTCAGATTTGGCACTTAGAGTGTTGCTGCGGCGCAGCAGTGCATTTATTCGGGCAATCACTTCACGTGGCGAGTAAGGTTTAACAATGTAATCATCGGCGCCGGCTTCTAAGCCCATCACCCGATCACTCTCTTCTCCTCGAGCAGTTAGCATGATTATGGGTAGTTTGCGACTATCAGTTTCTGCCCGTAAAGAACGACAGATATCTATGCCTGATCGTTCCGGCAGCATCCAATCGACAATGGCAAGGTCCGGCTGCTGTATTTGGATATGCTGTAACGCATCTTCGCCGGTTGACGATACAATCGTTCTAAAGCCGGCTTTTTCAAGGTTGTAGCGGAGCAGCTCAGCGAGAGGTTCCTCATCTTCCACCACTAGAATCAACGGTGATATTTTTGACCGTGACATTTTATATCTGCTCTTGATCTTTCCATCTGCCGTTATGGGACAGATCTCTAATTTTATAAACGAAGATTTGTCTAAAGCCTGTCCCGGCGAGTTGTTCGCAAGCTGTTTGCCGAACACCTATCATCAGGGAAAAGAGGGTGCTCGCTTTGTAAAGATTGAAGCCCACGGGGCAGAGCCTTCTTCAAGTAATAAAAAACCAGTGACCGCAGGAGGGTCTAACAGAGTTATTACAAGCAGCAGAGACGCCAACAAAGATCTGCGGACAGCAGCCGGGTGTTGCGTCGCAGCCATTGTGCCGTTGTGGTAACTAATTCTGCAAGGGCCTGCGGGTTGAGGGGATATCATGGGTGTACATCGAGCAGTTTCAGGCACTCCTCTGCCTAGAGCCCTTTTTTGAGCCCTGAAGCTTGGGTGCCACCCGATGACGTATCGCTTCGTGGGCCGCAAATGCAGCCTGATTAATAATCTCGGAAACGGTTGATCCCATGGGGAGGATTTGGGCGGGCTTGCTCAAGCCCATTAGAAGAGGGCCTATCACCGTTCTTCCTCC
>CAZSYW010000073.1:0-10696 GCA_964611315.1 uncultured Rhodospirillaceae bacterium
CTCGCGTTCCTCGGTATTCAGGCATTCGTTCCGGAGTCGGAACGACAACCGCGCCCTTTTGATTTTCTTGGTTTTGCTTCCCTGAGTCTAGGTGTCGCGTCGTTCCAAGTCATGCTTGATCGGGGCGAATTGCTCGACTGGTTCTCCTCTACAGAAATTCTGATTGAGGCGGGAATTGCTGGAGCTTGTTTCTACGTTTTTATTGTGCATGCATTAACTGCTAAGCATCCATTCGTCGATTTGAAATTGTTTCTTGACCGAAATTTTGCAGTCGGAGTGTGGTTTGTTTTCATGTTTGGCCTGCTACTTTTGACCGGGATCGCTTTAATGCCGCTCTTTTTGCAGAACCTGCTCGATTTTCCCGTCACCGTTAGCGGTAATGTGCTAGTCCCTCGCGGGGCTGGGGCAATGGCTGCAATGGTGGTGACGGCACGCTTGTTGGATCAAGTTGATGGTAGGTGGTTAATGGCAACGGGGCTAATTTTGATTGCTTACGCGATGTGGGAGCAGTCATATTTTACAGTGGATGTGTCGTTTTTTACGATCGGCTGGGTTGGTGCGCTTCAGGGGTTTGGTTTGGGTTTAGTCTTTGTTCCGATAAACACGCTGACTTTCGTGACTCTATCGCCACAACACCGAACAGAAGCAGCTGGGATCTTCAATCTGGTTCGTAACGCGGGTGCAAGCATTGGCGTATCCATCGTTATTAGCCAATTAATTCGCAACACTCAAATCAACCATGAAGAGCTCGCGGGGCATATTACGCCATTCAATGAGATGATTCGTGCTCCATTTCTTCCTGAGTTTTGGCGTTTGTCCGATACGGCTGGCTTGCTCGCGTTGAACGATGAAATAACCAGACAGGCAAACATCAATGCGAATGCCAAAGACTTCAAATTGTTAATGGTCATCGCATTAATTAATATTCCAATATTGTTGTTTTTTCGACTCCCGGAAAAAAGTCTCGAATCCCCTAATATTGCTAGTGCGAAATAATTTTTGGTGGGCTAACCGGGGCCAGCCGTTATTCTCCTTCAGTAGACCATTGCTCCACCCAGTTGGTGGTTGTCGCCATGTGGCCGGTCGGCCTAATCCCTTTAAGCCATTTCGGAAAAAAATACGCTTCCGAGCGAAAAAACAAGGGGAGTGCTGGAAGGTCTGTAGCGTAGAGTTTCTGCAACTCAGCCCAAAGCGGCGAACGTATTTTTGGGTTTAGTTCAATCTCTATGGCGTCAATAAGATCGTCCATATCTGGATTCGCGTACCCTGGGTAATTCTGCCCTGACCAACCATTATCAGCATTGGGAATGTTGTCGGAACGCAATGTGCTAAGAGGAAGCGATTCTGGCGCGCTTAACCACGCATACATGGACATCCCATGATTAGCTCGCTTTGTCATGGTTTCACCGAAGAAAACACGCGCTGGCTCATTTCGGATCAGCACTTCAACCCCTAATGAACTCCATTGACTTTGCAGAACCTGTTGCACTAACTCCCGGGATTTGTTTCCTGCTGTGGTCATAAGTTTGAACGAGAGGCGGTCTCCATCCAGGTTATGACGTACCCCGTCCTGAAAGAGGGACCAACCTGCCTGATCCAATAATTCGGCCGCCGTATCTGGATCGAAGTCATAGATAGGGACGGCTTCGCTGTATATTTGGTCGAGTTGGCTGACATTTGAGTGTGCGACCGGTTGTTTTCCACCAAATAATTGTTTAACGAGCTGATTGCGATCAAGAGCATAAAGCAATGCTTGACGAACCCGGCGATCAGAAAATATAGGGTTGTCTAAATTAAAATCTAAATGTTCATAAATCAGTCCAGGCTTGTATACCACATCGTATCTGTCACCTTTACGGCGCTCAAAAGACAATGCTTGTTCGATCGTGAACCCTAGCTCTCCCGCAACGTAATCAATAGCGCCGGACAACAAATTCGCTTCTAAAGCTGCTGTGTTTTCGATGACGCGAACCACAATACGTTGAAAGTGCGGCTTGGGGCCGTACCAATAGGGATTAGGCTCGAGCACCACTTCTGCGCCTGATTCGATGCTCACGATCCGGTAGGGACCGAAGTATAGGCCGGGATTAGTGGGGTCCGTGTCGTACGTGGTCCGAAATCTATATTCGGCTGGTTGTTTAAATGCAGCGCGCTCCAGATGCGAGGGCAAGAGATAAAAGTTATTGAGAGAATTATAGTTGTACGACAAACGGTCACTGTGAAGGGTAAACGTTTTTTCATCAACAATATCTACGGAGAGAATTTTTTTGAAACCTTCATGACCTGCAAACCCTGCCTTCTCGTGCTGGCCCGCTTCCCAGGTAAACAAAACGTCAGTGGTCGTGACGGGCGTCCCGTCTCCCCAGGTTGCGTCGGGGTGAATGGTATAGGTTGAAGCAACACCAGTGTTACCATTGGAGAGAACCTCCGGTTGCGAAAGTCCATTTTCGATGGTCGGCAGGGTAGTGCAAAGCAGACAAACCAGATTCCAATTGTGGTCATATGTGGTGACTGCCCGGAGAGCCATGTTCAGCACATAAGATTTTGCCAACATGGAATTGATATTCGGATTTAAAGTGGCAGGAAATTGAGTGATACCAATTATTAACTGGTCTCGGGCCCAGACCTTGCCGCCAAAATTGAAGGCGGAGAGAAGAATAATCAAGAAGTTTACAGCAATTAATTGTTTCCTGTTCATTCTACGAGAGTTTCCACAATTCAATTTGTGATTCAATCGCTTGATTCAACAGCACGAGTTAAAAATTCTAAACGATCCTGCCCCCAAAATAGTTCCTCCTTATATATCCACGTAGGAGTTCCAAAAACGTTCCGGTCGATCGCCTCTTGGCCGTTGCCATCTAATTCTTTCATGACGGAGTTATCTTCAACTCTGGTGAGCATGGAGGTTCCGTCAAGGCCCTGTTCATTGGCTATCGCTATTAAAGTTTCTGGGTCTGAGATGTCTCGTTCTTGGACCCAAACCGCGGTCATATAAGCGTTTGCTAGATCCATTACGTCGACGCCCTTTTGCAAAGCACTAATTATCATTCGTGCTGCGGGGAGGTTGTTTACAGGAAAGAATTTTGGTTGAAGGTTGAGGTCCATTTTTAGAAATGAGCGCCATCTGGCTAAGTCGGTAAGACGGTTCGCCTGGATTTGTGACGGTCTCTCTTTAACCGGTTTTGTGCCTGTAAGACTGAAAACGCGAGACACATCGAACGGCTTCCAGTTGACAACAAGTTTGTTGCGTTGAACAAGCTTTCGAAACCGTGGCCCCGCAAGGTACGTCCAAGGTGAGGATACGCCGAAATAAAAATCAATGTTTTTAGCCATGTACAACCTTTTTAGAGTTTTGAAGAGAGCATTAGTGGATCCAATAGTGTGGTCATGTAACTTCATGGTCCAGACAAGCGCCAATAATGTTTGTCTGGTAAAAACTGTGTCAACGGGACTCTATAAAACCTTAATGAAATTGTCTGTTGGAATAGATGAGAATCTGCACGTGGCAGACTTATACAGGTCAAAGCTTCTGCCGCCGAGACCGTTCTGAGCCATGTCTAGGAAGCACTGCAACGTTTCCAACATTTTTTAAATCGGTTCCCCAAGTTGACGGTTCAGTTTGCGAATTCTCTCTGAGGCGTTGGGCATGGCCGGATAAAGTTTCAGCGCTCGTTCAAAGGCCCTTAGCGCGTCCAACGGGCGCATTTGTGCCTCGCGGATCATTGCAAGACCAGCTAGAGCACCAAAATGGCGAGGTTCGAGGGCCAGGGTTCGATTAATGTCTTCTATAGATTTTTCGAAGTCGCCCAATAACCAATAAAGGGTTGCACGCTTGTTCCAGCCTTCCGCAAAATCGGGTGCGCCTTCGATAATCAAGTTAAATGCTACCAACGCACTCTCGTAGTCGCCGCCCCCCATGGCCTCGACGCCCCCGGCCATCAGCCGATCCACAAATGCGTCCCCGGATTCGAGCCATATTTTCCATATAAGTTTCTCTAGTTCTCTCGCTTCCGTTTGTGAGTTTGTTGCTTGCAATTGAGAGAATAAGGAATCAAGGCGGGTGTCGGCCTGGTTGGCCCATCCAGTTTCGGACCAATTCGAGGCTATCGAGATGAGAAGTGCGAAGAAAGTCTCGCGAAATACTTTCATAGACTAATTATGGCCGTTTTAGTGGGTGGGGCCAAGTCGCCTGTAGCGCAATCCAGTCATGACAGGTTTGCCAAAAAGTCGGGTGCTGGGCCACCTGTTGCCCAATCCAATAATTGTATCGTATGCACGACCGGTGTTTTAGTTCCGGACGCGAGTTGGGTCATGCACCCGATGTTTCCTGCTGCGATTACGTCGGGTGAAATGTTAGCAATATTCATTAGCTTCCGATCACGTAATTCGTTCGCCAGTGTCGGCTGAAGTAAATTGTAAGTCCCTGCAGAGCCGCAGCAAAGGTGCCCTTCCGGTACCTCAAGCACCTTGAAGCCGCAGTTTTTTAGTAAGGTTTTAGGCGCTTCATGCACTTGCTGACCGTGTTGCAAGGAACAGGCAGAGTGGTATGCCACTGACCGTGTTGAAGGTAAGGTGCCTGAAAGACCGATTTTCCCCAGGAACTCGCAAACATCTACGGCCAGATCGGAAACTGTTGCAGCAACTTCCGACCACTCTTCATCGTTTCGAAAAATATGACCATAGTCTTTTAGCATTGTACCGCAACCTGACGTGTTGCTGACGATCGCATCGATTCCTCTCCCTGCCAATTCTTCTTTCCAGGCTAGAAGGTTTGCCTTTGCCAACTTTGATCCGGATGCATTTTTCCCCATGTGGTGGGGGAGGGCACCGCAGCAACCCGAGCCGTCCGGAATTACGACTTCACACCCATGTCGGGTAAGCAACCGTATCGTGGATTCATTGATTTTCGGATCTAGCACTCGTTGTGCGCATCCGGTAAGTAATGCCACTCTATGTTTGGTTGGTCCTAAGCTCTGTTTGATCCCGGGTTTGTCAGCAAGAGAGCGTTTTGGCAGGTGCTTCGGTGCGAGCGCCAGCAAAGGGTGCAGTTTACGCGGCATCAGAGCTTGGAACCGTCGGCCAAGTACGGCACCTATGAGGGCCAACCGAAATAATTTTGGTTTCGGGAGAAGCCAGGCCAGCAGAGCGCGCAACGTTCTCTCGGCAAAAGGTCTTCGGAACGAACTCTCTATGTGCTCTCGAGCCTGATCAACCAGGTGCATGTAGTTCACTCCCGATGGACAGGTAGTCATGCAAGCAAGGCAAGAAAGGCAACGATCTATGTGTTTAACAATTTTCGGTGACACCGCTTCTCCATCTTCCAGCATTTCCTTTATTAGGACAATGCGTCCGCGAGGGCTGTCAAGCTCGTCGCCCAGGAGAACATAAGTCGGGCACGTCGCGGTGCAGAAACCACAGTGTACGCACTTCCGCAAAATATTTTCGGCATGCTGTATGTCGGGATCAGTAAGTTGAGTAAGGCTAA
The DNA here is from genome assembly GCA_964611315.1 of uncultured Rhodospirillaceae bacterium. Classification (GTDB taxonomy): domain Bacteria; phylum Pseudomonadota; class Alphaproteobacteria; order UBA7887; family UBA7887. The sequence continues at coordinate 5,486 of CAZSYW010000073.1, forward strand.
AGTTGGTTTGCACTAATGAGCCCTCTTAGCACTCTCTATATGCCGGCATATATTCGTCCTGGATTTAAAATCCCCTTGGGATCAAAACTGTGTTTGACCCTGGTACTCAACTTGTAGAGTGGTGTCGGCAGAGGTTCAAAAACGGAGGCCACCGCTCTCACATTTGCATCGGCTCGCACTAGGGTTGCCTGGCCACCGACTGAAGCCACGGAATCACGAACTATGCTGGTCGACGTGTTGTCTGATTTTGGGGTTGCGAGCCAGATCAACCCACCTGCCCAATCAAAATACCATTCTGCTTTGCACCTGGATCCAATAGCGGCCGTAACAATAGCAGCCTTCGTTGGGGCGACTGTTAAGCGCCAGACAATCAAGTCCTTCTGTGCAACGAATGGCATGACATTCGCTATCTCTTTCCAAAACACCCCTGATCTCTGTCCATGCAGTTCTTCGACATCTCCCAACTTTGAGAATGTCTCACGGAGTTGTTTGCATCGAAAAGTTGCAGAGGGTGCCGGGCCTTCAATCCGTACAGCAGTCACCGCTCGTCCGGCAGTGCCAACGAGATCGACCGAGGAGCGAGCGGAAATGGCGATGGGTAAATGCGCTAGGCCATTTGGTTCGTGCACACTTGCCGCTGTATTGGATAAAGCTGAAATTGCCTCAGTGTCGTCAAGCCCAAACAACAGTACAGTGCGCGTTTTTTCTGCTCTCGGTAGGACTTTGACTGTGACCTCAGTCAGAATAGCAAGGGTACCGTACGAACCTGCAATTAATTTACAGAGGTCATACCCTGTTACATTTTTCACCACTCTGCCGCCGGCTTTAAAGGATTCAGCCCGGCCGTTGACTGCGTGCATTCCGAGAAAATGGTCCCTTGCAGCCCCCACACGAACTCGTCTGGGTCCTGACAAGTTGCACGCGATCGTCCCGCCGAGAGTGGCTCCGCCGGGATCCGTTCCAAGGAGTGGTCCAAGGTCTGGTGGCTCGAATGCCAGCTCCTGGTCTTGCTCCTCAAGGCAGATATTTATTTGTTCAAGTGGAGTTCCAGGTAGTGCCGTAAGGACCAGTTCTGAGGGTTCGTAGTCAATTATACCGGTGAGGTCAGCCAAGCTCATGGTAGTGTCTAGATTGGCGGGACGGCCTAGCGAAGTCTTTGAGCCGGCTCCTATTACTGCCATGGGTTTGTTTTCAGATAATGCCCAGGCAACGCCCTCCCGGACTTGAACATCATTTGTGGGTCTTAGCAGGGGTTCCATTCGATCGTGGTCAGAATCGAGGCAGGTCTGGAAATGGAACCTTGCCGTGGTGGATATGCATACGTCCTAATTCGGCGCAACGGTGTAGGGTCGGGAATACTTTACCCGGGTTTAGAAGTCCGTCCGCGTCGAACGCACATTTCACGCGTTGCTGCTGGTTTAAATCTTGCTCGTTGAACATGGTGCCCATCAAATCACGTTTTTCCACTCCAACTCCATGCTCTCCCGTAAGGACACCGCCCACCTCGACACATAGTCTTAAAATATCAGCGCCAAATTTTTCTGCTCGATCCAACTCGCTGGGTTTGTTGGCATCATAAAGAATAAGCGGGTGTAAATTTCCGTCTCCAGCGTGAAAGACGTTTGCGACCCTGAGGTCATGTTTTTCAGAAAGTTTAGACATGCTTGCTAGAACCTCAGGAAGGCGGGCACGAGGAATGGTCCCATCCATGCAGTAATAGTCGGGTGAAATTCGTCCCACGGCTGGAAAGGCTGCCTTGCGTCCAGCCCAGAATTTGAGTCTTTCCTCCTCTGACTGGCTTGCCCGAATATTGATAGCGCCACATGTCGTAGCGATTTCCTCGACCTTCTGAAGAAGGTGGTTCACCTCCGGTTCTGGCCCATCTAGCTCAACTATCAACAATGCCTCGACATCCAGGGGGTAACCGGCATTGCAAAAATCTTCAGCTGCCTGAATTGCAGCCTTGTCCATCATTTCCATGCCCGCGGGGATTATCCCGGCGGAGATAATATCTACGACGCATTTGCCGCTCGCCTCCACACTGGAAAAACCTACCAAAAGCGCGCGAGCTGACGCAGGCCTTGGCAAAATCCTCACTGTTACTTCTGTTATTACTCCCAGCAGTCCCTCAGAGCCCGCCATTAGACCCAGAAGATCGTATCCCGCGGTGTCCATTTGTTTGCCGCCGAGTCGTATAACCTCACCATCGATTAGAACCATTTCGAGGCCAAGAATATTGTTGGTAGTTACACCGTATTTCAGGCAATGAACGCCGCCGGAATTTTCTGCCACGTTGCCGCCAATGGTGCATGCAATTTGGCTGGACGGATCTGGGGCATAATAGAAACCTTTGGCTTCAACGGCTTGGCTGATCGCAAGGTTTGTTACTCCAGGCTGCACAGTCGCGGTCCGATTGCCATAATCGATATCAAGGATTTCGTTAAATTTAGCGAGTCCCACTGTCACACCATCTGCTAGCGGCAGTGCGCCGCCAGAAAGCCCGGTTCCGGCACCGCGCGGAACCACTTTAATTTCGCCTGATGCGCAGATCTTAAGAATTTTCGAAACTTGGGCCGTTGTCTCAGGTAGAGTAACGATCATTGGAAGTTGGTGGTAGGCGGTTAACCCGTCGGTTTCATAGACTTTAAGCTGCTGCTGGTCGTCTATAACGCTGTCTTCGGGAAGAAATTCTCTGAATTGTCTCACGAGTTCAGATCTCCTCGCGATTACTTTTGCATTTGTCTCAGGCATTTTCATGGCGGGACATCCCTCAGAGCGCAGCCTTTATACAACGACTAAGCCGGTTGTAAGTTACAAAACCGGTTCGCGTCAGACTATGGGTTTCGCCGACGTCGTATGGAAAGATTCTGGAGATGTTCGGCGTGGCCGTCAATATACGGCATCTCACGCAGTGTATGAAAGCTAGCCTTGGCGGGCCTTGAACCGTCGGTTGGTCTTGTTAATTACGTACAGCCTTCCCTTCCGGCGGACCACTTTACAGTCCCGGTGGCGATTTTTTGCGGAGCGCAGCGAATTCAGCACTTTCATGTTAGTCTCTCGTGGGTGGAATTAACCCGTATTCAACTGTGTAGCGCGGCGCGGACCATAGCAGGAGTCCTTTTCTTGTCAATATTGACGTCTTGTCGGTCCAATCTGGTCTGTAATTCAAAAATTGCGGCAACGCTCGTCCTTTGTTACCGTCAGAGCAGAGCGTCAGGCTTGCCATACACAATGTTCAGGCGCGCAGATGTCATAAACTGGTATATCTTTCGATGGCCTCTTGAGATGAAGTATTAAGATTTAAAATCGTGAGCAACTTTGACGTTTATATCGAAGATCGAAGTAATGTATCGCGTCATGTGCTGCTGTTACTCTTTTCCGCTTGCTTGATAACGTTTGGTGCCTGGGCGTACCTGAGTCCGCTCGACATTACGACCGAAACCCTCGGCGTTGTTATCCCATCAAAAAACATACAAAAAATTCAACACCTGGAGGGCGGGATAATTGAAAGCGTGGATGTCCTTGAGGGAGATAGTGTATCCAAAGGGCAGGCGCTTGTGAGCCTTGAAGGAACGGCATCAATTTCAGATTTGGAGCAATTGAGAGTCCGGACGGCGTCTTTGCGGGCCGACTTAATTCGACTTGAAGGTGAATTAAACGACGTCGATCAATTGCATTTCGACGATGATTTGGAAGAAAACCATGCGGATATTATTTCGTCAGCAAAAGAAATGTTCACAGCTAACAAACGTCATATTTTCAATCTAGTCTCTGCGCAGAAACAAACTTTTGCCCAGAGAAAAGAAGAGATCAGGCAAATAGAGGCGCGGATAAAGAAAAATCAAGAAAATCTGGTCTTGCTTCGAGAGCAAATTGCAATAAGCGATGATTTACTTGAAAGTAATCTTACAAATAAGATGCTTCATTTGAATTTTTTGAAGGAAGAATCCGAATTAGATGGACAGCTCAATGAAGATGAAGCGGGTTTGAAACGTGTTCAGGCAGCGGCAGCCGAAGCAGAAATTCGGATCTCAACCATAAAAGACAACTATGTCTCGGAAACGAGGCAAGAGTTTGGAGAAAAGGTCTCCTTTTTGGAGGAATTAAGGAGAAGGGAAGAAAAACTAAAGGACAATTTAAAACGTACGGTGCTTAGGGCGCCGGTAAATGGCATCGTAAAAACCATTCATCATTCCACAGTTGCTGGCGTCGTGAGGCCGGGCGACGTAGTTGTAGAGCTTGTTCCTGAGGACGATCATCTTGTCGTGGAAGCACAGTTTCCAATTCACGAGATTGTTTACATAAAGACTGGTCAATTAGCGAAAATTAGACTCAACAATCCAGATTCTTTTAGTTTTGGCCAAATACAGGGAGAAGTGGTGAGTATAAGCCCTGATAGTATAACTAAAGAGGACAACATTCCATTTTATAAAGTTATGGTAGAATTGGAACAAGACTACTTCCTGCATAAAGGGAAAACATACCAACTAATCCCTGGAATACAGGTTACTTGTGGAATTCTTACCGGTAAGAGAAGGGTATTTGAATACTTGTTAGACCCATTTTTGTCTTCTATGGACTATGCGTTTCACGAAAGATAAAGAAAATAAAGCGAAACCCATGCTATAAACAGGACAATGTCTATTGTTATGTTTATGTTTGCCTTCTTGACAGTAAGTCTGACTTGAGTTGGTTGATGAGAAAGGTTCCAGTTCCCTGGTTTACCAGGCACTGAAATGAGTGTAATTAGGCAGTGTATATAGCGACTGTGGGTGGCCTATTTCATGGCGTTACCTGAAAGATCATTTGGACCCTCTGTTGAAGACGGGTCAGTATACCTCGACACGTCTCGGTCGGAAGTTATCGACGCGACTGCGGGCGATGAAGCTCTGCTTATTCCTGGAGAAGAGTTTGTTCTGGGGGCTTCCTATGAACGGCTGGGTCCGGACCTGTTGTTGTCCGGAGACGGGCATTCGGTTTTTGTACAAGGCTATTTCACCCACGAAGAAGCGCCGGATCTTTATACGAGCGATGGTAGTGCGGTTGTCCGGGGTTCGGTAGCGACGCGTCTGGCGGGGCCTGCGACACCGGGACAGTTTGCACAGGCGGATGCAATTCCGGGGCAAGCCCCGATCGGGATTGTGGACAATTCCGAAGGTCGGGTTTTTCTGTCACGTCTGGATGGAACGAACGTGCTGGCGGAGGCTGGTA
>CAZSYW010000074.1:0-10501 GCA_964611315.1 uncultured Rhodospirillaceae bacterium
AGCATGGACTGAGCGAGCAAGACGGACTGCGGCAGGAGTGGTGGAACAGCAAAATCGAGGTAACAAAGGGCGTCGAGGGTGCGGCTCGCTTCGCTGCCGGCAAGGGGCGCGGTGGAGATTTCGGTGATGTGTAGGCCAGCCTGATAGCGAGCAATGTCCCTGCACATGGATTGGTTCAAAGATGATGCCATTTCGTCAACCTTAACGTCTTGTTAGGCTCACACCATGAAGCTGCTATTAGATCGCAGAGCGATGCCGCGGGCAGGAGAAGATCTTGCCATCAAATTAACATTGGCTGCGTTTTCTTCACCAACTGGACCTCCTACATCAGAAGTTAGTTCATTTACCAGGGTAAAGGCAGCATCCAGTTCCTTTGCCCGCGCTGGTAAGAGGTTGTGTCTGCACTTAGTGATCTACTATGGTAGGGCGGTGACAACTTATTTGCTACGGTTTCCCATGAATGAAAAGTAGAGGAAATAACGTGGATACAGAACTAACTTATTTAGCCTGTAGCGCTGGTTTAAGCGCTCTTATTTGGGTTCCTTATGTTTTAGCGCGCATTTGGACCTGGGGTCTGGTCGCCACTACTGGTTATCCGGAAAATCCACCTGCTGTGCCAGGTTGGGCTCAACGCCTCCAGCGATCTCACAACAATTTGGTGGAGAACCTTGCGCCTTTCGCGGCCCTGGTGCTGGTTGCACACGTGGCGGAGATTAGTACATCGTTGACCGTTTTAGGTGCAACGTTATTTTTCTACGCACGACTTGCCCATATTTTATTTTACACACTAGCGATTCCGTGGGTTAGGACTCTTTCTTTCGCGGTGAGCTGGGCAGGCATGATTTTGATCCTCGTGGCATTGATAGTCTGACCATCAATTCTCACCTCGGACGTAAAGTCTCCCAATTTAGTTGTGTAGGCCAATCTTGCCGCACTTTGGTTGCGGCAAGAGAGTGAAGGGGTCAGGATGACGCAACTTCGAAGACACTGCTGGCTGTTCACCGCGGGAAGCCGAACCCGATTTATATTATAGTTGACAGTTGCGAAACATAACGGTCGGTACTGTAGGTGTAGGTAGGCACCGCGCTGGGTCCTCCTTGTTACCTAGCGAATGCCGTTAGGCGTAGACCCGTGGCAGAAATAGTGAGGGCGCACAGCGGCCTCTCTTCGGTGCTTCGGAGACAACTTGTGAGTAGGCGGCTCACAGTGTTAGCATGTGCGGTAGTGAGTTAATCAATTTTCATGATGAATTTCTACGACCGCGTCGGCCGTCACTTCGCCAGCGTGTTCAAATACAAGCACTAGACGTATCGTGCTCTCTTGAAAATGCGGCCCGCTTAACCCCTTGAATTTCACACTGACGCCACTTGGTCCGATCTGTGCCGTACCGTTACCAGGGATGGATACAAAAGCTTCCTCGACGTTGTCTCCGATTACGATGCTTCTTGCCTCGTTGGATAAAACCGCTCGGAGCGTTTCCGAGGCCATCCCTTTATTCACCAAGGTAGTGAAAAGATAGCCGGTGTCCGAGTCAGACGAGGCAACGATCAACCTAGGGTGAACAACCGTAAGATCAGCCACTGTCACCTCATGGGCAAACGCAGTCCCACAGCCAGCAATTGCCACGACGGCCGTTAAGACCCGCAGCCTCTTTCCAATGTCACCTCCACTTGCTGGCATATCCACCGTTTATTGTGTGTTAAGAAAGCCACTTTATGTGGTCGCATAGTGAGTTCCAGGTATCACCCGCCCGTTCATTACGGCAACGGGACCAACTGCTACATTGCGAAACATAGCTACAAAGTTACGGCGAGTCTCGATTGTCGAGATAGGTTTGTTTTTGCACGTCCGGTAGGTTTTAGCTGGCCTTTGACGGGCGAAACCGGCCTCCCATCCATTCTCCTTGGAAACTAGAAATAGTAGCCAGATTTTTTCACGGTACCTAAGCTGCTATTTGCCTCTGAATGACTGAATTAGTCATCCTCAAAACCGAGGAAAAACTCGAGTACCTCGTCATTCAGATCAGGCCATCGTGTATGAGGACCGCGGCCCTCGCAGTAAACTGTCTCTACACCTGGAGCACAATTGAGGTAGGAAATGCATTTATTGGCCAATACGGTGGATCTAGCAACATCACACTGGTTACAACCGGCCCACCAAGCTGCCGCTTCCGAACCGTATTCAGGAAACAGCTGATCATCAGCGCTATGCATTATCATCACCGACATCGGTTTCGGACAATCGAGGATCTCAAAATCGGTACCGCTAATTCCCGCTGCACTCGGCGCAATCGCGCGCGCCACAAAGGGCGTCTTAGGAAGAAAGGCCAACGCACTTGCCACAGTACCACCATTAGAGTGCCCGGTTAGGAAGATCCTGTGCGGGTCAACGCACCAGCGTTGACTAACCAATTCCGGAATGTTCCCCAAGTCGAGGATCGTATCGATGCTGAGTGGTCGGTCATCTGCAAAGGCGATAATGAACCCAGCCGACGTTGCCGCAGCAGTAATAGAAACTAGACGCTCCGATGCAAATCGCCCGCTCCCGCCCGGGGCATAAACAACTAGAAGCGGGTGGCGCACTCCATAGCGGTAGTTGGCAGGCACCCGGACCTCGAAATTTATTCCGCCAGCGGTTTCCAGATTTCCTGTCTCGTCGCCAGTTTCAGTCGTTAAAGGATCTGTGCACTCATCGACCGCCGTCGATCCCCAATACGCGTGATTTGCGGGTTCAAGTAGTGGACCAACGCGCTCGTAATGGAGGTGCCGCTGCGTGAAGTACACGGCGACTACACCAGCGAAGACGAAAAGGAGTGTAATATTGAAGATCCGCCCCCAGGGCATGACCCATCGACTTCCTTTATCTATATCTACCTGCGAGACAGCATTCTTAAGGTCAAGTGTAGCCGGTAAAAATCGGGAAAGGGCTAACGCTAAAACAAAAAGCATGGCAGCTAAAGGATAATTTAATCTGTCACTGCTCCCGTTAAGTGAAGACTGGAACAAAACCAGAACATGCTAAAGTTAATCTTAATGCTTGTTTTAGACACAAGTTTTCGTTGATACTGTGGGCTACTGTGAAGAGCGGACGGCGAGGATCGTGGGGAGTTTGTTGTAGTAATTATTGTGGTGTAGTGCCTGCGCTCTGGCTGACGATGTCTTACTTGTAAGGAGGAAGTCGCGTGGCATTTACAACCGAAGAAATCAGAAAATTTCCGTTTGGTCCGAACGAAAAAGCGCCGGCAAACATTACGGATCGCTTGGTTCCATGGCGTTTCATGATTGGCTTTGCGGCGATTCTGACAGCGTGCATGATAGGCGTGCGGGTTTATCAGCAAATTTTCGCTTGGAGTGCTGGACTGGATTATTTTGAACCAGAGTTTCAGACTTACTGGATGACCTTCCTCTATTCAGAATGGGTATTGGAGGTAATTCTGGCGACGAGCGTTTGGGGCTACATTTGGGTGACACGGGACAGACATCTGGATCAGCTTCAGCCAGTTGAAGAACTTCGGCGTTATTTCCGGCTTGTTGCTCTAATTTTTGCGTACGTATTCGTAGTGTACTGGACTGGTAGCTTTTTTGCGGAACAGGACGGTGCCTGGCATCAGGTCGCGCTTCGCGACACTGATTTCACACCGAGCCATATCCCACTCTTTTACTTGACCATGCCTTTGTATGTGATCGCCGGCGTGGCGTCATTTATGTACGCGCGGACCCGCTTGCCGGAGTTTAATAAGCGCATATCGATCCCATTTCTCATTGGTGTAACAGGGCCCTTTCTCATTCTGCCGGTCCTCGGTTACAACGAGTGGGCTCATACCTTCTTCTTCATGGAAGAGCGTTTCGCGGCATCAGTCCATTGGGGCTTCGTCATTCTCGGGTGGTCCGGGCTAGCCTTGGGTGGGTTGTTGTTCCAGATATTACGTCGCCTGGCTGAGCTGACCGACGTGCGGAGTAGCGGAGAGGCGTAATCCGGAATAAAAAATTGAACAGCTTGGCGGTGTTGAACTGGCACCGCCGAGTCGTCCGGGTTTGCTAGTGCCAAGCTAATCGTTCCGGGAAGACAAGAAAGAGGCACCACATCGGTCATAGAGGAAGTTGCCATGGCGCAGGTTGACAACACGCACGAAGAAAAGCCTCGAAGTGCAGTCCATACCAAGTTAGATCAACATAAAGTCGCTGTCGCCTTTGACTGGATCGCGATCCCGACAATCGCTATCGTGATTTTGGCAACGTTTCACTTACATTTCATGCTCACTGTCGGCGATTGGGATTTTTGGACCGACTGGAAGGACCGCCGGTGGTGGCCGCTGGTCACCCCAGTTTTGTTGATTACGTTTCCGGCTGCAGTTCAGTATATTTTGTGGGAAAGGCTGAGAGTTCCGTTTGGTGCTACGGTCTGCGTAGTTCTACTCACAATAGGCATGTGGATAGCTCGATATACTCAGTTCCACCTTTGGACCTACTTTCCGATGAATTTTGTGTGGCCCGCAATGTTTATTCCGCTTGCCCTAACGTTGGATATGACGCTGCTCCTGACGCGCAGTTATCTCCTTACAGGAATATTCGGGGGGTTTCTCTTCGGTTTGCTCTTTTACCCGGCTAACTGGTCGATCCTTGCTCCTTTTCATCAGGCCGTGGAGCATAACGGCGTCCTTATGAGCCTTGCTGATTTGCAGGGCTTCGTGTTCGTCCGCACCAGCACGCCGGAATATATCCGCATTATCGAGGAAGGAACTCTGCGTACCTTTGGTGAGCATGTGGCCCCGGTGACATCATTTTTCGCCGCCTTCGCATGCATTTTGATGTATTTACTTTGGAGTCGAATCGGTTACTGGTTCTCGCAAACAAAATGGTTGCATCGGATCTAGTATGGCGAGAAGGACCGATGCTTTGGCAGCGAGGGTATGCGCCGTGCCTGGGTCCGGGTGGCAATTCCACGAATCCGCTGAAAGTTGAAGGAATAACCTTGTGAAACTGAAATACTTGTGCGCGTTTCTAATTGGGTCAGCTGTAATCGCGACGGAATTCCTGATGCCTGTGGCAGCATTGGCACACGGAGAAAAGGCGCAGATGGCTTTCCTGCGCATGCGGAGTATCCACTGGTATGACGTCCAAGTTTCACCTACTCAGGTATCCATAAACGATGAAGTCGTTGTAACTGGTAAATTTAAGCCTTCTGAGTTTTGGCCAGGTTCCCTTCCAGCACCTGACGTAGCATACCTGAATATCGGTGTGCCCGGGCCGGTATTCGTGCGTTTGGAGTCGGAAGTCAACGGCGTCAATATGGTCAACTCGACGTCGTTTGAGATCGGCGCTACCTATGACTTCAAAATCGTCATAAAGGCGCGAAAGCCGGGGCGTTTTCATGTCCACCCAACGCTACATGTAGAGCACGGCGGACCTTTGGTGGGCCCAGGGATATGGGTGGAGACCACCGGTAATGCGGCTGACTTTAAACACGAGGTGACGACCCTGACTGGGAATGTTGTCAACCTTGAGACCTTCGGCTTCAAGGGGGTGATTGCCTGGCACATTGTTTGGTTTTTGCTCGGGTTGGTTTGGTTGGTGTACTGGCTCTTTTTTAAAGGCCGGCTCCTTCTTACTCGGTACACAAGGGTCAACGCACTTGGAGACGAGGCCGATTCAATGATTACGACGACGGATCGCAATCTCGCTTTTGGCCTTTTGGCTACCACTCTTGTTCTTATCGCTTTCGGGTACTATTCGGCCAGTTCCCAGTATCCCAATACGATCCCACTTCAAACTGGTACAATCGCTGTGACGCCGTCGCCAGAGCCCGAAACTGTGGTTACAGTTCAGCTTGATCACGCCACCTACAAAATTCCGGGACGCAGCCTAACCTTAAATACAACGATCACGAATTTAAGTGACGGCCCACTAGAAATCGGCGAGCTTGCCACCGCGAATGTTCGTTTCATAAATGACAAGGTGCTTGATCTGCAGCCGATCGACAGCCACGACCTGGTTGCACCGAGCGGTTTGAGCGTTACGGGCGGCACAATCGCGCCTGGTGAGACCCGGGAGATAACGATCACGGCTGCGGATTCGTTATGGGAAACCCACCGCTTGTCGCGATTGATTTACGATCCGGATAGCCGTTTTGCTGCTCTTCTTTTCTTTGTTGACAGTGATGGAGAGCGCCACGTGATAGAGGTCTCGGGCCCAATGATTCCGACGTTTGAGAGTTAGACTCGATAGAAGAAGGAGCCATACGGTGATAGGCGGGCTCTGTGCGGTCAACTTTCGGGCGACACGCACGATTGCGCTCATGTTCGTTGTTTCTTGTGTGACAGGTCTCGTGTCCGTGTCGCCGGGTTGGACGCACGGTGGGGTCTCGATGGACAACGATGTCTGTGTGTTGACTGCCGGGACCTATCGAGCTCATTTTACAGGCTACCAACCGGAGCGGCGCGCCTCGCAGGAATTTTGCGAAGACATACCCGAGGTTAGTCGTGCAATCATAGTACTTGATTATATTGATCGCCCTCTGCGTGACATGGCGGTGGATTTCCGAATCATTCGCGATATTGACAATTTAGGAAACTCTGCAACCTACGCCGATCTTGGCGGCCCCGAACAGGTCGAGGCAGCGACTATCTTTTATGAACCGCCAAAGGTGTACAGTGCTGGCACCATAACCGCCGAGCATGACTTTGTAACGTCGGGACGTTACATCGGCATCCTTACGGCGACGCATCTGGGAACGGGCAATAGCGTTACGTCCGTATTTCCGTTCGCGGTGGGGTTGACCAATTATATGACATACCTGCCAGCAGGGCTCGGTATCATTGTGGTTCTGGGAAGTGCGTACTATATTTCTGAACGGAAGCGCCGTGGCGACTCTGGTCGCACCGGGGTTCAGTCAAGTTCGGATAAAGACCCCACTACCTGACATGGTGGGTGAAGCAGACGTGGACTTAAGAACAGTGTTTTTTTTACTAGCTCCATAGACCGGGACCTTTTCCAACCCAATGCGCACCAATTACCTAATAATAATATGTATAGGCTTAGCAGTGTTGGCGATTCTGCTAATCCCGCCCTCATTTTGGCCCGATTCCGTACGGCAATTTGCATTTGCGACCTTCGGTCCGCCGGCTCCACAAGAACTGCCACCAAGTCAAAAGCCCGTGGTGTTTGATACTGAAAAATTATGCGATGAACCCGAATCCAATTGGCGGCATGCGCAGGAAATAGATGGTGTCTATGTTGAAAGTTCCAAAGTATGTAATCCTGACAATCCGTTTGAAGTGGCAGCCTTCGTAAAAGGCACGAACAATGTTTCAGATTCTGTACTTATGGAGACGCGTCTCGCTTCCGATGCTATTGTCAAGAGCGACGATCTTGATAACGATGGTGATCCCGACATCATCGAAATAAGATTAGAGGTTAGCGAGCTCAACGGATTTTCGCCGGACACTAACGAGGCTGTGCCAGCCTACTTTATCGCCCCCGGAATTCAGCCGGGCCTCTGGGTCTTTTCACCTAAGGCACGTGGCATGGCGACCGAGAATTTTGAAGAGTTGAAAGCTCATCGGTCGCTGCGTCTCCCCTCGCCGACAATTCGTGTGGAGCAGGGGGATGAAATCAAGATCATTTTAGAAAACACTCACTACATGCCGCATACGATACATTTTCATGGTGTAGACCACCCATTTCTTGATGGGAATGGTGAGGGGAATGACGGTGTTCCCCAAACCAGCGAGATACCGGTCTTGCCCGGAGAAGACCGGGTCTATGAACTTAGTCCGCGGCAACCAGGGACCATGTTTTATCACTGTCACGTTCAACCTGCGGTACATATATTGATGGGGCTTCAAGGCATGTTCGTCGTTGAAGAAAATCGTCCAGACAACTGGGTTCAGACACTTAACCTCGGTGCTGGCCATGTTCGGCATCGATCAGAGGCTGTACGAAAGGCCTACGATCGAGAGTATGATCTCCATTATCAGGATATCGACAATGACATGCACATTCTTATTCAGGAGACCAATGATCCTCGCAGCGTCATAAAAAATATACACCAGAAGTATGATATCACCGAGCGCACGGCAGATTATTTTGTGCTGAACGGCCAATCTTTCCCATACACGTTCAGAGAATCCCTGGTAGTTGTTTCGCCCAATGAAAGAGTGCGTTTGAGAGTTTTGAATGGTGGCTCTAACGGTGTCGCACTTCACACGCACGGCCATAAGGCGACCATTACTCATACAGATGGCGTGTTAGTGCCGGAAAGTGCTCGGTTGCGCCGTGATGTTGTGTGGGTGGCGCCGGCGCAACGGGTTGATTTACTTTTGGAAACAAAGAACGATGGTCTCCGATCTTATGGGGAGGGAATCTGGCTTTTTCACGATCATCAGGAAACCGCGGTTACCAATGATGGAATTGGTCCGGGTGGTGGAGTAAGTGCAATCGTTTATGAGTCTTTCCTTGATGAGGAAGGTTGGCCCAAACTACAAGGTGTTGATTGGTCCCCTTACTTCAGTCAGGAATACTACGATGGTAAGGTGCCTGTTTGGCAAGCGTACGATCCGTTGAACCACTTTGGCGACTTAGCTAAATCCAATATAGGATTATTGCGAGCTATTTTTGCGGCCATTGACCTTGGTCTTTTGGTAACATTTTTGATGGTTCTGGTCCGGCGATGGGTCAGACCGCAGCAAACGTAGGATATGGTGATAATGAATAAGAATTGGCTATGTTGGCGACTTTCCTGGGCATGCGCGGTTTCTATAAGTCTATTTGTGTTTTCTGGATTAAACGTTGTAGCTGCAGATGAGTTGGTTCGGGGCATTGGCCTAGTGCATGTCATCAAGCCAGATCAAAAATCAGTAAATTTGACCCACGATCCGATCCCAGAGATTGGATGGCCGGCAATGACAATGGACCTTGGATTGTCAGAAAGCGCCCGTGCACAAGTATCCCAAGTGATGCCTGGAATGGTCATAGAATTCACATTGGAGCGCGATCAAGACGGTATTTTTCAAATTGGCGATATTCAGATTGCGCCGGAAGGGACAACGGTCGACGCCGCCAAAAATCAGGAGGATGCTCCTGGATCTATAGACCACGATACCATGGATCATGAGATGATGGATCACGATGCTATGGATCATGAGATGATGGATCACGATGCTATGGATCATGAGATGATGGATCACGACGCTATGGATCATGGCGAACACGGCCACAATATGACCCTTGACGATGAGGGTATGGTCATGAACGCGAATCATGATCGCCTCCCTGAGGATTGTTCTGTTATTAGCGAAGATCGCGAGTTTAAGATTCAGGTGGGGCGCCGCTACACTGCGGGCCGGCCAGGTGTTATTTATGGCTATAGTGAGCATGAGATTCATGTTGAGCCTTGCAGCCGTGTAACAGTCGAATTAATTAATGGCGATTCGGTTCGTCACCAATGGATGGTGCACGGGTTGCCACGTTATCTGTATCCTCAAGGAATGTTTCACCTTGAGGCTTCCGGAGGTGCAGCTAAGACGGGAACTTTTATTGTTCCTAGTGACCACCACACCTATCTTATCCATTGCGATATGGCCCAGCACATGGAGAAAGGTCTTAAAGGGCAGCTGGTAGTAGGTAGCGGTAACGGGAACTTATCTAGTATCCCGGGAGTTAGTGGGGCGATGAGACCCAATGCCGAGCGCGAAGAATCCAATGTTTGGAATGAGGCAATGCTATATTTTCTTGGGACGTCAGCCTTAGGTGGTGTGATTGTGATATTTACTGGTGTTGGCAAACCATCCTAGCGTCTTGATCTTCCCGCTTGCCATTACTGAGATACCCGAAGACATCACATGTGGGGTTGTATATTGCCTTCAGGAGAATGTCAGATGTTTCGGTCTTAGTCAGAGGCAAATGTCGTGGGGATGTACCTTCGTACGTCTGAGTAGATGAATAACTTTGCACTCAGATTTGTTTTTGTTTTTTTCGTGACCCTTGGATTCCTGCATACAAAAAGTAATGCTTTTGATGAAGCAGACTTATTGTATCTGAAAAAGCACAATGCATGCCCCGGATGTGATCTTAGCGGTGCCGATTTAAGTTGGCAGAATTTTCAAGGGGTAAATTTAAAAAACGCTGATCTGAGAAAAGCTCAGTTCGTCGCGACTAATTTGCGAGAAGCAAACCTCAATGGAGCGAACTTGACCGAAGCGAACCTTTTATCTGCGAGTCTTGCGGGTGCGACCGTCACAGGTGCTATTTTCAGAAGAGCAAATCTTCGAGCCGCTGGAATGGGAGGTCTTGATCTGCAGGGCATTGATTTTAGGGGCGCAGTTTTGGTTGGCACTAGACTGGCCAATGCTAATTTGACTGGAGCAGATCTTCGTAAGGCTTGGGTATATCATGGAAATTTAAACGAAACCAAACTCAACGATGCTGATTTGTCTACCGCCAAAGTTTGGTATTACCAAATACAAAAGGCGATCCTGAGTAACCCTTCCTCACGGTTTTGGGGG
>CAZSYW010000075.1:0-10496 GCA_964611315.1 uncultured Rhodospirillaceae bacterium
TTCTAATTGTGGCAAGATACGGACAAAACCAACGTCTGGTCAAAGCAACATTGCTGGAGCAAAAGAAATTTAATTTATAACTTAGGGGCCCAGCACCAAGCTTCTCATGGTTCATACGTTTGAGATGGAAGCTATCAGCCCTCTCTAAATTCTGGCAAAAACCAATAGCTCAGTACGACATGATTATGGGATTATGGGAAAAAATTTGCCCATAGAGGCCTGATTCGGCGTTTATTTTTGCGTGAGAGCTCCTATTTGTATTTAATTTGGTTTAGATCCTTCAAGATGCGGTTGGATTAGTTGGTACAGAGCAAAATTAGTACTTTGAATCAGGTAATTAAGGATTTATAATGAGAAATAAGCTTAGCAATCTGGAAGCCGGATGTCGCACAAATTTCAGGTCCACCGATTGGCAGTAGATGCTTAAACTGGAAAAGATATTTTGAACTATAATTCGGTTGTTATCTACAATTGTATTTTCGGTTAATATTTGTGACGTTTTAGTATAAGCTTTGTTAGTTCTGTGTAGTTGTTGTTGAAAAGCAAAAATCTCGGGGGGGATGATGTTGGCACACATAAAATTTTATACCGGTTGGTCGTCCGTGGTGCTTTTGGTGCTGGGCGTGTTTGGATTGGCGCCTGCAAGCGCCGGCGTCGACGATGCTGACTTGGCTAAAACTGCAGGTGCAGAGTGGGTGCACAGTCATGGGAGCTGGGATGGCTCTCGTTACAGTACCCTCGACGAAATCAACGCGGATAATGCGGGAGATCTTAAGTTAGCGTGGACCTACTCAACCGGGACAACGGGGAATAATCAGGCCACGCCTATTTTCCATGACGGGATCCTTTACTTTCCGGTGTTTGGGCAAAAGGTGGTAGCAATTGATGCTCGTACCGGGAAGGAGGTATGGAGTTACAAACACGAGTTGCCTGAAAATTACGGAGGATTTGCACCTAATTTTCTTGGCCATATTAGTAAAGGTGTTGCGATCTACAAAGATCGAATTTTTTTCTATTCAAACGACTCCAAACTGTTCGCCTTCCATTACAAAACGGGCGAAAAATTATTTGAAGTACAAGTCAGGCCGTACGTTCACGTTAATGACGCTGGTGAAGAACAATTAGGTTACTACGGAACGCTTGCGCCTTTTGTGGTCCCAGGATTGGTTCTGATTGGCCAGAGTCATGGAGAGCAGGGTGGCTCACCGGCGTATCTCGATGCTATCGATCCGATGACCGGAGAAATAGTATGGTCCGCGAATGTCATTCCTCAGGAAGGTGAGATAGGTTTTGATTCTTGGTATGGCGATAGCGCGGAAACGGGCGGTGCTCCACTTTGGATCAATGGCACGTATGATGCGGAAACCAATTTCACCTATTGGGGTACTGGGAATGCTTATCCCTGGAACGCTATGGAGCGTCGGGGTCCAAACCTAGATCACGATAACATTGGTGCTGCGGGCATCATGGCCGTGAATGTGAGTAATGGTAGGGTGATTTGGCGTACGCAATTGGTGCCAGGGGACATGTGGGACTATGACACCATGTCGGTTCCGATAGTTGCGGACGTTGATGGTCGAAAGACTATTATCCAACCAAACAAAACAGGCTTTATCCATTATCTCGATGCGCGTAGCGGCGAGTGCCTTCGGTCTGTCCAATATATGGAAAACATCACCTGGGCTGAAGGTTACGATGAGAATTGTCGGCCTTTCGGCGAAATAGCTCCGCCCGTGGTTGGGGAGGATGCAATCTTGAAGTGTCCGAGCCTCCTTGGCGCAGTTAATTTGTATCCGTCTGCCTACAACCCACAAACCGGTATGGTGTATATGCCGGGTCGTGATATGTGCGACAAATACGGTTATGACGAGATCGTCGAAATAGGTGGTGTAAAGTCCATGGGTGCTTCGACTGAATTTCAGCCAGGCAACGAAATAAACCTGGCCTACAGTGTGGGCTCTGGCGCGGAAGTGTGGCGTGATGAACGTGTTGACGATGGGTACGCCGGAGGCATGCTGACGACTGCTGGAAACATTACTGTCTATGGCAGCTCAAATGGTGACATGAACGTAGTGAATGCGACCACTGGTGAAAGTTTATGGACGTTCCCGGCAAATATCACCCATAAGGCTGGGCCAATGACCTATGAGTTGGACGGCAAACAGTACATCGCTCAACTTTCGGGCGGAATACATTTAGGTGGTGCCGGATTCTTCCTTAATACAGCTCCAAATGGGGGGATGCTGTACGTGTTCTCTCGGTGGTCCTGTAATGATCGAGGTTGCCGGCAATAGGCAAGGTATTTGGTATTTTTTGGATTGCTGTAACTGTCCAATTTAATGGGATCAGAACAGTAAGATGATCTTGGGGGAGGGGTAATGTTTCAGATGAAGACGTTTGCACGGTTTTCCCTACTGCTTTTGGGTATGGGGCTAGTTGGTTGCGCAACGCAGCAGGGGGGAATGTCCTCCGGCAGTGGCGTTACGGACGCTGATTTGGCGGAAACTGCGGGTGCAGAGTGGCTGCATAATCATGGGAGCTGGGACGGGTCTCGGTACAGTACGCTCGATGAAATAAATTCTCGTAATGCGAGTGAACTTAAAGTGGCTTGGACATTCTCCACCGGGACAACGGAGAATAACAAGGCCACACCTATTTTTCATGATGGAATCATTTATTTCCCCGTCCATGGCCAGACTGTGATGGCGGTTGATGCTCGTAGCGGAAAGGAAGTGTGGCGTTACAATCATGAGTTGCCCGAGAACTACGGTGGATTTACTCCTAATTTTCTTGGGCAGATCAGCAAGGGTGTCGCGATCTACAAAGATCGAATTCTTTTCTACACGAATGATTCCAGGCTGATCGCGCTGCATTACAAAACTGGTGAAAAATTAATAGACGTGCAAGTGAGGCCTTACGTTCATGTAAACGAGGCTGGCGAGGAGCAATTAGGTTACTACTCGACGCTTGCCCCTCTGGTGGTTCCAGGGTTGGTTTTGTTGGGACAAAGCCATGGCGAGCAGGGTGGCTCACCGGCGTATCTTGATGCTGTGGACCCGATGACGGGAGAAATAGTCTGGTCGGCTAACGTCATTCCTCAGGAAGGCGAGGAAGGCCACGATTCTTGGTACGGTGATAGCGCGGAAACGGGCGGTGCCCCGCTTTGGATTAACGGCACGTACGATGCGGAAACAAACTTCACCTATTGGGGTACGGGGAATGCGTATCCGTGGAACGCGGTTGACCGCCGGGGTCCAGACCTGTTGGACAACATTGGCGCGGCCAGCATCATGGCCGTGGACGTCAGTAATGGTAATGTGGAGTGGCGGACGCAATTGGTCCCCGGCGATGCCTGGGATTATGACACCATGTCGGCACCGATAGTTGCTGACGTTGATGGACGAAAGAGCCTTATCCAACCCAATAAGACGGGCTATATACACTATTTGGACGCGGTTACCGGCGAGTGTTTCCGGTCGGTCCAGTATATCGATAACATCACGTGGGCTGAAGGGTATGACGAGAATTGTCGTCCTATCGGTGAAATTGCCATGCCGGAGGTAGGGGGAGAGTCAATTCTAAAATGTCCCAGCCTCCTTGGTGCGACGAACTTGTATCCGTCGGCTTACAATCCACAAACCGGTATGGTGTATATGCCGGCGCGGGACATGTGCGATTTGTATGGGTATGATGAAGTCATCGAAATAGGCGGCGTGAAATCCTTGGGTGCTTCGGTTGCGTTCCAGCCGGGGAACGAGTTGAACGTTGCATACAATGTGAGCTCTGGTGCCGAAGTCTGGCGTGATGAACCGGCTGATGATGGATATGCCGGAGGCATGCTGACGACTGCTGGAAACATTACTGTCTATGGGAGTTCAAATGGTGACATAAATGTGGTGAATGCAACCACTGGCGAAAATCTATGGACGTTCCCTGCGAATATCACCCATAAATCCGGGGCCATGACCTATGAGTTGGACGGTAAACAGTATATCGCTCAGCTCTCAGGTGGAATTCAGATAGGTGGTTCGGCCTTTTTGTTAGCCACTGCCCCAGATGGGGGAATGTTGTACGTTTTCTCAAGGTAGGGTGTTCATTCTTGCCTTAAGGACACAATATAGTGTAGTTGTTTGCCAATATGTGAGTTTGTGGGGGTGAACGTCGCGGGTTTCTGGCCACGTTTCCCCTCACAGCTCGGTGCTTTGTGCAATGTTTGTAACGGGTTATCAGCTAAAGACTGTTTTTGCGCTAGGTAGTTTGTAATCATGGTCACAAGATATGTTTTTGCGGTGATGTGCGTAGTAGTCGCCACGGTCGCAGCTTACACTTTTGCCGGGTTGGCTGCCGACACCACCGCCGCGGCGGTTCAATCAGCCAATCCGCACTCAGGGAATGCAGATTCTATTAAGAACGGGAAGAAGCTCTTCCGCGGAGTGTGTGCTCGTTGTCACGGGAGAAATGGCGAAGGCAACGCACGCATGGCGGGGGTGGGAAACCTGAGAAAGTTTAATCGTGGATTTGACGCCTATACGATGATTGTGGTGAACGGCCGGAAAAAAATGCCGGCTTGGGGCGGAATTATATCTCTCCCGGATATCAACGATATAGGTGCGTATTTGGAGACCCTTGCCGTTGAGGGCTCGAACTGGGCAGCGACAAGCGAATAGCGTTGGCGGGAAACGCATAAGATTTGGTGTGCCCAGGCTCTTCAAGGGATGGGATGTTTCAAAAGTAGCCCATGTCCCTGCCTTATAGAAAAAGTTTTATGCGTCGTTCTCTGTGTCAGGAGTAAACACTTTGTAGTTTGAAGTAACTAAATTGGTGCAAGGAACGTCTGGGGGCTCAATACCCAAAGCACGTAAAAGGGAATGTGAGCGCCCGTTCTTGGTCCCTTAACTAAGAGATTTCTTTTTAGTGGATGTGAACCGGATTATGAAGTGATGTTACAGATAGACAAGAAGTCATGAAGTGATGCTTAGATCCTTAAAGTTGAAATTATTCCTTCTGATTTCTTTGATCCTCTTAATTACCGTCTTGGTATTTCTGGTAGTGACGAGTTGGTTTATTGACGTTAACCAACAGGAAAATCTGCTCGCTTCTTTTGATCGTACAGAGTCGGTTGTTGATACGCTTATTGAAACACAGCGTTTTAATTTGTTTAAACAAACAGAGTTTATCGGACTTAGCCCAAGTCTCACTCAGGTGCTTTCCGACAATCAGGAGCCGCTCGAATCTGGTGCTGGTGAAAGTAACATAGGCTCGCTTCCGGCTGTCGCTGAGACACTCCAGGAACAGTTATCACTGCCAATTCTTGACGTTGTGGACAGGGACATGAATTTGCTTGTGTCTCTTTACGAACTTGATGAGGCTCACCCCCTGAGCGAAGAAGCTTACTCGGAAGAGTCTCAGTATGCAGTGGTGGCTCTAGATGCCCTGGATGGTATCCCGGGAACTTCACTTGTTTTGTTGGATGATCAACTCGCATTGATCAGTGGTGCCCCCATTGGGGACCCGGATGACCCCAGTGGTGTCGTCATTCTGGGGAAAGTCCTGGACGATGGATTTGCTAGTCAAATTAGTAGGCTCACCAATACGGATGTCGCGTTTCTGTCGGACAAAGTTTTGATCGGGTCGTCTTTGCAAGAAGAGGATCAGGAATCCATGGTGGCTGATCTGATTGATTTATACAGTCAGGAAATGACAGATGGCGTTTTGTCTGACTTAACAACGGAATCTCACGTGGTTAGGGTGAATGATCTGACTGATTTATTCGGCAATACAGTTGGTCAAATTGCTCTTCGATTTTCCCTTGAACAGTCCCAAAATTTTTCCAATGCCATCCGCAACGCCTTGGGTTTGATTGGGGCGGTTATTCTTGTTACCTCGTCGATTTTAGGGTTCTTGTTAGCAACTCGGATTGTTGGTCCAATCAAACAGATTGCCACTCGATTTCGCATGCTGGCGGAGGGTGAGAGTATGGAGACCATCGACGTTAAGTTGAAAGACGAGGTCGGGCAACTAACTCATTCCTTTAATGACATGACTGTAAGTTTGGAGAAAAAAGAGTCGGCTTTAAAAAGAAAGGCCAATGAATCGGCGGCACTTTACGAGATAGCACACGAAATCACAGCCCAAGTGGATTTAAAGCCGACGCTAGATCTTATCGTGGATCGGGCACGTGAGTTATTGCAGGCTGAGGTGGGGTACCTGGCATTAAGAGAAGGTGAAACCGATGTTTTTTCGGTTCAGGCACGGAGCCATAGTGAGGAGTTAGATGCCTCATTTGACGGTGCTCAGTTTACGGTTGGGGAAGGGCTCGGCGGGCGCGTTATTGCTAATGGTGAAGGGATTATAGTTGCGGATCTTTTGAAGGAAAAATTGGCGATCCCGCAGTTGGCTGACTATGCGGAGAAAAAAGAGCTTCGTTCTGCGATCGTTGTTCCATTGAAACGGCAAGGAAAAGTTTCCGGAGTTTTATATGTCAATAGCAGTGTGCCCGAGAATTACCACGAGGAAGATAAAGAGCTTCTAAATTCATTAGCTGTGCAAGCAACGGTTAGCATCGAAAGTGCAGAGCTTTATGAGCGAGTGCGAGAACATGCGGCTATACTCGAGCAAACGGTTCAGGAACGAACCGAAGAGCTGGAACAGACTAACCTTCAACTTGAAGAAGCTTCAACTCATAAGTCTGCCTTTCTTGCCAACATGTCGCACGAGCTCCGAACACCTATGAACGCCATTATTGGCTACAGTGAAATGTTGTTAGAGGATGCTGAGGATGATGGGCAGGATGAATACCTGCCAGATCTGAAAAAAATTCAAAGTGCTGGAAAACATTTGCTGTCTTTAATCAATGACATTCTCGATCTGTCAAAAATTGAGGCTGGTAAGATTGACCTGTACTTTGAGACCTTTGGTATCAATCAATTAGTTGTAGATGTTGCTAACACCGCCGAACCCCTGGCATCAAAAACAGACAGTAAACTTGTCGTCAATTGTGAGGACGACATGGGTAATATGCGCAGCGATCTGACTAAAATTCGTCAGACACTGTTTAACCTCCTTAGTAACGCGTGCAAATTTACAAAGGAAGGAACGGTCACACTCGACGTCTACGAAGAAGAGCGGGAAGACGAAAAAAAATTTATTGTCTTCAGTGTCACGGATACCGGCATTGGTATGACAGAGGAACAGGCTTCGAAAGTTTTTGGTGCTTTTACGCAGGCGGATTCATCGACGACGAAAGAGTTCGGTGGCACGGGCCTTGGTCTTGCGATTACAAAGGAATTTTGCGAAATGCTTGGCGGTGGCATTGATGTAAAAAGTGAGCCCGGCAAGGGTTCCTGCTTTACGATGAACTTGCCTCGTACGGTGGAGGATAAGCCCGCGGAAAAAGACACCGTGGCGTCAACTGCCGATGATGGCGTCGTGGATGAGATACTCGTAGATGATGATGGTGCGGCAAAACTAGATAAGACGATTTTGGTGGTTGACGATGACCCCGTAATTCGTGATTTGATGAGTCGATATTTGATTCGGGGCGGGTACACAGTAAAAACAGCAGTTAATGGTGCCGAAGCGCTCCGAATATCGCGCGAAGAGCGTCCAGATGCGATCACCCTAGACGTGATGATGCCGGAGATGGATGGGTGGGAAGTCCTCGCCGAGATAAAGAACGACCCAGAACTTGCTACAATACCTGTGATAATGGCGACTATTAAGGACGACCGCAATATAGGGTTTTCTCTTGGCGCCTCTGATTACTTGGTAAAACCTATAGACCCGACCCAGTTACATGCGGTGCTTTTGAAGCACTTCGCTGAGAGAGAGACTCGCTCAGCCTTAGTAGTCGACGATGACAGCACGATGAGGGAGTTGATGCGTCGAATGCTGTTGACCGAAAATTGGTCGGTCGATGAAGCAGAAAACGGAAAGATTGCGTTAGAGCACCTTGAATCCCTGGAGATACTTCCAGACGTTATCTTCTTGGATCTTATGATGCCCGAAATGGATGGCTTTGAGTTTCTAGAACATGTCAGGGCTAATCCACGTACCCAGGATGTAAAAATCATTGTGGTGACGGCTAAAACTTTGACTAAGGCGGAACGAAAGACTTTAAGTGGAAATGCTGATGAGTTGGTAACCAAGTGGGATCAGAACCTTGAAGAACTCATTGAAAAACTCAGTAATGTCTTGCCGGCAAAGGAAATGCTGGAGACTGGGGAAACTAGGGGAAAATAGGTGATTTTGGGCGAAATCAGTGACACAATTAGTAAAGGTTAAGAAAGGAGAAGATCGTTCTGCCGAATCTTTGGTGGGATGAAAATACATAGCCTTAAAGGGAGTCGGGGCGCGTTGATTAAAGTGCCGATGCGTCAAAAAGGTAACTGAAGCTTTCACATAAAAAGTCGGGGAGGGTTGAAATGGCGAAGCTTCTTCTTGTTGAAGACAACGAAATGAATCGAGACATGCTGTCTCGAAGATTGAAGAAAAAAGGGTACGAAGTAGCGATAGCTGTGGATGGTCAGGCAGGATGGGAAATGGCGACCAGCGAGGCGCCAGAGCTAATTCTTATGGATATGAGTCTTCCTATAATGGATGGTTGGACCGCGACTAAACACATCAAGGCAGACGAGGCAACTAACAAAATACCGGTAATTGCGCTTACTGCGCATGCCATGGAAGGGGATCGTATTAAAGCATTAGAAGCAGGTTGCGATGACTATGACACAAAACCGATAGATCTTAAGAGGTTGCTGTCGAAGATCGAGGCGCTGCTTGGGACATCCTAAGTCTAACATAACCGGTGTGCGATCATTAATGTATTGGGACTTGGCCCTCGGGGATAAATAGGTCAATTTTTCCAAGAGCGCACCTAAACTAATTTGCTGGAGTCTCCACTTCCCGATGGTGGGGCGATGATGAATTCATCAATGGTTTGGAAGGATGCCGTAAAGGTAGAAGAACTGTGAGTGACCAGGGGGATCACGGAGAATTTAAAAAGCGTCTGGGAAACATACGGCACGATCTGCGTACGCCAGTCGGACACATTATGGGCTATGCAGAAATGCTTGAGGAAGATCTTGATGGAGACTTATCGCCTGAGTTTTTGCGAGACCTGGTAGTTATCAAAAATTCAGGCGAACGCATGATTGCACTAATTGACGAATTTCTTGGTGCTAATAAGCAAAATATTGAAGAACTGGATTTATCGGAGGCGCAATTTCAGCTTCGTCTCCAACTCAATCATATTAACGGTTATACAGAGATGCTGCGCGAGACCGCAATCGATGACGATCGCGAGGACCTCTTAACCGATTTGGACAATATCGCGGCTGGCGAGCATCGCATGTTGGAACTAGTTGAGAGGAATTTGGTTCCTAGTGCTTTTGATATCGTTGTGGCGGAGACCAAAGAATCGCCTCAAGAGATGGACGGTGAGGTTAAGTCGCCGGAGGTCATAGACACGTCCAGTGACAGCGACACGGATGCGGATGCCTCATGGCTTGGTGAAGGTGGAAAAATATTGGTTGTGGATGATGACAGTGCCAACCGTGATTTATTAAGCCGAAGATTAGATCGGCATAAGTATGAAAATGTTGCAGTGGAAAGCGGTGAGGACGCCTTAGCGCTTCTTGAGACCGAACGATTTGATCTAATTCTGCTGGATTTAATGATGCCTGGTATTTCGGGATTGGAGACCTTGGAAAGGCTTAAGGTCGATAGGAAACTTCGTAATATTCCGGTAATCATGCTGACGGCAGCGGACTCTGTAGATTCCATGGTTCAATGCGTTCTTAAGGGGGCGGAGGACTATATATTCAAACCCTTTAATCCTGTCTTATTAAGGGCACGTATCGGTGCTTGTTTGGAAAAGGTTAGATTGCGTCAGCAACTAACCTCTCGCTTAAAAATTTTCATCTCCTCTCCTGGCGATGTCATTCCAGAGCGACGGGTTGCAAAGCAAGTTATCGGTCAGCTTAACGAGGAATTTATGGGAAGGGTGTTTCTTGTTCCGGTCCTTTGGGAGGAAGAGCCATTACTCGCATCCAGCACGTTCCAAGCGCAGATTGACCCCCCAAATGAAACGGATATTTATGTGGGGATTCTCTGGTCGCGAATTGGTTCCCCGTTGCCGGAAAGTATCTTAAGGCCTGATGGGACTCGCTATGACTCTGGTACTGCTTTTGAGTTTGAGGATGCGATGATTTCCTACCAGGAAAAAGGTAGGCCTGAAATTCTACTGTATCGTAAACTTGGCGCGCCAAGTCTATCGCTTGATGATCGCGGGCAAGTAATGGACCGATTAGACCAGATAGATTTGCTGGATGCTTATGTAAATAAATGGTTCATTGGAGAGGACGGTTCCTACGTGGGGGCCTTTCACAATTTTGAAAACGATGAGCAATTTGAAGTCATGTTGGAGACGCATTTGCGAAAACTAATAGATAAACAATTTGGTGCTGTGAATATATATATATCAGCTTCATTACTTT
>CAZSYW010000076.1:0-10457 GCA_964611315.1 uncultured Rhodospirillaceae bacterium
AATCATCTGTAATAATAGGGACCTGCCACGGAAGCCATGAACGGGCAGGAATGCCAAGCGCCTGGATTGCCATAGCCATCAGGCCGGCGGTTACTTGTTCCCCGGCCGCCACTACCACGTCGTACTCGCTCGCATCGTGTGTCGAGGAAATTTCATGAGCCCAGGACACTAATTGGTTTGTCGTCCCAGCCATTGCAGAAACTACCACAGCCACCTCGTCACCATTGGCGAAAGCACGCTCAACATGACGAGCAGCAGCACTGATCTTTTCTATATCAGCGAGTGAGGTGCCACCAAATTTCTGGACTACGCGGGTCATCGCAAAATACCGTCAGGTCATACTCATGCGCCGCAATATGCCGGCGTGCCTTCTAGTTGCAGTAGGGGAACCATTATAGATACTGTGGTAAGACCGCCGACGCAACCGGACCATAGCCAATGCCCACCCTCTCAGACAAATTGCCGCACACAGCAGACCCCACAATAGATGCTAGCGAGGTAGCGCGATTTGAGCTACTGGCTGAACGGTGGTGGGAACCAGATGGACCCATGGCCCCATTGTTCAAGTTAAACCCGACGCGCATCGCCTATATACGGGACCAGGTCCTGGCGATAAGCGCCCCCCGACCAGCTGAGACCCCACCGTTTAGTGGCCTTAAACTCTTGGACATCGGGTGCGGAGCTGGCCTTTTAAGCGAACCCATGGCCCGTCTCGGGGCGAACGTAACTGGAATTGACGCGGCGGAATTAAATATCGAAATCGCAAAAAAACACTCTCGCGGAATGGGTCTCGACATTGATTACAGGCGCCAATCTCTCGAAGAAATGGCCGCCTCAAACGCACAATATGACGTTGTATTAGCAATGGAAATTCTTGAACACGTAGCTGACAGGGCTGCCTTTGTCCGGCTCGCATCTCTGTGCGTGGCCCCAGGCGGGAGCATATTCTTTTCCACGCTTAACCGCACCCTGAAATCATTCTCAGTGGCCATTGTTGGGGCAGAATATATCCTTAACTGGCTTCCGCGCGGCACTCACGACTGGCAAAAATTTACTCGCCCCTCTTTGTTAATAAAACTCCTCATGGAGAACGCCGTGGAGCCTGTCGATTTAACCGGGGTCCGATATAGCCTTTTCAAGGACCGCTGGTTGCTAACGCGGGATCTTAACGTCAACTATATGATCCACGCAGAAAAACCTAAGAAAGAGTCGCGGGGCTAGCTTAGCGCAGAAGCTAAATGGGCAACATCTGCTTCGCAGTTATATACTTGGGTTGAGACCCTCAGCCACAAAGCGTCATCAATTGGAAAAACCGGAACCTCGATTTGGTGCTCACGCAGCAGATGCTCGTGTAAGCGGTACGCACTGTCTTGATCGGCACTTCGATTTCCTGGCACACGGACTGTTACCATTGCTGCTGTGAATTCACTGGACGCACCCCGTTCTGTACCCCATCTCGCAACTAATTCATCACCAGCCCAATTTGCAAGATCGCTCATGTAAGTGCGTGCCGCATGCACTCCAAGGTCCTGCCAAAAATCAATCGCTGCTGTGACTGACAACCACGAAGTAGGGTCTCGGGTACCTGTCCAAGCAAACTCCTCCCAAAACCCTTCACGATGAGGAGTAGAAATTACGGCAGGATGCAAAATCGACCTATTTTCGCCAGAAACCGATAGCAATGCACATCCTTTCGGCGCACACAGCCATTTATGCCCGTTGCCGACATACCAGGCGGCGCCAACATCAGCTATATCGAGGGCGATCATACCAGGAGCATGGGCGCCGTCCACGAGCACTGGTATCGAACGCCCGCGACACATTTCAACTAATTTCTTGATCGGCATCACGACGGCATGATGTGAGCTTATATGATCAAGCACCGCAAATCGGACGCGATCACTGAGCGCCCCATCGACGGCGTCTAACACTTGTTTCTCATCAATGGTTGGCCAAGGCAACCGTACTATTCTCAATTTTGCGCCGGCACGCTCGCAGTCGTAAGACAAAGCGTTGAGTGCCCCCCTATAGGCTTGATCCGTAACTAACACCTCATCACCTGGGACCAAATTTAGTGAACGAGATACGGCGTTGATTCCTTCGGTGCTATTAGCCACAAAAACTAAGGATCCCGGAGGGGCGCCGACAAAGTGTGTTAAGCGATCAGCCGCGGCACGCAACGCTGGCTCCAGCGTCTCATTAATAAAACGGACAGGCTGTCGCTCCAACTGAGTGCGCCAATCGTTTTGCGCCGAAAGCACGGCACGCGGGACCGCACCAAAGGAACCATGATTGAGAAAAGTAAAGTTTTTCTCGATTAACCACTCACCAAGTAAGGCGCGACCAAACGGCTGGGTCACTGCCTCACCGCAACCGTTGACTTCCGGTCTTCAACGACTCAACTGTCGGTGCGAGGAAGCCAAGGTATGGCCGCTATGGGCACGCCCTCTTCGTGTAGCTCCCGCGCGTCACTATCGCTCGCCTCACCGTAAATGCTACGCTTGTCGGACTCGCCATAATGGATGCGCCGCGCCTCTTCAGCAAATTGGGGACCTACGTAATCACTGTTCTTCTCGACTTCGTCCCGCAACGCGCGGCACGTCGATAAAAACTTAGCCGCCGCGGCCGTCTCCTCTACCGCCTTTTCCGACTTTGCACCACGCGCAGTATCGCTAACAGCTATGTTTGGAGCCATAGGGGCCTTCTCAATCTTCTTACCCCCACAAACAGGGCACTCAATCTTTCGATCCTTACGCTGGCTCTCAAAAGTGGCGTTGTCTGGAAACCACGCTTCGAACACATGATTTTTGCCGCATTTTAAGTCGAAAACGATCATGAGCTAATACCTGTTGGATCCTTTACTGGCCAAATTCAGCCCCCACGGATACTAGATGGCACCTTATTATACCCAAGTTCAACCCCTTGGCTCGCCTGTTCCTCACTTTGGAAACACCTCCCATCCCTTAATATGAAGGGACATAACTATAATAGGCGTATAGTAGGTAATGCCAAAGCCCCCGGCCGGAGCCCATCGAACCATGTCACAAAGCGGACCATTTAGCCATTCTCACGTACCCTCGAAATGGGTTGAACGGTTCGCAGACCAAATCCCGATACCAAGCCGGGTGCTGGACGTAGCATGTGGGGCAGGACGCCACACAAGACTGTTTCTGGCTAAAGGACACACTGTAACCGCCATCGACCGCGACTTAACACAGATTGCCGACCTAAATAATAAACAACTATCACGCATAGAAGCAGATCTTGAATCCGGCGCCCCCTGGCCACTTTCCAAAGACAATTTCGCATGCGTAATCGTTACAAACTACCTTTATCGCCCGATTCTCAAAAACCTAGTTTCAAACGTAGAAAGTGGCGGCATGTTGATCTACGAAACATTTGCTGAAGGGAACGAAAAATATGGTAGGCCAACGAATCCGGATTTTTTGTTAAAGCCAGGAGAACTCCTCAGGCTCGTGCACGATGCCCTTAGGGTCATCGCCTACGAAGATGTTACCTTGACCCACCCAAAAGCTGCTCAAATACAGCGGATCGCCGCATTTCGTGAACCTGTACGGTGATGATTGTGTTAACACCACTTGTTACTCGGCAAGTGAAGTCGCTTCAAAACAACCTGGCCCTGTGAATGGACGGTCATGTTCAAGACTTGGCAAAGAAGCTCTTACAGATTGCACAAGGGAAGGGTCAACATCTGCCGCAATCAAACCAGGCTCATCTCCCGCATCCGCTAGTACTTCCCCCCACGGGTTAACAATCAGCGAATGGCCATAAGTTACGCGGCTCCCATAGTGGGTTCCACATTGAGCAGGCGCAAATATATAACACCCAGTCTCAATGGCACGGGCACGCAGCAATACATGCCAATGTGCGGCGCCGGTCGGGCACGTAAAGGCCGAAGGCACGCTCAACATTTCAGCACCAGATTGGGCAAGTTTCCGGTAGAGCACTGGAAAGCGAACATCGTAGCAAATAGTTAGACCAAGAACACCCCAAGGTGTTTTGGCTAGCTGGGCCTCCCCACCGGGTGCATAGCTATCTGATTCTCGATATTTCTCGCCATTCCGTAAATCTGCATCAAACATATGGATCTTGTCGTAACGGGCAACAATGTCGCCGCTGCCATTTAGCAGGTATGACCGGTTCGCCAAAAGTCCATCGGCCCGGGCTATCGCCAGTGATCCAACCAGGATCCAAACGCCTGTTTCAGCGCCAAGGTCTCGAAAAGCAGCGAGCGCCCGATGCGAATTCTCCGGGGCGGCTCGGTTTCGCATTTCCCTACCAGAACCTAATAAACCAACGTTTTCCGGCATCAAAGCAAATACCACACCTTGATCCCGAGCTGAGCGGACAAGTCGGCTCGCAGTCTCTATGTTCCGGTCTATTTCTGGACCACTGGTCAATTGAAGACAACCAACACGCATCTAATCTGCTTATTTGACCTCCAGCATAAGACCCAACGCCCCATCTCTATCTAGAGCAACAAGCTCGTCTGAACCACCAATATGAGTTTCACCGATAAATATCTGCGGAACGGTGCATTGGCCTCCCGACAGCCTAACCATTTCTGAGCGCTGAGCCGGATTTTCCATTATGTCAATTTCCTGGTAACTGACTCCCTTTAAATCGAGCAAGCGCTTAGCGCGCCAGCAGAATGGGCAAAACATGGTGGAATATATGGTTACCTTTTGCATAAAGAACGCCAGCCCATAAGTATGCCCTGTCTTCCGACAAACTTAGAACAAAGCTAGTCGCGGCTCACCTATACTGCAAGGGTTAGATCGCAAACTGATTATTGGCGCCCTCAACGTCTGAGAAGTATTTAAGGCGAGCACAAGCGTGAATTTCTTGAGCCAAAGATCTACAAAAATAGGGTGGGAAACTTCGGCCAACGCACCGACGCATCGACGCACTTTAAACACAGACTCTGAATCCGA
Source organism: uncultured Rhodospirillaceae bacterium (assembly GCA_964611315.1). Taxonomy (GTDB): domain Bacteria; phylum Pseudomonadota; class Alphaproteobacteria; order UBA7887; family UBA7887. The sequence continues at coordinate 4,956 of CAZSYW010000076.1, forward strand.
CCAATTACCATTGCACCTACACCTAGCACGCGAGATATTGGGCTAATGACGCATTCCGTAAACATCTTTGACCGAGCAGCTGTTCGCCTACATCGTGACCGTGCAGCCCCGGGCCTGGACAGGCACGACTTTCTTTTACGGGAGGTTGGCCAACGCCTCGAGGAACGGCTCCAAAGCATAAAACGACGATTCCCTCGCGCACTAGACCTTGGTTGTCATAGGGGAGAGCTAGGAAATATACTCACTCACCACCGTGACATCGAATGTATAGTGAATTGCGACCCCTCTTTTGGGATGGCGGCCCTATCACCCAGGCCACGACTTGTGGCTGATGAAGACTCTCTACCCTTTCCAGGTAATTGTTTTGATATGGTGATGAGCCTTTTATCGTTACATTGGGTTAACGACCTGCCGGGCGCAATCAGAGAGGTAGCTAGATGTCTCAGGCCTGACGGCCTTTTTTTAGCAGCAATGTTTGGCGGCGAAACACTAATCGAACTACGGCGTAGTCTGATTCAGGCGGAATGTAAAACGAGCAACAAAGCCTATCCTCGTGTGTCTCCTTTCTGCGAGGTCCGTGATCTGGGGAACCTCTTGCAAAGAGCTGGTTTTGCGATGCCCGTGGTCGACATAGACCAAATCCTGGTCAGCTACCCCAACGTTCTCAACCTGATGAAGGACTTGAGAGGGATGGGAGAAAGCAATGCCGTCCGGCACCGACCCCGCCATTTTACGACCCGCAGTACCTTGGAATCCGTGGCCGAATTTTATCCTATAAACATTGATGAGCCAAACGGTCGTATCAATGCGCGTTTCCACATTGTTTATTTAACGGCCTGGAAAGCCCATGCGGAACAACCGCATCCGCTTTCACCAGGAAGCGCAAAGACGCGCCTCGCTGAGGCCTTAGATACCCAATGAAAAGTTACCATAGCTCTCGACCACTTCTTTTCTACTTCGTCAGCAAGTCCCGAAGTTCCCGCATCAATGCCACATCGGCCGGTGGCACCGACAAAGCGACAAGCTCCCTTGCCGGCACCCATTTAAGGGCCCGATGGTGAATTGCACGGCACTCACCCATCCATTGCCGGCACAAAAACAACAGCATTACCAAATGAAAATCAGGGTAACAGTGGGACACTACGCTAAATGGTGATAAGCGGTTCGGATTTATATCAACACCCAATTCTTCAACGGTTTCACGAATTGCGGTATCGCTCAACATTTCTCCCGAGCGTATTTTCCCACCCGGGAACTCCCAGAGGTTTGGCATTGTTTTCCCGGCGGGGCGTTGACCAACCAAAACTCGGTTGAAATGATCAATAAGCGCGACGGCGCCAACAAATATAACGGAAGGCGTTAGGCCTTTCTGTCGCTTAGGTACGTTGGTCCTCTTTAATTGAAAATGCCGCACCCCGTGGCGTTTAGTGGCAGCAAAATCCGCAGTCGGAACGCCACAACTGCGCCTAAAGCCAGATTCCTTCAAAATACTGATGGCATTGACATTAGCTGTATGCGTGACCGCACATATTTGGGCCACATGAAGGCTATCAAATGCCAGGCCCACAAGCCGACAAAGCGCCTCAGCCTCATACCCGTGTCCAAAAATATCAGCAATAAACCAAAACGTTATGTCACATCTATCTCTTGCAAGAGATAAACTTGCCATACCCAAAAGTTCATGGCCAGCACGCCGCCAGCATCCAAATGCAATCCCATCTCCCGCTATCAAATCAGCGTAACGGTCCTTCACCCATGCCGGAACCTCTGCAGCATCAACGGGGAAAAAAGTATTCGCCGTGGCGCTAGCGGCGTGGGGGTCGCTGACTAGATTCGTGAGCGACTTAAAATCGCGCCTCCCAAAAGGTCGTAACTCCAACCGCCTCGTCGCCATTGGCTCAAAATTCATTAAAAAATTAGCTTCGATAGTCGGCGTTGATGGTAATGTACCGGTGGGTCAGATCGCAGGTCCAAACAGTCGCGCGCCCTCTGCCAACACCGACATCTACGTCAATATCAATCTCCGCACCTTTCATGTATTCAGCAACCCGGCCTTCATCATAGTCCGCGCGCAGCCCACCCGACTCAGTGATGGAGAACGACCCGATGCGAAGCTCTAGCTTATCCCTATTGATCTTTTGCTCCGCCTGACCAATCGCCATAATAATCCGACCCCAATTGGGGTCGGATCCCGCAATTGCTGTCTTAACCAATGGGGAGTTGGCTATGGAAAAAGCGATCCTGCGTGCGGCTGCAGACGAAGCTGCGCCTCTGACAGAAATCGAAATAAATTTACTTGCGCCTTCACCATCGCGGACGATCTTTTGCGCAAGCTCCAACGTAAGCGATTCGAGAGCCATTCTGAATTCAACGAGACGTGGGTCCGCCAAACCGGTAGGGCGGAAACCCAACGGCACCGCACCAGTAGCAAAGGCCATCACCGTGTCACTAGTTGAGGTATCGCCATCTACCGTTATAGAGTTAAAGCTTTTCTTGTTTGCTGCGATCAGCATTCCTTGCAGCAATTTGGAGGGCAGGCGTGCATCCGTGAAAATATAGCCCAACATGGTGGCCATGTTGGGCGCAATCATACCCGAGCCCTTAGCAATCCCGTTGATAGTAACTACACGACCATTAACAATTACGGAGCGTGTTGCCCCTTTAGGGAAAGTATCTGTTGTCATAATTGCCTTGGCAGCCGCAGTCCAGTTGTAGGGACTTATTTGACGACGAAGCTTTGGAAGAGCTTTCGTTATCTTCGCGGCATCAAGTACTTCACCGATCACCCCGGTAGACGAGACAAATACCTGCCTAACAGGACACCTCACCATATCCGCTGTCGACCTGACCACGTGATGGACCGCCTCTACTCCAGCGGCCCCAGTCCAAGCATTTGCATTGCCAGAATTTACCACCAACGCACGAGCGCGTCCTCTAGCCAGGATTGAGCGATCCCAATCCACAGCCGCAGACGCTGCCGTCGAACGTGTAAACACTCCGGCAACAGGAACAGCTGAGTCAAACACCGCTAACATAAGGTCCTTCCGGCCCCGATACGATATTCTAGCGGACGCTCCACCTAAACGCATACCAGCTATAGGCGGGAGGTCGGGAAACTGCCTAAATGTAGATTGAGATTTAGCCATTTTGGCGGACCTTGATGGCGCTCACGTACACCGTCACCCGACGGTTCGTCCTTGTATCTTGCATATCGGCGCTATATCCACAAGTTGAACAGGAGCTCCCTGCGTTGACAGAGCGGCGGCGGGTGCTTATGTGGAGGCTATTGCTTTACACCTGTTTCGGAAACGCGCCGGACGGAAAGGACAGCGATGATCTCCGCCCTTGCGCGGCGTGCTTTTGGCTCCGCCAACGACCGCCTAATTAGATCGTACCGAAAAACCGTACACCTTATCAATAGCCTTGAGACCGAACTCGACGCCATGACCGATGAGGTGTTACAGGCTCGGACGGATTGGTTACGCGGACGGGCGAATGATGGGGAGTCGCTCGACACCCTATTACCCGATGCATTTGCGACCGTCCGGGAAGCAGCCAAAAGAACACTGGATCAACGCCATTTTGATGTTCAGTTGATCGGCGGGATGGTACTGCACGATGGCACAATTGCCGAAATGAAAACCGGTGAAGGGAAAACACTGGTCGCGACTTTGCCAGTGTACCTCAACGCTCTTAGCGGCAAGGGCGTGCATGTCGTGACAGTTAACGATTACCTGGCCCAACGCGACGCTGAGTGGATGGGCCAAATTTATAAATTCCTCGGCCTGAAAGTTGGCTGCATAGTTCACGGCCTTAGTGATGACGAACGGCGCACAGCATACTCGGCTGACGTCACTTATGGGACCAACAATGAGTTCGGCTTTGACTATTTGCGCGACAACATGAAGTTTACGTTGGAGAGCATGGTTCAACGCCCATTTAATTTCGCGATTGTTGATGAGGTTGACAGTATTTTAGTGGATGAAGCGCGAACTCCACTGATCATTTCGGGACCCACGGAAGACAACTCGGAACTCTATACCTCGATCGACACACTCATTCCAAATCTTACAGATGATGATTTTGAAAAGGATGAAAAAGTTCGTTCCGTCACCCTAACAGAGGGAGGGGCTGAGAGAATTGAACAAATCTTACATGCAAAGGATCTAATTAAGACTCAACACCTCTATGACACCGAAAATATAAGCATCGTCCATCATGTAAACCAGGCGCTACGAGCGCATAAACTTTTTACGAGAGACGCGGACTACATCGTGAAAGACAACAAAGTAATTATCATTGACGAATTTACCGGCCGCATGATGGAAGGCAGGCGCTATTCCGATGGATTGCATCAAGCTCTCGAAGCCAAGGAACGTGTACATATCCAAAATGAAAACCAGACCTTGGCCTCCATTACCTTTCAAAACTACTTCCGTATGTACCCGAAGTTGGCGGGCATGACGGGCACTGCGACCACAGAGGCAACAGAATTCAGCGAGATCTACGATCTCTCGGTCATAGACATTCCGACCCATCTCGCAATGATCCGCCTCGACAACGACGATGAAATATACCGAACTACGGAAGAAAAGTGGAACGCCGTCATTGAGCAGATAAAAGAGTGCTGCGACAAAGGTCAGCCGGTTCTTGTCGGGACAACCAGCATAGAAAAATCCGAGGAACTATCTAAGCAACTTAAAAAAGCAAAAGTGCAACACAACGTCCTGAACGCTCGATACCATGAACAGGAAGCTCACATCATTGCCCAGGCTGGGGTTTCAGGCGGCGTGACGATCGCCACGAATATGGCCGGAAGAGGAACCGACATCCAACTCGGCGGCAACGCTGAAATGCAGATCACCCAATCACTTAACGACACAAAAGAGGAAGCAAAAAAAACAGAAATATCTGAACGCATTGAATTGGAAATGGCCACGGCACACAAGACCGTTCTAACGGCCGGAGGGCTCTACGTCATCGGCACAGAACGACACGAAAGTAGGCGTATTGATAACCAACTTCGTGGGCGTTCCGGTCGTCAAGGAGACCCCGGGGAATCCAAATTTTATCTTTCCCTGGAGGATGATCTAATGCGGATTTTCGGGTCCGAGCGTATGGACGGGATGCTCCGCAAGCTAGGTCTTCAGGATGGCGAGGCCATATTTCATCCATGGATAAATAAAGCCCTGGAGAAGGCGCAGCAAAAAGTCGAGGCGCGCAATTTTGATATCCGGAAAAACTTGCTCCGCTTTGACGACGTGATGAATGACCAACGTAAGGTTATTTACCAAGAGCGCCGCGAGATTATGGCCAGCGAAGACATTTCTGACATTGTACGCGACATGCGGGACGAAGTCATAGACGAACTGGTTGCACGCTACATTCCCGAAAAGGCTTATGCTGAGCAATGGGAAACAAAAGAGCTAGCCGAAGAGTGTCTACGTCTGTTCGCGGTTCAGTTGCCGGTAGAAGATTGGGGCAAAGAAGAGGGGATTGCAG
>CAZSYW010000077.1:0-10426 GCA_964611315.1 uncultured Rhodospirillaceae bacterium
GTTGCATTGCGTGAAGGATCAGCAACTGCTGCAAAGGCTGAAACCGCGGGGTTTGAGGTGTTGTCTGTGGCGGATGCCGCCGGTTGGGCCGATGTTATGATGATGGCTACACCAGATGAGCTACAGGCTAGCATCTATAAAGATCACCTGCATAAACAGATGCGAGATGGTGCGGGGTTGGCGTTTGCCCACGGTCTAAACATCCATTTTGGCCTAATCGAGCCGAGGCAGGATCTCGATATTTTTATGGTGGCGCCAAAAGGACCAGGACATACAGTTCGTAGTGAGTATGAGAGGGGCGGTGGTGTTCCTTGCCTCTTGGCCGTGCACCGGGATGCCTCGGGAAATGCTACTGAAATCGGGTTGTCTTATGCCTGTGCAATTGGTGGGGGCCGTGCCGGAGTTATAGAGACTAGTTTTAAGGAAGAGTGCGAGACGGATCTGTTTGGAGAACAGGTGGTGCTTTGCGGCGGGATAACCGCCCTTATTACTGCTGGTTTTGAGACCTTGGTGGAAGCCGGTTATGCCCCGGAAATGGCCTACTTCGAATGTTTGCACGAGGTAAAACTGATAGTGGATCTGATATATGAGGGCGGGATTGCTAACATGCGGTATTCAATTTCAAATACTGCTGAATATGGCGATCACAGCCGCGGACCTCGTGTTGTAAGTGACGCTGTGCGGCAGGAGATGAAGAAAATTTTGGGGGAAATTCAATCAGGTAAATTCACCCGTGAATGGGTTCTCGAATGTGGTGCTAATCAGCCAAGTTTTAAGGCCATGCGCCGGCGTGCGGCAGAGCACCCGATTGAGGAAGTCGGGGAGCGTCTGAGATCGATGATGCCATGGATTGGCGAACAGGCCCTGGTCGACAGATCTAAGAATTAGTGACATTGCTTTTACGTCCATGAACGTAGAGGTCAGGCGGCCGACTTACTGTCGGAGGTCCACTAAAAATCAATAAATTGTTGCTTGGGCGGGCGAAAAGGGCGTAAATACTAACCTTGGGCATGCCTTTCGAAAGCCTTTTGTGACAAAGGGTTAGGCCTTTCGGCTGGAGGCATGACGTAGATCACGTGCGAGTTCGATTGTGGGTTTGCTAGTGGAAGGAACGCGGAGGGTCCCTGTGCCATGACCGCGTGTCATTTTTTCAGTTGTTCATTTGGTGCTGCAGGCGGGCGGCATAAGCGCGGTGACTTTGCCGTCGCGTTGCTTGCGGTGGGGCGAGGGTGCTGTGGAGCTTGGCCATTTGCTCCGAGGCACACTACTGGTTAACCAACTTGAATAGGCAGAAGTGAGTTCAAAAATGGGCAATAACTCTAAAACTGCGGTGGAAGAAAAACAAACTTCTCACACGGAGCAGGAACATGTTGTTATTTTTGATACGACAATGCGAGACGGTGAGCAGTCGCCGGGCGCGTCGATGTCACTGGAGGAAAAGCTTGAAATCGCACTTATTCTCGAAGAAATGGGCGTAGATGTAATAGAGGCCGGGTTCGCGATTGCTTCGAAGGGCGATTTTGAGGCCATTAGCGAGGTCTCCAAGATCGTAAAAAAGTCAGTGGTATGTAGCTTGGCACGTTCTGGATTTAAGGACATCGATCGAGCTAACGAGGCCCTCGTTCATGCTCGCCGCAAACGGATACACACTTTTATTGCGACCAGCCCTTTGCATATGCGGCACAAACTACAAATGGATCCGGAAGACGTGCATCAAGCCGTTGCGGATAGCGTCAGTCGGGCACGGAACTATTGTGACGATGTGGAGTGGAGCCCAGAAGACGGAACAAGAACAGATCGTGATTTTCTTTGTCGAACAGTCGAAACGGCGATTAAGTGTGGCGCGGGCACAATTAATATTCCGGACACGGTTGGATACACTATGCCAGACGAATTTACGGCATTGATACAAATGTTACGGGATCGTGTGCCAAATATAGATAAGGCAACCCTGTCGGTACATTGTCACAATGATTTAGGAATGGCTGTAGCTAATTCATTGGCAGCGGTCACGGCCGGAGCACGCCAAATTGAATGCACGATAAATGGATTAGGCGAACGTGCAGGCAATGCGGCGTTGGAGGAGATCGTGATGGCTCTTCGGACAAGAAACGACCTGATGCCGTACAAAACAGAGATTCGCGCTGAAAACATCATGAGAGCGTCACGTTTGGTTTCAGCTACTACAGGTTTCGTGGTCCAACCAAATAAAGCGGTCGTCGGTGCCAACGCTTTTGCTCATGAAGCCGGCATACATCAAGACGGTATGTTGAAGCATTCGGGAACTTACGAAATCATGACGCCCGAGTCTGTCGGTCTAAGCAAGTCAACTTTAGTGATGGGTAAGCATTCTGGGAGACATGCATTTAAAACTAAATTGAGTGAGTTAGGGTATGATATTGGCGATAATGCACTTAGTGATGCATTTGGTCGTTTCAAGGATCTGGCGGACAAGAAAAAGGAAATTTTTGATGAGGATTTAGTCGCGCTTGTTGATGATGCTGTGGCGCATCTCAACGAACGCATCCGCGTGACGAATCTGCGTTTGAGTTGTGGGATTGGGATGCGTGCAAATGCGGAATTGGAGCTGGAGATCGATGGCGAACGCAATTCGACGAAAGCGGAGGGAGACGGTCCGGTAGATGCGGTGTTCAGATGTATCGGAAAGTTGTTCCCCCACCGGGCGGGACTGCAATTATTCCAGATACAGGCTGTGACAGAGGGGATCGATGCACAAGCAGAGGTCGTGGTTCGTCTAGAGGAGAATGGTCGTTCGGTAAACGGCCACGCGGCAGATACTGATACAATGGTGGCGAGTGCTCGTGCATATGTTAATGCGCTTAATAAATTACTTGTTAAACGGGAGAAAACGGCACCAGAGGCGTTGACTGCTTGAGACCGGATGACCTGTTCCCGGCCGGATGTGTGGAGCTATCGTTAATCCGGCGCTGTTAGGTGAGAGTTTGGCGGAGAACGGGTGTATAAAAAAGACTTTTGATTGAGGTGTATGTAAGGACATGTTCTCACGCTTGCTTGGCATGATGTCGGACGATATGGCAATTGACCTCGGCACGGCGAACACATTGGTATATGTGAAAAGCCAGGGTGTCGTTCTGAACGAGCCGTCTGTGGTTGCGATTATTGATAATAGGGGTCGCAAAAAAGTGTTGGCGGTGGGCCAGGAGGCCAAGGACATGTTGGGCCGAACTCCCGGTAACATCGAAGCTATACGGCCGCTTAGGGATGGTGTGATTGCAGATTTTGAAATAGCTGAGGAGATGATCAAGCACTTCATAAGTAAGGTGCACAATAGGCGGAGTTTTGCGAGCCCACAAATGGTGGTTTGTGTCCCGTCCGGCTCGACCGCAGTGGAACGGAGGGCAATCCAAGAGTCGGCGGAAAGTGCCGGCGCCCGCAGAGTATTTTTGATTGAGGAGCCAATGGCGGCGGCAATTGGGGCTGGGTTGCCGGTCACGGAGGCTACCGGCTCGATGGTGGTAGATGTAGGGGGTGGAACCACTGAAGTCGCCGTGTTGTCGCTTGGGGGAATAGTTTATGCACGTTCTGTCCGTATTGGCGGCGATAAAATGGACCAGGCGATTATTGCGTACATTCGGCGGAATCATAATTTGTTGGTGGGCGAGAGTTCGGCCGAACGGATTAAAAACCAAATTGGAAGTGCATGCCCGCCCGAGGATGGGAATGGCCGTGAAATAGAAATCAAGGGCCGTGATTTAATGAATGGTGTCCCTAAGGAGATTGTCATCAACGAGCGGCAAGTTTCGGAAAGCTTGGCGGAACCCGTTGGCGCTATCATTGAGGCGGTGAAAAACACCCTAGAGAATACTGCCCCAGAGCTCGCTGCAGATATTGTTGAGAAGGGTATTATGTTGACAGGCGGCGGGGCGCAGCTGAGTAATCTTGATCTTGTATTGCGTCATGCAACTGGATTGCCTGTATCAATAGCGGAGGAGCCGCTGACGTGCGTAGTACTCGGAACGGGACGAACTCTTGAGGAAATGCGGGCATTGGGACAGGTTCTTCAGTCGGCTTACTAGTTTGCGGGAGTTTGTGTCAAATGCGATGTCATTTTTGGTCAGATAATCAGATAATATGATTAGCTAGGAAAATTAGTTGGATTGATGTCGCCACGAGGTCGAAAATATGTTGTCCGGATCGCCTTGCCTCTTAGGCTGCAGACGCAGCGCTTCGGCTTGGTTGCTTTGCTTTCCCTCGCCTTCGCTTTGATGGTGTTCGGTCGAATTGAGGTAACCATGATCGAGCGGTTCCGCGCTAGTGTCTCTGATACATTTGTCCCAGTCTTATCGTTTTTGTCGCATCCCATTGGCTCGGTTAGAGAGGCAGCAAGCACAGTGAGTAGTTTGACTGTATTGCATCAGGAGAACGTTCAACTGCGACATGTGAATACACGACTTGAACATTGGGAAATCGTTGCGCATAAACTTGAACGTGAAAACAAAGCGCTTCGCGCCTTGTTGAGCTATCGTCCAGGCCCAACGGCAAGTTTTATCTCAGCGCGTGTGGTGGGCGGATTCGGAAGTGCGTTTGTACGTACATTGATGCTTAATGCAGGTTTTCGTGACGGTGTTGAGAAGAGCCACGCCGTAATGGACGGGAGTGGGATGATCGGCCGCGTCGTTGAAGTGGGGCAACGTTCCGCACGAGTGCTGCTGCTGACAGACTTGAATTCACGAATTCCGGTAACGATTGGTGCTGACGGGAATCGGGCAATTTTGGCTGGAGACAACACTGATATTTTGTTTCTGGACCTATTATCTCCCAAGGCCAGTGTTGAAGTCGGGATGAGGGTCGTAACATCAGGCCATGGCGGCAAGTTGCCATCCGGATTACCGATAGGCCGCGTTTCGCGTATCCATGAGGGTGGAGTGGAAGTGCAGGCATTCGTCGACTTTGACCGTCTTGATTATGTGAGGGTTGTTGATTGGGAAATGCCCGCTTTCGAGCCCGTTTCGGGGTCTCGCGTTGAGGCAGCGAGTGATCGGCCCTTTGCAGGAAACAGTGATGAGGATGATTTAAAAGGCTCGGTCCAGTGACGAGAGAATCCGAAGAATATTTGCGTCGACTTGAGACTAGCTTGCGTGGCACGCTGCCGCTGATAGTAACGCTTGTTTTGATTGTTTTGTGCGCAGTGCCTTATGGAATCCCGGGTCTCAGTAAGGTGATGCCGCTTCTGCCGTTGGTCTCAGTTTACTTCTGGGCCGTGCATCGACCGGGCTTAACCCCTGTAGTTGGGATTTTCGCACTTGGTTTATTGCAGGATGTCCTAGTTGGGACGCCCATAGGTCTGTCGGCCGCGATGTTTGTAGGTGTTCATGCGGCAGTGCATTACCAAAGGCGATTTTTCCATGGGAAAACTTTTCTGGTCCTTTGGTGCTTCTTCGCTCTGTTAATGGCTGTGGTTTTATTTCTTAGTTACACGGCGGTTGCACTATACAATGTAGCCCTTGCACCCATTTCCCCGGTTTTGTTACAGCTCTGTTTAACTGTAGCACTTTATCCGTTGTTAACGAGAATATTCCAGTGGGCTTCGCGGGCATTAATGCGCACTGTCTAAGTTAAACCGAAATGCAGCAATACGAACTCGCGCGAATAAGGAACTTTACAAGGCGTGCGGCTGTTCTTGGAGCCGGTAAGCTGGTGTTGCTATCGTTAATCGGAGGCCAGCTCTACAATTTGCAAATTGTCAAAAGGGAAAAATATCGGACTCAGGCGGATCAGAATCGGATCAACATTCGATTAGTGCCTCCACCGCGTGGCCGAATTTTTGACCGATCTGGTAGGTTGATTGCCCAAAATAAGCAGAATTATCGGTTGGTTCTGGTGCCTGAGCAGTCGGGTGATATTCAGTTTCTTCTTGCAAGGTTAGCTGAAACCGTTCCCCTTGGGGAAGCCGATCAAACGCGGATCTTAAATGAAATTTCGCGCCGTCGGTCATTTATTCCTGTTACGGTCCGAGAGCACTTGTCTTGGCCCCAAGTGTCGCAGATTGAAATTGATGCACCGGATTTGCCGGGTGTTTCTATTGAGGTGGGCCAAGTCAGAAAGTACCCGTTCGGTGCCGCATTCGCTCATGTAATTGGATACGTGGGATCGGCCTCAACAGAGGAGTTGGAAACTGATCCGTCACTCCAACTGCCTGGATTCCGTATAGGCAAAAACGGGGTGGAAAAAATGCATGACCTGGAACTCCGGGGGAGAGCCGGTAACGTTCAGGTGGAAGTAAATGCGCATGGTCGAGTAATTCGAGAGCTTGATCGCAACGAGGGAAAGCCAGGTAATGATGTCACGCTGACCGTTGACGCTAATCTGCAACAGTACACCGCTGAACGACTTGGTGCGGAAAGCGCTTCTGCAGCTGTGTTGGATGTTGAGACCGGTGCTTGTTTAGCCATCGTTTCTACTCCCAGCTTTGATCCGAACTCGTTTATTCAAGGTCTGACTGAACGCCAGTGGGGAGAATTGGTCAGTAACCGACGCGCTCCTCTAATTAACAAAGCGATTTCGGGACGCTACCCTCCGGGTTCCGTTTTCAAACTTGTAGTGGCGATGGCCGCGCTGGAGGCGGAGGTCGTTGATTCGGCGCATCGGGTAACATGCTTGGGACACGTTCAGCTCGGTAACCGCGCATTTCATTGCTGGCGACGCGGCGGGCATGGCTCGCTTTCCATGGTCTCGGCGATCGCTCAGTCATGCGATGTATACTTTTATGATTTGGCGCTGGCAGTTGGTGTCGACCGCATCGCCGAAATGGCGGGCCGGCTCGGTCTTGGCCAAACGTCGGGATTTGATTTGCCAGGGGAAGAGGGCGGCTTGGTGCCAACTCCGGACTGGAAAAGAGCCATTTATGATGACGGTTGGCAAAAGGGTGACACGCTGAATACGGCCATTGGTCAGGGTTATCTTTTGGCGACGCCACTTCAGTTGGCGATGATGACAGCGCGTATAGTCAATGGTGGGCGAGAAGTGAGCCCCCATTTGACTCGGTCCATCGGAGACGGGGCCGGCCAAGATATGGGCCCGCAGAAAAAGTCGGAAAATCTCGGTTTTTCCCACGATACGCTTGCCATTCTCCGGCATGGCATGGCAGATGTTGTAAACAATGTTAAGGGCACGGCGTATTCGGCCCGGATTGAGGAGACCCGTTTTGCCATGGGCGGCAAAACAGGAACTAGCCAAGTGCGCAGTATTACGGACACAGAACGTGCGTCGGGTGTCATTAAAAATGAAGATCGTCCTTGGAAGGATCGTGATCATGCGCTGTTTGTTGGTTACGCTCCTGTTTCAGCACCACGCTACGCTGCAGCAGTGATTGTTGAGCACGGTGGGAGTGGCTCAACTTCGGCGGCTCCTGTGGTTCATGACATTTTATTTGAAGCCCAACGACTGGATCCACTCTCTGAGATATCGTTGCCATTCGATCTTCGCTTGGGCAAAAAGTACAAGGTGTGATGCATGACGGAAGGCCGGCTCGGAAATAACCCATCGCAAATGTCAGTGATTGATAAGTTGGGACGTGTTAGTTGGGGCTTGATATCGTTGACGAGCATTATCGCCTGTATTGGTTTTGGGATGTTGTACTCTGCTGCGGACGGTAATATGGATCCGTGGGCGTCACGACAAATTATCCGGTTTCTTGCTGGCTTGGCCGTTGTCTTGGTGATAGCAGTCATCGATATACGAATTTGGGTGCGTTGGGCCTATGTGATCTATGCCGTAACGTTGATCGCCTTGATTGCGGTCGAATCGTTTGGATTTATAGGCATGGGTGCTCAGCGATGGCTATATTTTGGTTGGTTCCAGCTCCAGCCATCGGAACTAATGAAAATAGCACTGGTTCTGGCTCTTGCGCGGTACTTCCATCGCATGACTCTAGAAGATACCAGGCGCCCGACTTTGCTTGTGGCGCCGATATTAATGGTGTCAGCTCCGATGGTTTTGGTGTTGCGGCAACCCGACCTTGGCACGGCAGCTATGCTGGCTATTGGAGCCGGCGCGGTGTTCTTTGTCGCTGGTGTTGCTCTTCGTTACTTCCTAGCCGGTGCGGTGCTTGCTGCCTCTGGAATACCCATCGCCTGGCAATTTCTTCGCGATTACCAAAAAGAACGGATTCTTACATTTCTAAACCCGGATGCTGATCCCCTTGGCGCTGGGTATCACATTCTACAATCTAAAATTGCATTAGGGTCAGGTGGGTTGTTCGGCCGTGGTTTTCTGCATGGCACTCAGAGCCATCTGAGTTTCTTGCCTGAACATCAGACCGATTTTATTTTTACAATGCTTGCTGAAGAGCTGGGTTTGGTCGGAGCGATGGTGTTGATAGGGCTGTATATTATGTTGTTTGCGTACGGGTTCGCAATATCGCTACGAGCCCGGAATCACTTTGGACGCTTATTAGGAATTGGCTTAACTACGACGTTATTTTTGTACGTATTCATTAATATTGCCATGGTTATAGGTTTAATACCCGTTGTTGGGGTGCCTCTGCCGTTGATTTCTTATGGCGGCACGGCGATGATGACGGTGCTCTTCTCGCTGGGGTTGTTAATGTGTGTTTTTGTGCATAGAGATGAGCAAGTTAGTCGTTCCCAGAGTCAGGATATTTCTTAAAACCGTATTGGTGTTTTGCTGTTTCCAACTATTGGTTCTTATCTTGGGGCCATAAGGATGTGAGTGTGAGTGAAATGGGTTCGAAAATCGGGTTGGAGCAGGTGTTAGTGGGGGAAGCAGAGGCGCGGCAGATTCTAGGAAATGCACGAACCCGATTGGGTCGTAGAGTAATGGATCCGAAGGCGCAATTAGTATCAGACTTCGTGCAATCCATCCGTGTTCCCGGCCACTTCCCGCCTTTAAAGGAACTCCGACAACAACTGGTAAAGGCAGTACAGTTTTTGGATGAGCCCGCTCCAACTTTGGCGCGAAAAGAGGATATAATAGTACCGGGTCCTGTAGCGGAAATGCCTGCGCGCATATATGCACCAACTGCATCTGTTTCCGAGGTCTTACCAGTGCTCGCTTATTTTCATGGTGGGGGCTGGGTCCAAGGCGATATTGAAACTCACGATGGGTTGTGTTCGAGGCTTGCAATCTGGTCTAAGGCAATAGTGGTTTCTTTTGAATATAGATTGGCCCCAGAAAATAAATTTCCTGCGGCAGTCGAAGACTGTTGCGCAGCATACAATTGGCTCCGTAGTCATGGAGGGGAAATTGGTGCTGATTCGAGCAGAGTGGCTGTTGCAGGCGACTCTGCTGGGGGAAATCTGGCGGCAGTTGTTTGTCAGGAGATGCGAAGGCTTGATGCAGAGCTCCCATCTTTTCAAGTGCTGTTATATCCCGCAACCAATATGGCGTTTGATACCCCGTCACATTCCGAGCGGATGGAAGATGGGTTTCTTCCCCGTGATCGTCTCGATTGGTATTTTCGGCAATACCTTCACTCGGATGATGACAGAGATGACCCTAGAGCTTCACCGCTTCAGACGGAAGATTTTTCAGGGCAACCCCCGGCATTGGTTATTTTTGGAGGATTTGATCCTCTTCGAGATGACGGCAGGATTTATGCAGAACGGCTGACCTCAGCGGGGGTGGATGTTACAGTCCACGAATACCCCGGACAGATTCACGCTTTTCTCTCGCTGACTAAAGCTATACCTCAGGGTATCCAGGCCACTAGAGAGGTAGCCGACTATATCCGGAGGCAGTTTTTTGTAACAAGTTCATGAATGCTGCGTCTTGAGACCACGTATGTTTTTGGCAGAAAGTCGCCCACGGTGATGTTTCTGCTCAGTCGATAATGACAACTTTTAACGGAACAAGGAAAACAAAAATGTCGATGATCCATGTGGTGGCAGTGATTACGGCTAACCCAGGAATGCGCCAAGGCATTCTGGAAAAATTCAATGCAAACACTCAGGCGGTACATGCGGAGGAGGGTTGTATTGAATATGGCGCGGTTGTAGATGCTGAGAATGTCGGCTCATTTCAGACAAAGTTTGGAGAAGATACATTTTTGGTCATAGAGAAATGGGAAAGTCTTGAACACCTCATGGCCCACGCAGTATCGGATCACATGAAGGAGTATGCTGCCGCCACCAAACCACTAATAGCCGATCGCAAGATTCACGTTTTGAGTGCAACGTAAATTCGTAGTATCGGTTTAAGGGCAGGCAAGTGGTCGATAAGCGATCGAATTGACCAACGAGAAATGAGTGGTATCTGATATGTATGTGAACCTGGCAGTATCCAGGGCGATTTAAGAGTTTTCCAATTTAGCGGAAGTGATTAGTTTGGTGGCAAAGTCACACCTAAGGGGCGATTAGCTCAGTTGGTAGAGCAGCTGACTCTTAATCAGCGGGTCGGGGGTTCGAGTCCCCCATCGCCCTCCATT
>CAZSYW010000078.1:0-10242 GCA_964611315.1 uncultured Rhodospirillaceae bacterium
AGCATTAAGGAAGTTTGGGCGTCAGATACGGCCATCATTGCTTCTAACCTGCGTAAATAAATATAAGTGCGCCTGGCTTTCGCGAGATCAACACATGCCCGGGTCAGTTGTGCCGGATACTGTTCCAATTTACCCTCTAGGCGTTCAAATAAAGTAAAAGCGTCCGCTGTGGCGCCGGCAAAGCCGGCCAGGATCTTTCCGTCGCTTAAACGGCGAACCTTTCGGGCATTGGCCTTGATTACGGTATCGCCAAAACTTACCTGGCCGTCGCCGGCAATAACGACGGCCCCATTTTTTCGGACAGATAAAATTGTTGTCGCGTGCATATTATCTATTAGGGAATCGGGCATTGCAGAAGTTTGATAAAATGGGAGCACCAGCATTTTGGCGCCACACCCTTAGATCTTGGGTATCAGGGGGCCAAGTTCAAGAACCTTGTACAGGGATATCTGAGGCAAAGTTAGCGCTGCGGCAAGCCGGAAGTGGGCTCGAGGGCTGAGCAAGCCAATCTGGACGCTGATTGGTCTGACTGGCCTCCGGCGGTGGTTCTTGCTACAACAATGGGGGCACTCCGAAAATTGACGGGCAATTCTATGCGTCAGGCGACTGTGGAACGGAACACAAGCGAGACACGAGTCTCCGCTACGGTAAACCTTGATGGCCAGGGGATCTACGACATTGAGACAGGGATCGGCTTTCTTGATCACATGTTGGAACAACTTTCGCGCCATAGTTTGATCGATCTGACAGTGCGGGCGAGAGGGGATTTGCATATCGATTACCACCATACAACTGAGGATACAGGCATTGCCATTGGCCAAGCGGTTGCGAGCGCTTTGCAAGATCGGCGTGGGATTGCGCGTTACGGGTCCGCATTGATACCAATGGATGAGACTTTGACTCGAGTGGCGCTGGATCTATCGAACCGTCCCTACCTAATTTGGAAGGTAAATGTCTCTCGGCCCAAGTTAGGGGAAATGGACACGGAGTTGTTTAAGGAATGGTTTCAGGCGTTTGCTCAATCGGCAGGGGCAACCCTGCATGTCGAAAATTTATATGGTGAGAACGCCCATCATATTGTCGAGTCTTGTTTTAAGGGTTTAGCGCGGTCCATGCGTGCGGCAACGGAACTTGACGCGCGGCTCGGCCAGGTCATCCCATCTACAAAAGGTACGCTGGCAGGTGTGGTCTCCGAGGATGCAGGGAACTGACGGCCGTGCGTGTTTACACGGTTCACGCATGCTCTAATGGGGCGGAGCAAAGGGATTTGATCTTGGTTAAGGAAGGTTTTTGCTGGCCGGCGTGTTTATTCGACGTCTTTTGGGCTTTGTATCATCGGGCGTGGCAGGCCTTTCTGATCTTGGCCGCCGTACTTTGCATTTTTGAAGGACTGGGCCACTGGAAATTAGTATCGGGACCTGTCCTGTTTCTGGCAATTGTCGGGTGGCGCATTCTGGTCGGTTTTCACGCCAATGATTGGCGACGCTCGATGCTGGAGCGACGCGGCTTCAACACGCTAAGCGTTGTTACGGGAGCGGATAGTGTTTCAGCCCTGCAGCGTTTTCTTGATAGGCCTGCAGGGCGCGTGTAGCTGGTTGTTGAGGGTGACCGATGAATGTCGCAATTATTGATTATGGCTCAGGGAACCTGCGCTCAGCAGCCAAAGCTTTCGAGCGAGTCTCGAAGGAAAAGGGAATCCGGGCGCGGATAACGGTAACTGCAGAGGCGGACGAGATTATTCTCGCTGAACGAATTGTTTTGCCTGGTGTCGGGGCGTTTGCGGATTGTTTAGCCGGCCTTGATAGCTTACCGGGGATGCGGGACGCACTTTACGAGGTTGTTATCGAAGCGGGTCGCCCCTTTCTTGGCATCTGTGTTGGCATGCAACTGATGGCGAAAACCAGCCACGAAAATGGCACCCATCAAGGGCTAGGATGGCTTACTGGAGAGGTGGTTGCTCTTCCCAAGGGTGCGGTCAAAGTTCCTCATATGGGCTGGAACGAACTGGTAATTCGTGCGAAGCATCCTGTCCTTGAAGGTATCCAGGACGGAAAGGATTTTTACTTTGTGCATAGCTATCATTTGCAAAGTGAAGACGATAGAGAAATCCTTGCTAATACAGAATACGGAGTTTCCATCTGCGCTCTAGTGGGGCGAGACAATATGATTGGGACTCAGTTTCACCCGGAGAAAAGTCAAGCTGCTGGCCTTAAGTTTATTTCTAACTTTCTTTCTTGGAGACCGTAATGCCCACCCTAACTGTCTCGAGGGCGGAGGAACTTCGCAGAGGGGATCTGGTGGATTTGTGTGATGGTACAGATCAGGCTATTCGTGATGGTATAGGCTTTGGATGGGTGCGCCCTCCCTCACATCAACGACTCGAAGCTTATTGGAAGGGCGTTTTAATTGTGCCCGAACGTGACCTGTTTATAGGGCGGGTAGACGGTACAGTGGCGGGTTCTGTGCAACTCTTAAAACCACCGCCAAACTTCGAAGCAGGCACCTTCTCCGCTTCCATAGACACGCACTTTGTGTCGCCTTGGGCACGTGGCCACGGCCTTGCCAAAGTTCTGTTGGAGGCAGCGGAGCAGGGGGCCCGAGAAGCAGGCCTTAGCGTCATGCGATTGGACGTCCGGGCAACCCAGACCCGCGCGATAGCCCTGTATGAGGGTTGCCATTACCGGCGATGGGGCACACTCAAAAAATACCATATGGTGGATGGACAACTGGTAGCAGGGTATTTTTATGTCAAGGACTTGCTGTAACGTGTAGCGATGATCCTGTTTCCGGCCATTGACTTAAAGGATGGGGAGTGTGTGCGCCTACTTCGTGGTGACATGGCCAAGGCGACCGTGTTTTCTCGAGACCCCTTGCGGCAGGCTCAGGTTTTTGCAGCCGCCGGTTTTGGATGGCTGCACGTTGTAGATTTAAATGGGGCGATAGATGGGCGGTCGGTAAATGGAAAAGTGGTCGCTGAGATCGTTAAGGCATCCAAAATGCGAATTCAGCTGGGGGGTGGCCTTCGTGATTTTAGGGCCATTGAGAAATGGCTTGAGGCTGGCGTAGAACGCATAATTTTGGGGACGGTTGCATTGTATGATCCCGCTTTGGTCAAGAGGGCGTGCCGGGCATTTCCAGAACGAGTGGTTGTCGGGGTTGACGGGCGTGAAGGGCGGGTGGCGGTGCAGGGATGGGTGGAGCAGTCAGATATATCGGTGTCGGAGTTAGCTCAACGGTTTGAAGGCGCGGGCGCGGCGGCCATAATTTTTACTGACATCAGTCGCGACGGCGCAGCGGCTGGGGTAAACATTATAGCGACCAGGGCT
Organism: uncultured Rhodospirillaceae bacterium; assembly: GCA_964611315.1. Lineage (GTDB taxonomy): Bacteria > Pseudomonadota > Alphaproteobacteria > UBA7887 > UBA7887. Next base: position 3,327 of record CAZSYW010000078.1, read on the forward strand.
TTAGCAAAAAGTGTTTCGACGCCGGTGATCGCTTCCGGAGGTGTGGCCTCTTTAGATGATTTGCTGGCGGTAAAGACACTAGAACAGGACGGTGTCACAGGTGTGATAGCTGGGCGGGCCCTCTACGATGGGAGATTGGATGCAAAGGCGGCGCTTAAGGTTATGGCAGAATGAAAAATACGCTCAAGACTCGCTTAATTCCTTGTCTTGACGTCAGAGATGGGCGTGTTGTCAAGGGGGTCAATTTTATAAACCTGGTCGATGCTGGGGATCCAGTGGAGCAGGCCGGCGTTTACGATGCAGCCGGGGCAGATGAACTGTGTTTTCTCGACATTACGGCCTCCAGCGATCGTCGTGATATCATCCTTGATGTGATTGCGCGAACTGCTAACGCGTGTTTTATGCCGCTGACTGTAGGTGGAGGTGTGAGAAGTATAGATGATATTCGCAAGCTTTTAATGGCTGGCGCAGACAAGGTTTCTATCAATACTGCGGCCATAAGAGACCCGGAACTTGTATCCACTGCATCCGCGAAGTTTGGTTCTCAGTGCATCGTTGTCGCGATGGATGCGAAGGCATGTGGAGCCGATCACTGGCAAGTTTATACGCATGGCGGGCGAGAGGCGACGGGAATCGACGCCCTTGACTGGGCGAGAAGAGTGACTGACCTTGGAGCCGGTGAAATCTTATTGACCTCGATGGACCGGGATGGGACCAAGGCGGGATTTGACTTGGCCTTAACGCGCGCCGTTGCCGACTCAGTGACGGTTCCCGTGATAGCATCGGGGGGCGCCGGTAATCTTGATCATTTGGTCGAAGTGGCTCGCGATGCTCACGCAAGTGCCGTGCTCGCGGCCTCCATTTTCCATTTTGGGACTCATTCCGTGGCTGAGGCTAAAATGCATATGCAACGTGCCGGCATTGCAGTGCGCTTATGAGGGGACGAACATCAGCCTTTCCTGTACTGATGTTGTAGCAGGGTATTATGGTTCCCTGACTTGTAGCATCTCCGAGCGGTTAGAAATGGTTTGATGGGAAAATCAACATGACCAGTAAATGGCCCGACTTAGTAAACTTTAACACGGCCGGATTAGTTTCTGTGATAGTGCAGCAACACGATTCTGGAGAGGTTCTAATGCTGGCTTGGATGAATATCGATGCTGTTCGTGAGACTCTTGCGACCGGCCGATTATGTTATTTTTCGCGCAGTCGCAAAACTTTGTGGCGCAAGGGCGAACAATCGGGTCAGGTACAACGCCTGATAGAATTACGAGTCGATTGTGATGGAGATGCTCTTTTGGCACTCGTCGATCAAACAGGTGTTGCCTGTCACACAGGCCGGCGAAGCTGTTTTTTCACGTCCATGACAAAAGATGGATCGGTAAAAGTTCGTCAGGCTTTAATAGACCCGGAGAAACTTTATGGATAAGGCGAACGCGGACGTACTGGACCGCTTATTTACGGTAATTGTGAATCGCCGGCAGGGTGATCCAGACACGTCATATGTTGCGCGGCAGCTTCAGTCTGGTACGTCGAGAATTGCACAAAAGGTAGGAGAAGAGGCTGTAGAAACGGCATTGGCGGCGGTTAGCGGAGATGAAAAGGAGCTCGCTTCGGAAAGCGCAGATCTTCTGTTCCACTTGATGATATTGTGGGCAGATGGTGGTCTTGCTCCATCTGATATTTATGCGGAACTTTTACGCCGTGAAGGTATTTCCGGCTTCGATGCCAAAAAGGCAGGCAAACGCAAAACCAAATGAAGGGCCGGGTTGCTGCCGATTCCTATAATATCGATACGGAGGGGTATCGCATGCATTACGATAGCAACAACGTTTTTGCGCGTATATTGCGGGGCGAACTTCCTGCTGAAAAGGTCTACGAGGATGAGCACGTATTCGCTTTTCATGACATCGGAAAGCTGACGCCAGTTCATGTACTGGTGGTTCCTAAGGGAGCATACATATCGATTGATGATTTCTCGAAGCTAGCGAGCGATCAGGAGCTCGCGGCCTATGTTCGCGCAATTGGTGTGGTAGCGAGGAAACTCGACGTCGCGGAGACAGGCTATCGTGTGGTGACGAACTGTGGTGCAGATGCGAACCAGGAAGTTCCACATTTTCACAGCCATATCTTCGGTGGACGCAAACTTGGTGGAGTTAGACCTCGATAATTCGGCTGTGGACTAGCCCTCACTCGTTGTGGGACGCGAGAGGTGTGGTTCGTGTAACTGGTCGCCCACGGGGATGGGCTGGCGCTTTGTGTTCTTGTTAACCAAAGTAATAATTGCAAAAGTGCTTTGTGGCATATTTGGCTGCGAAGGGGAGGACAAATGAGCGGAAAGCTAGAAGGGCTGGTAGCAGTTGTCTGTGGTGCTGGATCGTCGGGGCCGGGGTGGGGGAATGGTAAGGCGTGTGCCGTGCAGTTCGCGCGTGAGGGAGCGCAAGTATTTGCAGTGGATATCAGTCCAGAGGCAGCAGCCGAAACCAAGGGTCTCATAGACGGTGAAGGCGGAGATTGCGTCGTTTACGGTGCCGATGTGACAGATAATCATGCGGTCGAGGGGTTGGTAAAGGCGTGTATAGAAACCTACGGTCGGGTTGATGTGCTGCACAACAATGTGGGGATAGTTGAACCTGGAGGCCCGGAAGAGATAAAAGAGGCAAACTGGGATCGGTTGATAGATGTAAACGTCAAGAGCATGTATTTGACCACTAAGAATGTGCTACCACACATGATTGAGGCCGGAGGCGGGGCCATCATTAATGTATCCTCAATAGCTTCGTTCTACTCCCTTGGTTATCCTTGCGTTTCGTATTCTGCTTCCAAGGGCGCTGTCAATGCGCTCACCCGTAATATCGCGACCCAATATGCTAAACATCAAATTCGTTGTAACGCGATACTCCCCGGGCTTATGGATACGCCTTTGATCAGGGGAGCCGTGTCCAGCGCTTACGATGACGTCGACGTTATGGTTCGGGAGCGGAATGCGCTGTGCCCCATGGGTCGGATGGGAGATGCATGGGATGTTGCACATTCGGCGGTGTTTTTGGCTTCAAACGACTCCCGGTATATCACGGGTATAGAACTCGTCATCGATGGCGGGCTAACCCTCACTATGAAGCCGTGATGGGGGTTTCAGCGCAAAGCTGCCTCTTATTTCCGCTTCTCCTCGATTGATCCCCAGATACGGGTTGGTAATGAGACCCCGGTGAAACGCTCGTACTCTTGGAGGCCTGTTGGTGAGGTAACATTTATCTCAGTGAGATGCCCTCCAATCACATCGATGCCGACGAATATAAGTCCCTGATCCTTCAAGCTTGGACCTATGGTATCGCAAATCTCCTGTTCCCGATCTGTTAGTTCTGTGGGCTCTGCTCGGGCACCTACATGCATATTAGCCCGCGCTTCGCCTGCAGGCGGCACTCGATTGATTGCGCCCATCGCTTCGCCGTCTATCAATAAAATTCTTTTGTCGCCGTCTCGCACCGCTGGAAGATACTGTTGAACCATCATTGGTTCTTTCCAAGTGACAGTAAACATTTCGATTAGGGCGCTCAGATTCTCATCATTAGGGCCAACATGAAAAACGCCGATTCCACCATTTCCAAATAGAGGTTTTATGATTACGTCTCCGTATTCCGACCGAAATTGCGTCACTAAACCACGGTCAGAAGTGATTAATGTAGGCGGCATAAGGTCAGGAAATTGTGTAACTAACAATTTTTCTGGAGCGTTACGAACGGACGCCGGGTCATTGACGACGAGAGTTTTAGGGTGCACATGTTCCAAGAGGTGTGTCGCGGTAATGTAACCCATGTCGAACGGTGGGTCCTGACGCATGAGGATCACATCCATACTTGAGAGATCGACAATCGTCTCGGTCCCGAGTGTATAAAAATCGTTCGCCTTAGGACGCAACTCGACGTTTCGGCCTCTTGCTACCAGACGACCGCGGTCCAGTGTGAGATGTCGCGGCAAGTAGTGGAATAACGTATGGCCACGCGCTTGCCCTTCCAAGGCGATGGCAAAAGTAGAATCCGTAGAGATATCAATCTCCTCAATCGGATCCATTTGTAACGCCACGGCAAAATTCATTGAACTAACTCCATGCATTTCTGGGGACGAACCCTAACGCAAACGGCTTGGATCTTCAGATAGCAAGACATAACTTACCAACTTACGAACATATCTGACCTCGCGGGCGTGTGTGATCACACGGTCAAGTTCATCTTGGTTTTGGGCGACGCCAATTAGATAAAGAGCTCGATCATAGGCGCCTATTTTGTAGTTGATCCCGGCAATTCGGGGGTCACGAAGGATCTTCGTCCGCAATGAGACCGTGATCATTTTGTCACGTGCGGAGTCGGCGACATCTTTATTCTCGCCTATCTCGATTTCGTTGAGTACTTCCCGGACTCCCTCTATTTTCCATACAATTTGAGCTGCTTCGTCCCGGAGGCTTTCGGTAACCACGCGGCCCGTTAGTAGCACCCTGCCCTCAAACACAGTGGTAGTGACCGACCAAAATAAGTCCTGGAATGAGGCTTCCAAGAGTTGTGCGTTAATGGCGACCCTTAAGGCGGTGTCGTTCAGTACCTCGTTGATTGAGCGGTCCTCTGCCAAAGCTATGCCGGCTCTTGCACCTGCTCCGATAGCGGTGCCGACAGGCGTGCAGGCACATTGGAAGGCCACCGCAATAATACTGCTTAACAGTAGTGCGCTTTTACCAATGTCGGCGAACGTTCCGTTATGCACCGAGGTCATCAACGTTGCTCTTGGTGACTATTGGTGGTGTCATTTCCTGCTCATGTAGAAGAGAAACTATGCGTCTGGCATTGCAACCGATCCTAGGAAAACATGCGCCGAACTTGGGGTATTGTGCAAGAAAGTTTTGGCGCTATTAAAAGTCTTGTTCCAGGGACTCGACCGGGTTTTGGCGTGCAATTTTTGCTCTCTTTAATTTTTCAGTTTTAAGGCGCGTGCGTAAAGTTTGCGTCGGCTACGGCCAGTGATGCGCCCAACCGTTTCTGCTGCTTCTTTGGTGCTCATGTTTTGAAGAGCCATCGTGAGCAGCGCATCTGACTCATCGGTCACCTCCTTTTCCAAAAGTGTTGGATGATGTTTGGTGCTTGGACCGACCACTATCACTGTTTCTCCACGCGGGGTATTGCCCGATGCCGCCTCCTTTCTGTACTGGGAGGAAAGTTCCGTTAATGGCCCCCGGGTGACTTCCTCGTGTATTTTTGTGAGCTCGCGCGCTATTGCAACTTCACGATCACCTAACTCCTTTGCCATGTCATCTAGTGTCAGGGAAAGTCGACGAGGGCTCTCCAGGAACAACAAAGTTACGTTGATACCAGCGAGCGCTCTTAAGGCCCGCCGGCGGGGCCCTGATGCTGTGGGTAAAAACCCACCAAATAAGAACCGATCACTTGGCAACCCAGACGCAACAAGGGCCGCGAGGGGAGCAGATGCTCCAGGTACTGGAACAACAGGTATCCGTGCAGCAACAGCCTCACGCACCAATCTGTACCCTGGGTCGGAGATCAGGGGTGTCCCCGCGTCCGAAACTAGTGCTATCGCGGCACCACCTTGAAGCCTCCGTAAAAGATTTGGCCGTGCTCGTTGGGCATTATGTTCGTGATATGCTGTCCGTCGTACCACGATCCCGTGTAGGCTGAGTAGTTTGCCGGTGTGGCGAGTGTCCTCGCAGGCGATTAGCTCCACGTTGTTTAGGACCTCGAGTGCACGTAAAGTGATGTCACTCAGGTTGCCGATTGGTGTCGAGACGATATAAAGACCGGGCGCAAGTTTACTTGCGGCAGCAGTATCGCTAGTGTTTACGGATGCGTCTGCAATGGGTTTTTTCTCTGGATGAGATTTAGGCCGTGAAGGGGCCCTGTGTACCTTCGCAGTATTTACACCGTGTCTCAGCGCGGGTCCTCGTGGCATTGCTGTTACCGTTACTCGGATGCGAGTCACCCAGGTTTATTCCGCATCTCACCGAAGTTCAACCTCCACTTGAGCAAGATGACGCAGTGAAGGTGCCTGATGGATCGAGAGAAGAAGCTGGTGGGCCGGCCGTTTCTGCCGAAGAAGGGAGGGTTGCCAGTGTAAGTGAGGCTCAGGCTCCAACGCTTGCGACTGACAGAGAAGAGTCGTTGTCGGCGGAGGACATGCTTAAGTTGATGGCAGAATCAGAGCGCGCGGCAACAGTTCCTAAGGGTCTTGATACACAGCCGGTTGACCAAGGAATGCCCTTTATTCGCGACGGACGTCGGTCACTTGATGCCCCGGAAGTTGAAGTTGAGAGCGTGGGCCGGGTCGGAGATATCGTGGCACTGCTAGTACCTCTCAGTGGACGCGGTGCACAGCTGGGTCAGGCAATGTTGAATGCAGCGCAAATGTCTTTGTTCGAAAATTTCGATTCGGACACCACTTTAATCATCAAAGATACAGGCGGCACTCCGCAAGGAGCTACGGAGGCTGCAAGCAAAGCGCTTGATGAGGGTGCCCAGCTATTGGTCGGGCCTTTGTTTAGTGAATCGGTTAATGCAGCGGCACCGGTGGCACGCGCTAGAGGGGTGCCAATGATCGGTTTTTCAAATGATCGCTCTGTTGCTGGCGAAGGCGTATATGTGTTTGGCTTTACGCCGGGGCAACAAGTAAGCCGTATTCTCTCTTTTGCGGAGGCTTCCGGGCTGCGCCGCATTGTCACTTTGGTGCCTGACAGCGCCTATGGTTATGCGGTAGCCTCGGCGCTCGAAGAAAGTGTTGCGGGCAGCCGTGTATCCATAGCAAAGACAGAGTACTTTGCGACGGACGGCTCGGATTCGATGGATGTTGTACGTCGCATAGCGGCCCTTGGCAAATCCCTGACATCGTCTGACGAGCGACCGCTGGATTGTGTATTAAT
>CAZSYW010000079.1:0-9991 GCA_964611315.1 uncultured Rhodospirillaceae bacterium
GCCACAAGTTGTCTGCCATATGACCAGTACCACGAGGGCCAGCCATGACCTAATTCGGGCAAATTTGCATAGGGCACCCGTTTATTCCGGGTCAATCGAGAGCCCGGGGCCACGTTACTGCCCCTCTATCGAGGACAAGGTAGTGCGCTTCGCTGATCGCAATCGCCATCAGATTTTCTTGGAGCCAGAAGGGCTTGAAGACACTACGGTTTATCCAAATGGAATTTCGACGTCCTTGCCAAGGGCTGTGCAAGTCGAGATGCTAAAAACAATTCCAGGGCTTGAACGTGCTGTATTGCGGCAGCCGGGCTATGCCGTCGAATATGATTTTATAGACCCGCGTGAGTTGCAGCCAAGCTTGGAAACCCAAAAAATCGAGGGGCTTTATCTCGCAGGCCAAATCAACGGCACCACTGGTTACGAAGAAGCTGCGGCGCAGGGCATAATTGCTGGTTTGAACGCCGCCCGGTCTGTTGCCGCTGAAGAGCCACTCATTCTTGACCGGGCAGAGGCTATGATTGGCGTACTTATTGACGATTTGGTTACGATGGGTGTGAGTGAGCCTTATCGGATGTTTACCTCCCGGGCGGAGTATCGTCTTAGGTTGCGGCCAGATAACGCAGATCTGCGGCTGACCGGGAGGGGAATCACGGCTGGGTGTGTTGGTAGGGCCCGCTCGGAGCATTATTACGCGAAGAGGGCGGCGTACGACGAGGCATTACAACGTCTTGAAGACCTGTCAATAACTCCGAGTAAAGCACGAACGTACGGCCTGCAGGTTCGCTCGGACGGGGTAGTCCGGCAGGCCAAAGAGTTGCTCGGATATCCTGGAATAAACTTAGCGCGGATTGCGGCCATTTGGCCGGAAGTAGGTGAGATCGAAGGCGAAATTGGGGAACAAGTCGAGATAGAGGCGCAATACGCATGTTATCTTGAGCGGCAAGAATCCGAGATCAATTCATATCGGCGTGATCGTTCCCGAAAGATACCTTGCGAAATAGACTATCGTAAGGTCGGAAGTCTTTCGAACGAGGCCATGGAGAAACTAGCCGAAGCGCGTCCTGCAACGATTTCTGCCGCTGCACGTCTTCCTGGAGTAACGCCTGCTGCGCTGACGGCAATAATGGTTCATCTTCGTCGGTGGGAAGCCGCCGCCATCTCCTGATTGGGAACAAATCTGGGCACATGTTGTCGCAAAAATTTGGACCGAGTGATTTTCAATCAAAAACAGGTGTTTCACGTGAAACGTTGGCACAGCTCGAGACGTATGCAGAATGTTTGTACCATTGGCAACGACACATGAACTTGGTGGGTAGAGGCACCATTAATGACTTGTGGCATCGACATTTTCTTGATTCAGCCCAACTACAGAGGCTGTGTCAGTCAGATCACTCGCGTCTTGTGGACCTAGGTAGTGGCGCCGGTTTCCCCGGGTTAGTTTTATCAATCATGGGGCAGTCCAGTGTGGAGCTTGTAGAGAGTAACACGCGGAAGTGCTCGTTTCTTAGTGAGGTAGTGCGTGCAACAGGTGCGAGCGCCCAGATTACAAACGCCAGGTTAGAGGATGTGAGTGCACCGGAGCCCGCAGACGTAGTGACTAGCCGCGCTGTGGCACCGCTTTCCAAGCTTTTGGGATATTGTTTTAGTTGGCTGAAGCGGGACGGGGTAGCGTTGTTGCATAAAGGGGCCGCGGTAGAACAGGAATTGACCCAGGCGACTAAAGACTGGACAATGCATGTTGAGAGGCACAAGAGTCAAACCGACCCCCGTGGGGTCGTGTTAGAGATACGAGAATTAGCGCGCGCTGATGGCCAATAATCAAACGACACATCCCTTGGAGGGGCTGCATCGCGTTGCAGTTGCTAACCAAAAGGGAGGTGTCGGCAAAACTACCACCGCCATCAATCTGGCCACGGCTCTTGCGGCTCTTAAGAGGCGGGTGCTGGTTGTAGATCTCGATCCTCAAGGGAACGCCAGTACCGGCCTTGGTGTGCCTCGGCCTCAGCGAGTGCGCACTACATACGACGCTTTGATGGGAAATGCTACGATTGACGAGGCTACTATTGAAACGGAGATCCCTGGGTTATCCTTGGTCCCTTCAGATATTAATTTAACAGGGGCTGAAATAGAGCTTGTCGATAAGCCAGATAGGGCTTTTCGGCTTCGTGACAGACTGGCTAGCGTGACAAAAGAATATGATGAACTACTGATTGACTGCCCGCCCTCCTTAGGGATTCTGACTCTTAACGCCATGGTGGCCGTGAACGCTTTGTTGATACCACTGCAGTGTGAATTTTTTGCTCTTGAGGGGTTGTCGCAATTAATGAGTAACGTTGAACGGGTTCGACAAAATTTTAACCCTAGCTTGGAAATTAAGGGCATACTGCTGACAATGTACGACCAGCGAAACAATTTATCGGCTGAGGTCGCCGCCGATGTGAGGGCGCATTTGGGTTCGAAGGTCTACGATACTGTCATCCCTCGGAACGTCAGGGTGTCAGAGGCGCCATCCCACGGCAAACCGGTGTTACTTTATGATCATCGGTCTAGTGGCGCGCAGGCTTACATGCGGCTTGTCACTGAGATTCGGCGGCGAGACGCGGGGGCCACAGCGGCATGAGTACTAAAACGCACGGTCTCGGCCAAGGTCTCGACGCACTCCTGGGCAATCGCCCAGAAGGAGCTAGTGCTGGAAATGGGACTAGTGGGTCTCAAACTCTGACCCTCGACTTGGTGCGGCCTAGCTCAAACCAGCCTAGGAGGCATTTCGATGAGGCGGAACTACGTGAACTAGCTGCCTCGATTGAGGAAAATGGTGTGTTGCAACCAGTGTTGGTGCGGCCTGACCCGACACATTCGGGCAGGTATGAAATTGTCGCCGGTGAAAGGCGATGGCGTGCGGCTCAGATGGCCCGCTGCCATGATTTGCCGGTGGTAGTTCGGACGCTAACTGATCGCGAAACACTTGAAATAGCGCTGATAGAGAATATTCAGCGCCAGAATCTTAGTGCTATTGAAGAAGCGCGCGGCTATGCGCGTCTAACCGAGGACTTTAACGAGACCCAAGAGAGTATTGCACGACGGGTTGGGAAAAGCCGGAGCCACATAGCAAACGCTATCCGATTACTTAAGTTACCCCGTCTTGTTCAACAATGGCTAGAAGAGGGGGCGTTACAGGCCGGTCATGCCCGGGCGTTACTTGCGAGTAACGACCCCACAACCCTTGCTAAAATCGTTATAAAACAAGGGCTTAGTGTTCGTCAGACGGAACGGCTAGTGAACAAGTTGCGTTCGAGCAGGACTGTAACGCAAGGGAAAAGTGCGGATACCCTCCAATTAGAAGTAGAGCTTAGCCATTTGCTCGGCCTCAAAGTCACGATCAGTGGTGAAGGGGAACGCGGGGAGGTTCGTTTAGCCTATGAAAATTTGACGCAACTCGATGCGTTACTAACAAAACTACGAAAACAAAAATTGGTAGCCGCCTCACCGAGTTTTTAGCCGCCTCGCTGCGTTAACGATACGCAAAAACGCCATGTTTGCGATTGTAGTTGAAAGACTGGAAGTCCGGCTTTTGCATTCGATTTCAGCTTCAAGCAATATGCTCATCGCTTTCCGTAATTTTGGTGCTGACCAAGACAATACTTGGCGTTGGACGGCGCTGCGTGCCGTGAAATGAACTGGTGGGCGAAGACTGCCAATTGCCTGCGCAACTTTTTGGCCGGAGGTGACCTGGGCGGCGACTAAGTGCAGCCGGTGCAGGTGTCGCATAGCGCCGCGAATGGCCTGCACTGAAGTAACCCCTTCCAGCGCGAGGCGTCTGAGTGCGCGGGTTACTTGGCGGTGGTCGCCATCAGCGAGGGCGAGAGCGAAATTATTTAGGGAAGTCTCAGCGTTATCTCCTACAAGGGCTATGACGTCGGACGCGGTCACATGCCTTGTGTCTCCCAGGTAAAGCACAAGCTTATCGAGTTCGCGTCGGCTAACTAAGCGATCCGAGCCTAGGTTATCTACAAGATGGCGTCTTGCATCTGGTGTGATCGTGAGGTGGTGCGTTCTACAGATATCCTGGATTAAATCGTCGATTCCGCTTGCGTCATCGAGATAACAACCGACCGCTGCCGCATCATTATGTTTCTCGAATAGGGCTCTCAAGGTGGACCGTGGGCGCAATTCTCCTGCTTCCGCAATGACCAACGAAAGTGGCTTTTCTATGGTGAAAAGTGCGGCGAAAAGGTCAACTTGGTCGTCATTGGCGCCGCGGACGCGGACTATACGTTTGCCGCTAGTCATGGATAAAGCAGCCGCTTCGTCTAGTAATAACGTCGGATTATTTTTTATATCCGCAGCGGATAGGTCTGATACGCGAAACGGATCGGTCAGGTCTTCCACTATGGCCTTGGCGAGACGGTCTGCCCGTTCCCGCACTAGACCTTGATCAGGGCCATAAAGTAGTGCGCCCCGCAAATTTGGTCCCGGCTTTTGCAGCAGAGCCTCAACTTTCCGAGCGACTACTTTCATAATTTTTCTGCGTGTTAGATGAGCGTTGTTTAAAAAAGACTGATAAGCCCCAGACAACTTGCTCGCTAATTTGCCTGACGCCACGAAGATGAGCCGCTTCCTCTGCGGCTGATGTTCCAAAATTACTGCTTTCAACGACATTGTAGTTTGTAATGGCGCTGGCCTTCCCGGAGGTGAGTAATTTCCCAGATCCGATGTCTAACAAACTGTACGATGCATCAATCACCAAATTAAAGCGGCGTACTTGACTATCCTTTGCTGTGATCAAAGCGTCTCGATTTGCCCTGAATTCTAAATTTAGCTGAAATCGTGGTGCGACTTGTCTACCACCGGGCGCTAGATTGTCGCGTAACTGATTGTACATTTCCACACCCAAAAGGCCACGCATCGGAGAGACATGAACTGCAGCCATTTGAAAAAGCACGGCATCGCCCATATGGTGTCCGTACATCGGTCTAAAGCCACACCCGGTCGAAGATGCGAAGACCAATAAAGAACCGATGATTGCTTTAAACCACAACATTTATTACTCGGTTGGGAACTACTATAATTTTACGCACAGCACGGCCGCCTATGGATGCAATCACGGTCGGATCAGCTAGAGCGCGGCTTTCCACGATAGTCCTATCTGCATCGAGATCGAAAGTTAATGTCGCGCGCAACTTGCCATTTACCTGAACTGCGACCGTTACGTTTTCCGCGGCAACTAGAGCGAGATCAGGCTTCGGCCAAGGATGATCTACAAGACTTGGATCATAGCCAAGCAAGAGCCACATTTCCTCGGCAAGGTGTGGCATCATTGGCCCGATCAGCTGGACTAAAGTTTCCAGAGCTTCCCGGAAAGCCCATGAGCCGGCGTCGTCATTCTGCTCGAACACACCAATGGCGTTGGCCAACTCGCGCACCCGAGCCACAGCCCGATTGAATCTAAATTTCTCGAAATCGTTAGTGACATCAGAGATTGTTTTGTGCGTGGTACGTCGCAACGCTAATGCCGCACCATCAAAATTACTTGGCGGAGGGGTTTGCTTGGGCAGCAGAGGAACCTTCGGTTCGTCAACCATGCGCCAAATTCGTTGTATAAAGCGCCAAGCACCGTCAACTCCAGACTCGGTCCACTCAATATCTCGTTCCGGGGGGCTGTCTGACAGCATAAAAAGCCGCGCAGTATCGGCGCCATAAGCCGAGATTATGGCTTCTGGGTCGACTACATTTTTTTTAGATTTGCTCATGCTTTCTGAGCGACCAGCAATAACCGGTGCTTGGGTGTCACGCCGAACAAGGAGACCATCTCGGCCACGCTCAACTTCTTCTGGATACAACCAACCTTTGGCATCGCGGTAAGTGTCGTGACACACCATCCCTTGCGCGAGTAAACCAGTGAACGGTTCGTCAAAATTGACGTACCCGCAAGCGCGCATCGCGCGCATAAAAAACCGCGAATAGAGTAAGTGGAGAATGGCGTGCTCTATCCCTCCGACATACTGGTCGACAGGCAGCCAATCGTTAACGGCTTTCTCTTCCAGCGGCGTATCAGCACTGGGGCAGGCGTAGCGGCAAAAATACCATGATGAATCAACAAATGTGTCAAAAGTATCTGTTTCTCTCTCAGACGGAGAATCACAACGGGGGCACTCGACGTATTTCCATGTTGGGTGTCTATTAAGGGGATTTCCTGGTTTTTCAAAATCTACATCGTCCGGAAGTAGAACCGGTAACTCGGATTGAGGCACCGGAACAACCCCGCAATTTTTGCAATGAATTACGGGGATTGGACATCCCCAATATCGTTGTCTCGAAATGCCCCAATCACGTAGTCTGTAGCTCACATGTGTTTTGCCCTGATGGTTTGCTTCGAGTCGTTGTGCGACGATACGCTTTGCTTCTTCCGTGGCAAGTCCGTTCAAGAAGTGTGAATTAATCAGGGTGCCGTCCCCGGCAAAGGCTTTGTCGGAAATGGCGAATTCAACACCTTCACGGTCTTTCGGGCACACTACCGGTGTGACGTTGAGGCCGTACTTTCGAGCAAAATCGAGATCACGTTGATCGTGCGCCGGGCATCCAAAAATGGCTCCAGTTCCATAATTCATGAGCACAAAATTTGCCACGAAAACAGGTAATTCGAGTTTGTTATCGAACGGGTGCAATGCCCGGATGCCCGTATCAAAACCTGACTTAGGAGCTTTCTCCAGGGCGGCTTCACTGGTTCCTAGTGTTTTGCATTCAGCAACGAAGTCGTTCAACTCTGGATTGATTGAGGCAAGCTCTTTCGTCAAAGGGTGGTCAGCCGCGACGGCACAGAAACTTGCGCCAAACAACGTGTCGTGCCGAGTCGTAAAGATGGCCAGGTCGTCGTCACGGTCCTTTAGAGAGAAATTGATTTGCATGCCGTCAGATCGGCCGATCCAATTTTCTTGCATGGTCCGCACTGACTCCGGCCATTGATCAAGGGCGGGCAGGCTCTTCAAGAGGTCATCAGCGAAGGCTGTAATGCGAAACATCCACTGCGGGAGCAGCCGTTGTTCCACCAAGGCGCCAGAACGCCAGCCACGACCATCGATCACCTGTTCGTTGGCGAGCACTGTGTTATCCACAGGATCCCAATTAACCAAGGATTCTTTTCGATAGGCCAAGTCAATGCCCAACAAATCTAAGAACATTTTTTGTTCATGCCGGAAATAGTCAGGTGAACAAGTGGCGATTTCACGGGACCAGTCATACGACAGCCCCATGGATTTCAACTGTTGGCGCATCGTGGCAATGTTGTCCCAGGTCCATTTAGAGGGCGCGATACCGTTCTCTATTGCGGCATTCTCTGCGGGCATGCCGAAGGCATCCCACCCCATTGGATGCAGAACATCCAATCCCTTGGCCCGTTTGTAGCGAGCGATTACGTCACCGAGCGTATACACTCGGACATGGCCCATATGTATGCGGCCCGACGGATAGGGAAACATTTCCAAAATGTAATATTTCTCTGCAGAGCTTCTGGACGGGGTAGCGAACACATTGTGTTCGTCCCAGAAGGCCTGCCATTTTTGTTCGGTCGCCTGAGCGTTATAACGAGCCATGCAGTGTCATTTAGTGCTTATTAGTCTGAAGGTCTTAGTAGTAGTGCATGAGGGTTGGTTTTTGCCAGTCTCGTCCACCCGGACTTTAACCAGGATTGGTCCGGATTTTGAACTCCCTCGCCCGAGTTAGGATAGCGTTTTCAAGATCACCAGCCACGGTCTCATTTACTGGCACATTGGTCCAGTCCCCTGACTCACTCCGCGCTTGACGAAAGACGGCTATTCGTATGCCGTCAGACTTTAGAGTGCGAGCGAGAATATAGGCAGTGACCTTGAACCGTTCCTCGGGTGTGTCCGGAGGCGAATACCAGTCCGTGATTATAACGCCGCCAAAGGGATCTGCGGAGCTAAGCGGCATAAATGATAGTGTATCCAAGGAGGCGCGCCACAGATGACCATTGACTGGGATCATCAATGCCTCCGTCGTGTCATCTGAGAAAAGGTCCCCAATCAACGACCTGTCGGACGAAGGGTCTTGGACAGGGTTGCCACTTCCTGCCACCGTTTGCTCACGCTGCGTTGGATAAATCGGATCCGTGCCAAAGTCCAGTTTGTCACATCCGACCAGCGGTAGCAGGACACTCGCCGCATAAAGTGCACACACGGCGTACAATCGACCCGGCTGTGCCGGCCAATAATAGAAACGGCATTGGCTAGGTTTGACCATGTCTACATGAAGTCCTTGCCTGCGGAGGTCGCAGCATGTTTAGAGGGGCAGAATAGTTGTCGTGCCATCTGATGTCGAGAGTAAGGCGTTTTTAAACCACCCCCCCGCTCTCGACACCAGCAAATTAATTGGTCGACAATCCAGAAACGGCGGCAATGCCGCACAAACGTGTCCCGGCGAGCCTCCGCACGGTCCGTCTATTAACTCCTCCAAAGGCGTAAACTGGCAAGGGAGATCGGTGTGCTAAGCTCGCGAACCCTAAAACGCCTAGCGGTTTAGCACTCGGGTGGCTGTGTGTTGGAAATACTGGTGAGAGCAAAGCCGCATCTGCGCCGACCTGAGCCGCTCGCTGTAAGGCCATTGGTGAATGTGCTGCCATAGTAATGAACCAATTCGGTCTCCACATCCTCCAACAGCGTGCGCCTTGAGCACATGCTTCTGGCATGTGCAAGCCGTCGGCCCTAAGGTGCGCTGCTAATCGCCCGTTTCCGGCCACAAGAAAAGGTAACCTTTGTTGCCGACATAGGATGCGTAATTGTCTCCCCAGCTCCAAACGGGCAGGTGTTTCATAATCTCGAAACAGCACCGCTGAGCCAGGCGGCAGCGCCCTCGCCGCTTCGAAAACTCTTGGCGCACGGAGCTGGTCCGTGACCATTATTATTCTTGGCGCCGTCTTTCGGTCCGGTAAGACGATATTTCGTTCGTGGAGTTTGAGGGCTGTTCCGCCTTTTGCTAGGTTCATGTATGGACCAATAAACTGAAAGGGCGGCTCGGTCATGTCCAGAGTTCTCTCCGATGGATGAAAGTACTGATGGTGCGGCCAATCTTTTGTCCGTCAAGGAGCACATTGTAATTGCCTCTGCCGGTTCAGGCCGAGCGCCTGAGACTGTCTCATTAGTGGCTGTGAGCAAGACATTTGGGGCCGAAGCCATCCAACCAATCATAGAAGCAGGACACCGCTGTTTTGGAGAAAATCGGGTGCAGGAAACCGCTGACAAATGGCCACCTCTTAAAGCTAAATACCCAGAAATACGTTTGCATCTGATTGGTCCTTTGCAGACCAATAAAGTTCATGAGGCGATGATGCTGTTCGACGTTATTGAAACGCTGGACCGATTTAGACTAGCCGGCGCTATAGCGCGGGTCCGCGATCGAATAGGCAGTTGTCCTGACCTTTTTGTTCAAGTTAATACTGGAGAGGAAGAGCAAAAAGCAGGTGTGTGGCCTTGAGACATTGATTCGTTTATTTTTCGGTGCCGGAGAGAATTTGCGCTCCGGATTCATGGGCTAATGTGTATTCCGCCGATTAATGAAGAACCATCGCTGCATTTTGGTTTGCTACGAGAAATTGCCCATCGTCACGATATAGAACACCTTAGCATGGGTATGAGTGCGGATTATCAAATTGCGATAGCCTTCGGGGCCACGCATGTTCGTGTTGGTACCGCGATCTTTGGTGAAAGATAGTTCGGCCCCTCCGGCGCCACGCCCCTCTGGGTTTGTGCAGCAGCAGGTCCCCGGCTTAGTGTTATTTTCTCAAGGCTTTCAGAACGGGCTGACGACTATTTCGTGTGAAGGCCGACACCAAAAAACTTGGGGGGTGTAACGAATGTTGGGCGGTTAATGGCCAAGGTCCTTTCGGAATTGGGGCGAGGCGTGTAGTCTAGGCGCTCCTTAACCTTCTTGGGGGAAGAGTTACGTGGCGAGGGCGTTATGGAACGGGACTGTAATCGCT
>CAZSYW010000080.1:0-2158 GCA_964611315.1 uncultured Rhodospirillaceae bacterium
GATAATTTTGTCAAAACCTTTTTAGTGCTTCGAAATCTATGGACTGTTTCTCTAATTTCGCTGCCATATCTGGCGAGATGGGGGCAGAAAACCGCCAGGGTGAAATTTTTTGCACTTCTTCGTCACAGGGCTGTACCCCCATGCTACGTAATAAAATGCCTGAGTCACTGTTTTCTAAATCACTCCCATCATATCCACTGATCACTGGTTTAAGGGCGTGTACTGACAGGTTATCAGATCGAAGCTGGTGGCAAAGAGCCGCAGTAACAAACGTTTTCCCGATTCCAGTTCCTGTTCCCGTGACAAAAAAAGTAATTATGAGATTATCCTTTCAAGATTTTTTGTTTTACGAGCTTTCCGAGTCGTAAAATGTCATGTTCACTATGGGCAGCTGTAAAGGCAAAACGCAGCCGCGCTGTTCCCTCGGGTACCGTTGGCGGGCGGATGGCAGTGACGAGGTAGCCTTCCTGCTCCAGCATTTCCGATGCATCGAGTGTTTGTTTTGGATCCCCTATCACCAGGGGAACGATGCAACTATCAACTTTAGAGATCCCCAGTACCTGTGCGAAGAGTCGAGCGTTTTTTAAAGGTTTTTCAGATCGTTCTGGTTCATCTTCAATTATTTGTAGGGCGGCGATACTAGCTGCGATCACAGCAGGTGGAAGCCCAGTGGAATAAATTAGTGTCCGAGCCCGTGTTCGCATGAGACTGATTACCGACTTTGAGGCGCAGAGGTAGCCTCCATAACTTCCGATTGCTTTGGAAAGAGTCCCCATTTGTAAAGGAACGCTCACTTTAATTTGTTCAGAAAAAGTAGAGCCGCGTCCGGCCCCAAGTACGCCTACCCCATGAGCATCATCAGTCATCAACCATGAATCAAACCTTTGTGCCAGGGCACAAAGTTCGTTAAGAGGAGCGAGATCACCGTCCATACTGAAGACACCATCCGTAAGGATCATTGCGCGTGGATGTTGAGAGCGAAATTGTTCGAGAATTTCGCGAGCATGGTGCGTGTCGTTGTGTTTAAAAATTTTCACCTGCGCCGAACTTAATTTACTGGCCGCTAGAAGACAGGCATGGCTAAGTTCATCCACAACGATAAGATCCTCTGCCCCAACTAGACTCGGGATGATGCCAAGGTTGGCCAGGTATCCAGAACCGAATACACACGCGTCCTCTGTGCCTTTCAGGCGCGCGAGCCGTCTTTCAAGATCCTGATAGAGGGGGTGGTTTCCGGTAACCAAACGAGATGCGCCAGCACCTGCACCATATTTCTGAATGGCATTTTGTGCTGCCTTGCCGACTCGTGGGTCACCAGATAGGTTCAAATAGTCGTTGCAAGCGAACGAAATCAGGTCCTGTCCAGATCGCTTCGCTCTTCCATTTGTAGACCGATGAGTTTCGACCAGGCTTCTTTTTAGGTTCTTTGCCTCCAAATGAAGGAGTTTGGCGGCAGCGTATTCTTCTAGGGATCTCATGGCTACGGAAGGGCTCTGGCATTGGGGTCAATAGAGCGAAATAGATCGTAGTTGAAGGGTCACTCTGCGCTGTATTGTCGCCGTATCTAAAGCAAGCTGTCAACGTTCTGTCTGCTTGACGTTCTTTTAGTGTTATTTATTTTGAATAAATACCAATTCCGCGGGCTCCAAACAGTGGGCCGGTGTATACTAAGTCATCGAAACCGATTTCAGTCCTTCGCAACAAAGCTATATTTCCCAAAACTGAATATAATCAGGACTAAACGTGGTGGCTAAAAATATAAGACCAGAGCCTGTCGAATGGTTTAAGAGAGGGTTTCCCCACATCTGGTTACCGTATACCCAGATGCAAACAGAAACACCTCCTGCCCCCGTGGTTTCAGCTAACGGAACCCGCATTCGGTTAGCGGATGGACGCGAGTTAATTGACGGGATCGCTTCGTGGTGGACTGTATGTCATGGTTATAACCACCCTCATATTCGTCAGGAGGTAGTTAAACAATTAGAGGTAATGCCACATATTATGTTCGGTGGTTTGGTTCATGAACCAGCTCTTTCTTTGTCAGAAAGAATCGCAAAGTCGTTACCCGGGTCGTTGAATCGCGTTTTCTTTTCAGAATCAGGATCAGTTTCTGTTGAAATTGCGTTGAAAATGGCGATGCAGTTTTTTATCAACAAAG
>CAZSYW010000080.1:2168-9964 GCA_964611315.1 uncultured Rhodospirillaceae bacterium
GTCACCCAGAGCGGAACAGGATTGTTAGCTTTCTTGGTGGTTATCATGGGGACACATTTGCTGCGATGTCCGTGTGTGATCCGGAAGAGGGTATGCATAGTTTGTTTAAAGGAGTTCTTCCCGAACAACATGTTGTGCCGTTGCCGATTACCGAGTCCGATTTTAAGCAATTTAAAAAGTTTCTCGAGGTTCATGGTGATCAATGTGCTGCTGTTATTGTTGAGCCATTGGTGCAGGGGGCTGGAGGGATGAAAATATATGAGACAGACGTGCTCAGGCGCCTGCGGGCTGCGTGTGATGAGTGGAATTTACTTCTGATATTTGATGAAATTTTCACTGGGTTTGGGCGTACAGGTTCAATGTTTGCGCAGGAGGAATCGGGGGTGGTTCCAGATATAACGACGCTTTCCAAGGCGCTAACAGGGGGTACGATGGCCCTGGCAGCAACGGTTGCATCGGAGAAAGTATACGAGGGGTTTTTATCGGACGATCCGGATGCAGCGTTGATGCATGGGCCGACGTATATGGCAAACCCCTTGGCCTGCGCGGCTGCCAACGCCTCTTTCGACTTATTTGAAGCCGAACCCAGACTTGAACAGGCCAATCGCATTGGGTCCCAACTAGAGGAATCATTAGCGCCAGCTGCAGAAATACCGGGCGTGGTCGATGTGAGGGTTAAGGGGGCTATTGGAGTTGTGCAGCTTTCTGGCTCGATGCGTTTAAATTGGATGCGCGCAAAATTGTTGGAAAAAGGGGTCTGGGTCAGGCCATTTCGGGATATCGTTTATCTTACTCCAGCTCTTAACATTGAGACAGAGGATTTAACCTATCTGGTAGAGTCAGTTCTTAAGGTAGTGGAGGAGTGGTCCACCTTACCTTAAGGCGTGCAATTTTAGTGTATTGTCGGCATAACTTAGGCCACTAAAATATTTTACTCGAGGGTTTCTCACTCTGGTCGAAGAGGCCGGGTCATATTAAAAGCAATCGTTAAAAAGAGATAAATTTCTGTTGGAGTTTTAGTTATGGATCTGGGCTTTTTCACCATGCCAATACATCCACATCATCGTGAGCAATTTGAGACTCTTCGAGAAGATTTGGAGATGACAGTTTGGGCTGATCAACTTGGCTTCAAAGAAGGGTTTATTGGGGAGCATATAACCGATAAGGCGGAGAACATTCCCTCTCCACTTATCTTTATCGCGTGGCTCTTAGAGCAAACCAAAAATATCGTTTTGGGAACAGGCACGGTAAATATCCCAAATCACCATCCTGCACGTGTGGCCGCCGAAGTCGCGATGGTAGATCATATGGCAAAAGGCAGATTCTTGTTCGGGGAGAGTCCGGGTGGTTTGATGTCCGATGCTGAAGTGTTCGGAAATTTGGACCGCGATAGAACTGCCATGTTTTTAGAAGGCATGGATTTTATTTTAAAAATTTGGGCCGGGGAGGCGCCGTACAATCTCAAGGGTGAATTTTGGAATATTTCTGTCGAACAGATGATGATCCCGGAGATTGGTCAGGGGACAATAATTAAGCCGTTTCAGTTGCCCCATCCACCGATCGTAGTTACGGCAGTGGCGCCTTTTTCCAAGGGCGTGAAAGCGGCAGCTGCAAGAGGGTGGGAACCAATTTCTGCAAATTTTTTGCAACCGGCTTGGGTCGCGTCGCACTGGCCAAATTATGCTGAGGGGTGCCTGGAAGCGGGACGTCCAGCAAAGTCCGATAATTGGAGGATAGCAAAAAGTATATTCGTAGCAGATGATAGTAATGTGGCTGAGCAATATGCAACTGGCCCAGACGGACCTTACTTCTTCTATTTTAATTCTCTTTTTACAAAATTGGTGCGTGGAGGGCGTGCAAATCTGTTCAAGACAGAAAAAAATCAGTCGGACGAATCATTGAATTTGGAAACGATCGTAGATCAGTTAGTAATCCGAGGTACAGTGAGCGAAGTTGTTGATCAAATTTTAGAATTTCGAGATCTGGTGGGCGATTTTGGAACCCTTCTTTATGCGGGGCACGACTGGATGGATGAAAAATTAGCGAAACGTTCCATGCAGCTGATGATGGAAGAAGTCATGCCCCGCGTTAACGATGCAATCAAGTAGCCCATCTTATTTGTTTCAAAGTAATCGGTTCTAGGTCAATGGAGAAAATTTATAGTTATAAATAGGAAACAGAGTTAGGTTCTGTCAGGGGGCTCCCACCAGATCTTTAAAAGTATTTTTCCTTTGCGTTGTAGTGCAATGTGAAGAAGGAGGTCCTCAATTGCAATAGGTGCACGGAAAGCTTTAGCTGTCGGTGACCACGATTAGAGAGGAATTGCAGGGTATGATAAATTTGGATGGTGGAGTGGTTATTGTCACGGGCTCTGCCAGCGGTTCGGGTGCCGCCACTGCACGTATGTTGTCGGGGCGCGGTTCTAAAGTGGTGATTAATTATTCTCGCTCTGCCGAGAAAGCGAAGGCTGTTGCGGAGGCTTGTAGAGCATCGGGAGGAGAGGTGATCCTTCAGCAAGCGGATGTTTCCAAGGACGAGGATTGTCGACTGCTAGCGCAAGTTGCTTTGGACAAGTGGGGCCGTATAGATGGATTAGTAAATAATGCGGGCACCACTCAGTTTTGTGCACATCATGATCTTGAAGGTTTGTCGGCCGAGGATTTTGAGAAGATTTACGCGGTCAATACAATCGGCGCATTTCAGATGGTTCGGGCCGTTGCCCCACACATGGAATCCACAGGGAAGGGTGCGATCGTCAATGTCTCCTCAGTGGCAGGGGTGTATAGTATTGGCTCATCGTTGGCGTATATCGGCTCGAAGGCCGCTTTGAATGCGATTACAGTTGCCATGGCTCGCGCACTCGGACCTGCTATAAAAATTAATGCTGTGTGTCCTGGGTATATTGAAAGTGGCTGGCACAGGCAGGCAATCGGTGATGACGCCACGGACCGTATGGTTTCCCACATAAAGAAGTCTACACCGCTTCAGGCAGTTAATGAGCCTGAGGACATTGCAAGCACTGTCGTGTGGCTCCTTGAAGGAGCTCCCAACATTACAGGTGAACTTTTCACAATTGACGCCGGCATGGGTCTCTTACGGGGTGGAATGCCGGCAAGGGGTTAGTGTTCGGTGAGTCGAGGCCTTTAACCTGGGTGCTGGGAAATAAGTTGATAAATAAGTTTGGAGAAAAGTGATGGGACCTCTGCAAGGGCTGAAGGTGCTCGATGTTTCAAGATATATCGCTGGTCCCTACTGTGCGATGTTACTTGGTGATCTTGGGGCAGATGTTGTGAAGGTTGAGAAACCTAAAACGGGGGAAGAAACGCGTACAATTGAACCTCTTGTGGGCGGTGATAGCCTGTTTGTTATGGTATTTAACCGAAACAAAAAGAGTATATCACTCAACTTGCGAGATTCCCGCGGGCAGCAGATTTTACGGGAGTTAGCGGCCGAGGCGGACATTTTGGTGGAAAATTTTCGCCCCGGTGTCATGGAGAAAATGGGGTGCGGTTGGGATAAGTTGCATGCGCTAAATCCGCGGTTAATCATGGCGCGTATCTCAGGTTATGGGCACGAGGGGCCAAATTCAGGTCGGCCATGTTTTGATGCAGTAGCGCAGGCGGCAAGCGGGCTCATGTCAATGACGGGGCCGGCTGATGGACCCCCTACTTTAATGGGAACCACCGTCGTCGATCACACAACTGCTCTGCATGCGACTATTGGCATCCTGAGTGCCCTTCAGGCGAGAAACACGACTGGATTTGGCCAGGTAGTTAGGGCCGCTCTTCTTGATAGTGCCCTTTCA
This sequence comes from uncultured Rhodospirillaceae bacterium, assembly GCA_964611315.1. Lineage (GTDB taxonomy): Bacteria > Pseudomonadota > Alphaproteobacteria > UBA7887 > UBA7887. Next base: position 5,974 of record CAZSYW010000080.1, read on the forward strand.
ATGCTGATGACAGCGATTCCAGCCTATAAGCTACTCGGAGAGGAGGCGGGGAGGTTTGGAAATAGGGATCGCTTCGGAGCGCCGTCTAATTCCTACGAGACCTCTGAAGGAGCGTGGGTGCAGATCGTCGCCGGAGGCGATGCGCGTTTTGCACGATTTCTTGAGGCGACCGGACTAACGCATCTTGGAGAAGATCCGCGTTTTGGATCTAATGCGGCTCGACGTGCGAATGTAGATGCCCTGGAGAAACAAATCCGGCCATGGATGTGTTCTCGGACTGCAAACCAGATTGTCGAAGTGATGGCAAAATTTAGTGTACCGTGCGCCAAGGTTGCAGACATCGGAGAGGTAATTTCTGATCCACAACTTCGTTATAGAAAGCAAATTATTGAAGTTGAGCATGCAGAGGCGGGGAAAGTTCCGATGCAAGGCTTTGTAACCAGGTTGTCCGAGACAGATTTGTCTATTCGACACCCAATACCCACGGCTGGGCAGCACACGGAAGAAGTTCTTGCGCAATGGATAGAGTATGACCCTGATGAAGTTGCTGACTTGAAATCTGGCAATGTGGTTTGATTGGATGGTGCTGGGCAAATTCCGTTTTTAGTGCCAACCTGTGTGGTAGCAGGGGGTGGATCGTCATTATACGAGCCGTCAAAGTTATGCCTGATAGGTGAAAAAGAGGGATAGTTTTCATCTTGTTTGTTTTCAATGTGGTTGACGTCGAAGAATTTCAGCGAAACTCGAAAAAAGTGTAGAACTGCAATATGTCTTGGGACACCGAAATTGACGAACTGAAGAGGCGGATCGAGTTGGCCCATCACATGGGTGGTCCAGAAAAAATAAAACGGCAGCATGACGCCGGAAGACTCACCGTCCGTGAGCGGATCAACGCAATTTTGGACACCGACAGTTTTCATGAAATTGGTGCAATAAGTGGCAAGTCTCACTATAGCGAGGACGGCGAGCTTCAGTCATTCCGACCTTCGAACTGTATATTTGGCAGGGGTAAGATCGATGAGCGCAATGTGGTTTTGGTCGGAGACGACTTTACTGTTCGCGGTGGGGCGGCAGATGCCAGTATTCATGAAAAGCAAATCGCAGCTGAGCAGATGGCTTATGAATTACATTTGCCGGTGATAAGGTTGGTTGAGGGGACGGGAGGGGGCGGATCAGTCAAATCGCTTGAATCAGATGGGTATACCTATGTCCCCGGAAATCCAGGCTGGGATTGGGTAGTTGCTAACATGGGCCAAGTGCCGGTCGTTTCTCTCGCTTTGGGCCCTGTGGCGGGATTGGGCGCGGCAAGGGTAGCGACCAGTCACTATGCGCTCATGGTAAAGGGGCAGTCACAGATGTTTGTTGCGGGTCCACCTGTGGTGGCGCGGATCGGTGAGAATGTGACGAAAGAGGAACTAGGTGGCAGTAATATACACACTCGCAACGGTGCAGTGGATGATGAAGTGGAGTCTGAGGCGGAGGCTTTTGCCCGGACAAAATCGTTCCTATCGTACCTTCCTTCGTCCGTGCATGATGTGCCTCCAAGAACCACACCGACGGATCCTAAAGACAGGCGTGAAGAGTGGTTAATTAACGCGGTACCAAAAGACCGTCGCAAGATTTACGAGATGCGGCCTATTATTGAGGCAGTAGTCGATCAGGGTTCTTTCTTTGAAATAGGGCGCATGTTTGGTCGATCAGCTATTACAGGGTTGGCTCGTCTGGATGGCTGGCCTGTAGCACTGATGGCTGGTGACCCGCGTATTTATGCTGGAGGGTGGACAGCGGATACCGCGATAAAGGTGACCCGATTTGTTGATTTTGCTGAGACATTCCACTTGCCGGTTGTCCATTTAGTCGATTGTCCGGGTTTTGTTATTGGGACTGAATCGGAGAGGTCAGCCACCATTCGTCACGGGGCGCGGGCACTTTCAGCGTTCTATCAGGCTCGGGTTCCGTGGTGCTCTGTTTTGATCCGTAAGGTTTTTGGGGTGGCGGGCGCCGGTCACAGTAACGCTGAGCGTTTCCAGTATAGATATGCGTGGCCTTCTGGAGATTGGGGTTCATTGCCTCTCGAAGGAGGAATTGAGGCTGCATACAAGTCAGATCTGGAAAATGCAGAAGATCGGGATGCGATGCTCCTGGACATCGAGAAACGGCTTAATCAAGTTCGCTCTCCATTCCGTACGGCGGAACGATATTCAGTAGAGGAACTAATTGATCCACGTGATACCCGCCCACTGCTTTGCGAGTTTGCCAATATTGCCGCTCCCCTTAGAAAGACCGGGGTGGCCAATTTTACAATGCGCCCCTGACGTGTACGCGGGGCGTTGTTTCAATTAGGAGATTTCGACAGCGAGCGTGTCCTCTTGAATTATCCCGGAGTTTTCTGTGATGTGCACTGCTGTAACTTCTCCGTCTGCATCAGCTTCGAATGGCACCTCCGTTTTCATTACTTCGAGTATGAATAGCACGTCTCCGCTTTTGACGTGATCACCGGGTTTAACGAATACTTTCCAAACCGATCCCGAAACATCAGTGCGGACTTGTTGTGCCATGTCTCTACTTTCTAATCTTTGATCACCGAGAATTTCACTATGGAGGCTTTGTAATGATCTTTGCAATGTTTGTGCAAGGGCTATTATCAGTTTAATAAGTTTTTTGGAGGCAATGGATGTCGAGTCGTAAGGTAATCGTGGTCGGTGCAGGAAATGCTGGGTTGTGTTCCGCAATATCAGCACGTGATCAGGGAGCATCGGTAGTAGTATTGGAGTGCGCTCCTGAAGACGAGCGAGGTGGAAATTCTAGGTTCACTGCCGGGGCAGTTCGTGTCGCCTATGAGGGTGTTGAACAACTCAAGGAATTGATGCCGGACTTATCTGTGCAAGAGATTAAAAAGACAGATTTTGGAACCTACACTGAAGATCAGTTTTTTGACGACATGGCGCGTGTCACTGAATACCGATCCGATCCAGACTTAGTGGAGTTATTAGTTAAGCAGAGTATGGAGACGCTTCTGTGGATGCGTGACAAAGGTGTTCGGTTCGTTCCAATTTATGGTCGCCAAGCGTTTGAAGTCGATGGGCGATTCAAATTTTGGGGTGGGCTGACGGTTGAGGCGTGGGGCGGAGGCCCTGGTCTGGTAGATGCACTATTCCTTGCAGCGCAACGAGCCGGCATTGAAATACTTTATCAAACTCGGGCCATCGAATTAATACAGGAGGATGGTGCGGTATGTGGCGTTCGGGTTCGAAAGGACGGCCGGATGGTAAGTTTGGAGGCCGACGCAGTTGTTCTAGCAAGCGGCGGTTTTGAGGCGAATACTGAATGGCGTGCTAGATATCTGGGGTCGGGCTGGGATTTGGCAAAGGTCCGTGGAAGTCGTTTTAATACGGGAGATGGTATAAGGATGGCCCTGGATGTTGGGGCAATGCCTTACGGCAATTGGTCCGGTTGTCACGCGGTTGGATGGGATCGGAACGCACCTGATTTTGGTGATCTAGCAGTCGGAGATGGTTTTCAAAAACATAGTTACCCATTTGGTATCATGATTAATGCTAACGGAGAGCGTTTTGTCGACGAGGGAGCGGATTTTCGTAACTATACATACGCCAAATATGGAGGCGAAATTTTAAAACAACCAGGCCAATTTGCTTGGCAAATCTTCGATGCTCAAGTGTCTCACCGTCTGCGGGATGAATATAGAATCCGGGAGGTGACGAAAGTCAGTTCTGAAAGTCTTGAACATCTCCTTGAGAAACTTGATGGCGTAGATGCGTCGCGTGCCCGAATAACGATCGATGAGTATAATGCGGCAGTGTCAACGGGGGTAGATTTCAATCCCAACATTAAAGATGGTCGAGCTGCAGTGGATCTTCAGGTGCCAAAGTCCAACTGGGCCAATCGAATAGATCAACCGCCTTTTTCCGCATACGCTGTGACCTGCGGTATTACTTTTACATTTGGCGGCCTGCGAGTGGACAATCAAACT
>CAZSYW010000081.1:0-1968 GCA_964611315.1 uncultured Rhodospirillaceae bacterium
GATACCAAACCCCTTCCGGGAAAATGACCACGGTAGGGCCCAACTCACAACGATCTAAACACTGAGCGGCGTTAATTCGCACGGCATCAAGCCCCAGTTCTTTCGCTCTCATTTTCATGTAGGCCCTCAGTTCAAGACTTCCCCGTTCTGAGCAACAACCCCGAGGGTGTCCTTTGGGTCTAATGTTTACACAACAAAATACGTGGGCTTTATAAAATGCTGGGGGATCACTGTCGCAGGTTGGCAAATGGCTATCCTTCAGTTGAACATTACTAAATCGCAACATCACTTGAGCCTAAACTAACGTACAGTTCGCCAAAAGTCCCGACAGCTTTAGACGCGATGGGCTACGGCATCATTCCTAGGTGTAATTAATACTCTCGTTGTGCCAATCATTTCGAGCCATGGAAGATTGTGTTTTTGGAAAGTGGGAAAACACTGCTGTCCTTGCAACTTTACGATACGGGTCTAAAATTTTGTGCCGTCATACAAAATTCCCTTTATTGTCTTGGGGCGCTGCTGATGTCAAATGTGATTAATATTGAGACCCCGATCGGGGTGCTATACGCCAAGGGACAGGAGGCCGTCACGCACTTAGGTTGGGCCAAACAAGTCGCAGCGTCGCCAAATAAATTGCTGAGAGAGGCTCAACGCCAGATCCAGGCGTTTTTTCTCGGTGAACTCATACTTTTTGATTTGCCTCTTGCTCCTAAAGGCACTCCCTTCCAACGCCGAGTTTGGCAGCACCTCGGATCAATCCCGTACGGAAATACCATAAGCTATGGTGCTGTTGGCGCCACTTTGTCTACAAGTCCGAGGGCTGTAGGCGGTGCATGCGGTGCCAACCCCATCCCACTCATCATTCCCTGCCACCGGGTGGTGGGGCAGAACGGGTATCTGACCGGATACAGTGGCGGGCGCGGCCTGAAGACAAAAGAAGCGCTGCTGATACTGGAACAAAAGTACACCAAAGAACCCCCGTCATCACCCATCAAATAACCGGGGTCCTTTCCTCAACGATTGTTTTCCGATTGAAATACTGTAGTTTTCGCTCCGAGCCTCCGGGCTATCTACCCGAAATCTACCAGAACAAATCTAACACTCACTTACTTTGGAGACCAAAATGAAGTGTAATGCAATCCTCGCCCACGAAATTGGGGGGCCAGAAGTCATGAAATGGGAGGAAATTGAGATTGGTGATCCAGGGCCCGGTGAAGCCCTGATCCGGCATACCGGCGTTGGCATGAACTTCATAGATGTTTACTTCCGGACAGGGTTGTACCCGGCCCCCTCAATGCCCCTTTGCCCGGGTATGGAGGGCGCAGGCGTAGTGGAAAACATAGGCGATGGCGTGGCGGAAGTGGCGATCGGCGATCGCGTGTCATACGCCGGCATGCCCGTTGGCGCATACTCTCAACATCGCTTAATCCCCGCCCACCGGCTTGTCGTGATCCCTGATGGAATAAATGACGAAACTGCTGCAAGTATGATGCTCAAAGGGATGACTGTCGAATATCTGTTGGAGCGGACTTACAAGGGCTCTCCGGGCGACACAAATCTATTCCATGCTGCCGCTGGGGGTGTCGGTCTTATTGCATGCCAGTGGGCCAAAGCACGCGGCGCTATCGTGATTGGCACGGTCGGATCTGATGAAAAAGCCGATCTCGCCAAAGCCCACGGCTGTGATCACGCGATAGTTTATACCAGAGACGATTTCGTTGAACGGGTCAAAGAGATCACAAATGGAGCTGGTGTGCCAGTTGTATACGATTCCGTCGGCCGAGATACTCTGCTCAAATCGATTGAATGCCTGGAGCCGCGAGGAATGTTGGTTAACTTTGGCCAAGCCTCCGGCCCACTCGGGAACTTTGACATCGGGGTCCTTGCAAAGGGATCCCTGTATTTAACTAGACCCTCATTAATGGTGTATACAGCGTCCCGTGCTGACCTCCAGAACAGCGCCAATAC
>CAZSYW010000081.1:2068-9962 GCA_964611315.1 uncultured Rhodospirillaceae bacterium
TGTCGTCTCAGGTGTTCATAGACTCGAAGAAATCATCATTCGTTTTGGTGTCTCCAAGCTTATCGAGTAGGAACTCCATGGCATCAGCTACGCCCATTGGAGTCAAGATACGCCGAAGGACGTACATCTTCGAAAGCTCACCCTTTGCCACCAAAAGCTCTTCCTTCCGAGTACCAGATTTCCCGATGTCGATTGAAGGAAAGGTACGCTTGTCAGCAAGTTTACGATCGAGGACTATCTCGCTGTTCCCAGTACCTTTAAATTCTTCGAAAATTACTTCGTCCATACGAGACCCGGTGTCAATTAGGGCGGTTGCAATTATCGTCAACGAGCCCCCCTCCTCGATATTACGAGCCGCACCAAAGAACCGTTTGGGCCGCTGTAGAGCATTAGCATCAACACCCCCTGTCAACACCTTGCCGGATGATGGGACTACGGTGTTGTAGGCACGGCCTAGCCTTGTGATAGAATCCAAAAGAATAACCACGTCCCGCCCATGTTCCGTCAGCCGCTTCGCTTTCTCGATCACCATTTCAGCAACCTGCACATGACGAAGAGCAGGTTCATCAAAAGTGGAGCTTACCACCTCGCCTTTTACTGAGCGCTGCATATCCGTAACTTCTTCCGGGCGCTCGTCAATCAGAAGCACCAAAAGGTAAACCTCGGGATGATTGGAAGTGATTGAATGGGCGATATTTTGCAATACCACAGTTTTGCCAGTTCGTGGCTGCGCGACAATCAGCGCTCGCTGACCTTTCCCCAGCGGCGCCACTAAATCTATCACACGCGAGGTCATATCCTTGCTCTCGGAATTTTCCACTTCAAGGCGCAGCCATTGATCCGGGTACAACGGCGTCAAATTATCAAAATGGACTTTGTGGCGCGCATTCTCAGGAGATTCGAAATTGATTTCGTTGACCTTCAGTATAGCGAAATACCGCTCGCCATCCTTAGGTTGTCGAATCTCTCCTTCAACAGTATCACCAGTGCGTAAGGCAAATCTACGTATCTGATTAGGCGATACGTAGATATCGTCCGGCCCCGGGAGATAATTGGACTCGGGTGAACGTAAAAACCCAAAGCCATCTTGCAAAATCTCTAAGACCCCACCCCCCGAAATTGTTATATCCTGCTCGGCAAGCGCCTTTAGTATCGCGAACATCAAATCCTGCTTACGAAGAGTGCTCGCATTCTCAACACCACACTCTTCAGCATATGAGAGAAGGTCAGTTGGCGTTTTTTGCTTTAGTTCTTGCAGGTTCATGAGGTGCTCACGGTATTCAAGCTGATCCGGGTGTAACCACCCGTGTCCGCAGGAAGCAGTCGGTAATGTCGCACTTGTGTTATTTCAGTAACCACCGCTTAACAGAAATGGTCAAACGACGAAGGGGCTGGAAAATCGGAGAAGTATCGCGAAGTAAACGCCAGTTCTTGTCCGGCGCAGACCTGTTTACGCCAGTCCGGACATTTCGTCAAACGTTCAAATTCCCGCAACTTATTAGAACGCCCCGCGCTCAGAACGGTTTGATGATAACCGCTAGCACGATGACGATCATCAAAACGGTCGGAACCTCGTTTAAAATTCGGTAAAATCGGGCTCCATGCCGGTTAGCATCGTTCGCAAAATCACGTCGCCACCGCGCCATCATTCCATGCAACACACTCATAGCTAGCACGAACAAGAGTTTAACATGGAGCCACCCGCTGCCCCAGCTTACGGCTGGAGAACTGACGAGAAGACCCAGCCCAAACAACCAGGAAGCCAGCATTGCTGGAGTCATGATCACTCTCAAAAGACGTTTCTCCATCACCTTGAATGTTTCCGAACTTGGTGACCCCGGCTGCACATCAGCATGATAAACAAACAACCGTGGCAGGTAGAGTAACCCTACCATCCAGGCAATAATTGATATGACGTGAAGCGCCTTAAGCCATAAGTAAATATCCGCTAAACCGTCAGCCATAACTAGTCCCCTTCTGCCCTCAAGTCATTCTCTTAACTTCGGCTTCATCAAGAACACCACAGCAACGACTCCACTTTGTTGGACATCTTCGGTTTTCAACGCAGCTGTGCGAACCACCTGCGGCCGAGGCCAAGGCCATTTTAGCAAGATCCCTGATAAATTCTGGTGTCACACCAAGCGCTGGAACCCTGTGGTAAAAGGGCACTCCAGCTGTCTTCGCTAGGCGTCGGTATTCAATATCTAACTCTACCAACGTTTCCGAATGCTCGGAAACAAATGCTATCGGCACTACGATCACGGATTTGCCTTCTCTACCTGCTTTTACAATCTCACTATCTGTAGAAGGCCCTATCCATTCGAGCGGCCCAACCCGGCTTTGATAACACACGCGCCAATCTATTGATTCTGTGGCAACCTCCCGAATAACAGCGCGTGCAGTTTGCTCTACCTGCCATTGATATGGATCGCCGGATCTAATGACTTTTTTCGGAAGCCCGTGCGCAGAAAACAAAACACGCAGCGGCTTACCCCCTAATTCCCTACTCGCCAGAGCTTCCCGCAATAAGCCTGCGTGCGCCCCAATAAACCCCGTTGCAGTTGGGTAACAACCAATAATTGACGTCGGTTTAGTTAGACCTACGACAGCCGCTACACGCTGCCATTCAGACAGGGAAGACGCAGTAGTAGTGACTGAGTATTGTGGATAGAGTGGTAAGAGAACAATTTTATCTGGGTCATATTCTTTTACATCTTTCCCCGTTTCCTCGCTGAATGGATGCCAATAACGCATCGCCACAAAAACTCGCCAACCGTTTCCCAGCTCCCTGTTAATTGCCTCTGCCTGTGCCTGCGTCCCAGAAAGTAGCGGCGAAGCCCCGCCGAGTTGTTGATAGATTTCCCGTGCAACGGGGGCGCGTCTTCGGGAAATTAATTGTGCTAAAAACCATCGCACCGGAAACGGCTTATTGATGATCGCAGGATCGCTAAAAAGATTAAACAAAAACGGCCTCACCGAAGCAAGCCGGTCAGGTCCTCCTAAATTAAACAGGACAAGTGCGCGACGGGACATCAAGCAGAAATCTAATCTTCTCGCACTAGTTGAACAAGTTCGGCAACATGTTCCGGTGGTGTTTGAGGAAGCACTCCGTGCCCCAAATTAAAAACGAAGGGGCCATTGTTCAACACGTTTTTTATATCTCTTACCGCGGCTTCCATCATTCGTCCGCCCACTAGTAAAATTTGTGGATCGAGATTGCCCTGAACGCAAACGTTTGGCTGAAGCGCCGTTGCTATCCATTTTGTAGGTAAAGTGTAGTCCACACCTAATCCATCCACTCCGGTTGCACCAGCATAGCCAACATAACCAACACCGGCACCCCGTGGAAAAGCAATCACCGGTGTCCCTGGAAATTTTTCCTTAACCCGTTTGGTTATGATCTCCACTGGCTTTATACACCACCTAGCAAACTCTTTCGACGGTAATACACCGGCCCAGCTTTCAAATAACTGAACTGCGTCTGCCCCTGCTTCAATTTGTTTACAAAGATGCACTACAGTCGCATCTATCAATCGAGTGATTAAAACCTCAAAACTGGAAGGATCACTGAAAGCCCAGTGTTTGACAAAATCAAAGTGTCTCGAAGTTTGGCCTTCTACCATGTAGGTAGCAACTGTCCATGGTGCACCAGCAAAGCCTATTAGAGCGACGTTTTGGTCTAACTGAGATGCTACAACAGACATGGTCTCATACACCGGAGAGAGATGTTTCACGTTCAACTCGCTATTAAGATTTTCTAGGTCCCTTAAGTTACGTACTGGGTTTAACTTTGGTCCATCTCCTTCGACAAAACTAATTGTTTGACCAAGTGCATCAGGTATTAAAAGAATGTCTGAAAATAGTATTGCAGCATCCAAACCAAATCTTTCCACCGGCTGTAAGGTTACTGCGGCCGCAAGTTTCGGGTTATAGCAAAGATTAAGAAAGCTGCCAGCTTGACTACGTAAATTACGGTATTCTGAAAGATAGCGGCCGGCTTGGCGCATAAGCCAGATTGGTGGATGTAATTGAGATTTACCTCGAAGAGCAAGAAGTAATGGTTTAGCCATTTGGTCGTCATTTATTTCGTTTACGACCATATTTCACTCCATAAAATATAATAATAGAATCTTATTTATATGATGTAGTTAATTGTTGGGAGTGGGAAAAGCGGGGATTGAATCTTTTCCCCAACGTATTTCCCAATCATTAATTTCTGTCAATGACATTATCTGACTGTGTCAAAATGTGTACAAGCACTAAAGAATTGGTTTTTGAAGGGCTAAGGACAAGGAACTTTCCATCGAACCTGTGGAAAAATTTGGATATGTTACTTTCCCCGGATTTTAACACATTTAAATCCGAGGCACGCTTTAGGTAGTACACCACTGGATCTTAGGAGTATTCTATAGGGACAAAATCGAACTCTTCTAACAAATAACAAAGCTTCCCCAGGTTATTCAGGCAGAAAAACTTTGAACAAGAAAACGGGCAAAATGTGCATTTAATGACGTGTCTTCATCTCCACCTAATTTCTGATTCAACAGGCGAGACCGTCAGCACAATTGCCCGTGCGGCCTTGGCTCAGTTCGAAGGGATCAATGTAGTTGAACATAATTGGTCTTTGGTGCGAAGCAACAGCCAAATTGAAAAATTATTAGCTTCGATCAAAGAATACCGCGGTGTTGTAGTGTACACACTCGTCAAGCCGGAGTTGGAGGAAGCTCTGCAGAAACGTTGCTTATCTTTATCGGTGCCCTGCGTGCCTGTCCTTGAACCCGTAATGGAAGCACTTAGCGGGTTTTTAACCCCGGCGATTGAGCACCGCCCTGGTCGGCAACATGTGCTGGATGATGAGTACTTCCAGCGTATTGAGGCCATGCAGTTTGTTCTCAGTCATGACGATGGGCAGGCCCTCCGAGATGTGGATAATGCTGATGTGATCCTTACCGGAGTCTCCCGCACATCAAAAACTCCGACTTGCTTCTATTTGGCGAATCGGGGTTTGAAAGCTGCTAATGTTCCTTTCATTGCAGACCAGCCTCTACCTGCGGAGGTCTTGTTAGCGGGAGAATCGCTAATTGTGGGTTTGACGACAACGCCGGAGCGTCTGGTGCAAGTAAGACGTAATAGGTTACGAGAAATGAAGGAGTCTGGCCTTGAGAGTTACGTGAATCTTGAGGCTGTTAGAGATGAACTCAATCAAGCCCGACACTTCTTTACGGCGCAGAGTTGGCCAATCATTGATGTGACACGCCGCTCGATTGAGGAGACAGCAGCTGCTGTGCTATCACTGTACCGTGCTAGGTCGGAGCCGGGATGACCTAGAGGCACTATGAGTCAAAAAAAGGCGAATGATCAAAACGTAGCCGTAGTGCTTGCCTCCGGAAGTGCGACGAGGGCCGCCATGTTGAAGGAGGCCGGAGTTTCGTTTTCGATTCACGCTGCGGCAATAGATGAAGCTGTTGTGAAAAATACCATGCGTGCTTCTGATCGATCAGCTTCTGACACTGCCCAGGCCTTGGCGGATATCAAGGCTTCAGAGGTTTCTTCAAGCTATCCGAAAGCGCTAGTCATCGGGGGTGATCAGCTTTTGACGTGCGGCTCACACTGGCTTGATAAACCAAGAAATCTTAGTGGCGCGAGGGAACAGCTTCTTTTGCTTCGTGGCCAAGAACATCAGTTATTAACAGCTGTATCCGTGGCTCGCGCGGGAAAAGTCATCTGGAGATTTTGTGCGATCTCTGAGCTAGTGATGCGGGATTTTTCGGACGATTTCCTCGATAAGTACTTGGAGGCCGAGAAAAGTCATGTTTGTAAGTCTGTTGGAGGTTACAGGCTCGAAGGTCTCGGGATCCAGCTTTTCTCCGGCATAGGTGGAGTCTACTTTGACATACTGGGTCTCCCGCTGGTCCAGTTGTTGAATTTCCTCCGGCTACAAGGGGTGATTCAAGAATGATCTTAACAGGGACCACTGGCTTAGCCGGTGTTATCGGCTGGCCAGTGACGCACTCTTTGTCTCCCAGGCTGCATAACTTTTGGCTCGAGACATTAGGTATTGATGGAGCATATGTACCCTTGCCGGTTAAACCCGAAAATTTGTCTCTTGTCTTATGGGCACTACCTGCTCTCGGGTTTAAGGGTGTAAACATAACCGTGCCGCACAAGGAGCAGGCTTTAGCCCTCGTGGAAAAAAGTGACCCCTTCGCCAAAAGAATTGGTGCAGTCAACACCGTAAGCGTGGATGCGAAAGGGCGGCTCATTGGCAGTAATACCGACGCTTATGGCTTTATAAAAAATTTGAAACGCGGAGGCCGCCATTGGAGGTCTAACCGGCCGGTTTTGGTGCTTGGTGCTGGTGGTGCGGCACGTGCTGTGTGTGTTGGCTTGATGAGCGCAGGTGTGCGAGAAATTCGCATATGTAACCGCACACACACTCGTGCTGAGGGGATGGCCAAGGAGATAGGCGGGCCAATATTCGCACTCCACTGGGGAGACCGGGAGGAGGCAGCTGAGGGCGTAGGATTGTTAGTAAACGCGACAAATCTGGGCATGAGCGGTGCGCCGAAGTTAAGTATGCCGTTAACCAAGTTGCCTCGAAACGCCATAGTGACCGATATCGTCTATGCACCTCTCATGACGCCTTTGCTGGCTGACGCCGTGGCAAGAGGTAATAGAATAATCGATGGCCTAGGCATGTTATTGCACCAAGCGCAGCCCGGCTTCACCGCTTGGTATGGCAGGAAGCCGAAGGTCACACAAGCGCTGCGGACCCATGTTTTGGGGGGGTAGAAGTGGGTCGTAACGAGCCTTTGATCCTCGGTCTTACTGGATCCATCGCGATGGGCAAAAGCGAAACAGCCGGAATGTTTCGCCGACTTCGGGTACCCATTTTTGATGCTGATGAGGAGGTTCACCGTCTCCTAGGCCATAGTGGGGAAGCCCTGGAACCGGTGTCTGCGGCGTTTCCAGGTGTTTTGAAGGGGGGGGCTATTGACCGCCAGGCTTTGAGTAAACTGGTGTTTGCTAATAATGCAGACCTTCGTCGTCTGGAGGGAATTTTGCATCCACTGGTTGGTAGAGCACGGCAACGATTTCTTCGAAGGGCAGGGGGATCCCGCGCATCGGTGGTGGTAGTAGACGTACCGTTGTTATTTGAAACTCGGGGTGAAACGCGATGTGACGCTGTTGTCGTCGTGAGCGCTCCCGACTTTGTGCAACGACAAAGAGCGATGTCTCGGGCAGACATGACCTCGGAAAAACTAGAGGCTATTCTGGCTCGGCAGACACCTGACAGCGTTAAGCGCCGGAGAGCGGAATTTGTGATTTTGACTGGTATCGGAAGGAGAGCTGCCTTAGTAGCAGTACATAAAGTTTTGAGAAGTATTAGAAATGGTGCCTGTTCGCACCGTCGATATTGTCGAAGGAGGCCAGCCCGTGCGTGAGGTTGTTCTTGATACAGAGACAACAGGCCTCTCGCCTGAGGAAGGCCACCGGATCGTAGAAATTGGTTGCTTAGAGTTGATCAACCACCTACCGACTGGGCGGAAGTTTCATAGCTACCTTAATCCAGAAAGGGATGTCCCGGCTGAGGCGACTGCGATACATGGCCTAGCGCGTAAAGACCTTCTCGGACAGCCACGTTTTGCCGAGCAGGTGGAACTGTTTTTGCTTTTTATAGGTGACGATAAGCTCATCATCCACAACGCTAGTTTTGATCTTAGTTTTCTCAATGCAGAGTTCGATCGACTAAGTCTGTCTCCCATAGAGCCTAATCGCGCAGTCGACACGTTGGTTCTGGCGCGCCAAAAATTTCCTGGGTCCCCCGCCAGCTTGGATGCGTTGTGTAAGCGGTTTTCAATTAATAACTCGATGAGGGAAAAACACGGTGCGC
>CAZSYW010000082.1:0-9628 GCA_964611315.1 uncultured Rhodospirillaceae bacterium
ATGCCCACCATCTGGACCACCAGCCATGTCACCTTCCCCGTCAGGACCATGCCCACCATCTGGACCACCAGCCATGTCACCTTCCCCGTCAGGACCATGCCCATCACCGGGACCGCCTTCGGCCATGTCATTCATAGCGTTACCAAACGCATCCTCAGGAGATGCACCACTGTCCATTGCTTCCGTGAAACTTTCCTGAAGGCTCTCGCCCATCTCGTTAATAGCATCCTGGGGAATACCCATTTCCTGCGCTGCCGCCTGTCCAGCGTCAAGCGCTGCTGACATCGCTTCATCGGGAGAAGCCCCGTCCGACATCGCAGATTCAAATGCTTCTGTTGCCGCGTTCCCTACATTGTCCATCCCTTCACCGCCGGGACCGCCCTCGCCACCAGGACCACCAGGACCACCAGGACCACCATCATCAAATGTGTCAGTCATAATTATCTACCTCCTCGAAAGGTGTGTTCAGGATACAAACCGCTTGACCCCGTACACGAAAATTCCGTTCACAAGTAACCGCATGGTATTCGGACCGCCTTTACACCCTTGGATCTCATTATCAACAAAGGGACGCCCAATTGATGTGACAGTCATCACAAAAATTTAACAATAACTTTGCCCTGTCTTTTAGACATAATTTCAACGACAAATTTGGAGTGCCGCGTTGTTTCTTTACTTGTCTATAGTAATGGGAGGCGGACCCAAGGTATAGTCGAAAATCCACTTCGGGCATTGCCCTCTTCCACAAGAAAAGAATGAGAGTCTTTATTTGTGATGTCTTATGTAATCGTGATAATTGGAACTGTATTCGTATTGCTAAGCAAACCAGCGTTGGCAGATGTCGAAGGTGGAGTAGCAGCGTTTATCCAGGGGGAATACGAAGCGGCATACACCGAGTTGCAACCGTATGCACAGCAAGGTGACCCCGAAGCCCAATTTTTCATCGGCCGCATGCATGCAAACGGAACGCCTGTTCCGCAAAGCGATCCTGAGGCGGTGCGATGGTATCTCCTTTCCGCGGAGCAGGGCTTCATCCTCGCCCAAGATAGCCTGGGCTCAATGTATTTCAACGGATATGGCATTCCACAAAACTACCGGAAAGCGGCTACTTGGTGGCGGAAGGCTGCAGAGCAAGGGCACCCCAATGCTCAGACCAAGCTTGGTAATATGTACCAAAAAGGAACAGGGTTAGAGGAAGATGATACAGAAGCGGCAAAATGGTTCGAAATGGCCGCAGAACAGGGGAGTGTGGAGGCGCAACAAAACCTCGGCCTATTGTATGCGAGTGGTCAAGGTGTGGCCCAGGATTACGTTTCAGCGTTCGTTTGGTGGACAGAGGCTAGCACTCGGGGGGGCAAAATGGCGAAAGGAAACCTGCGTTTATTAATACCTCGCATGAGCGAGGCAGAAATTTCAGAGGGCCGGCTTCGCATTGATAAACGCCGCCAACAAAGTCATTGAATAATTGAATAAATGCAAGTTTGGTGACCCCTACGGGAGTCGAACCCGTGTTGCCGCCGTGAAAGGGCGGTGTCCTGGACCACTAGACGAAGGGGTCACACAACTGGCTGTATACGAAGCACATCCCTCGTCGTCAATCACTCCGATGTGCCAAACTGCACTTAAACAATCTAGCTCAAAACGGAATCGTTGCTGACAGAGCCGCCAAAAGCTGTTTCAACTGTCAAGTAAGACGTCACGCGCACGATTAATTTTTGTAGCCAGGTAGGGTGAACCACCGTGATCCGGGTGATTGCTTATCATCAGCTTTCTGTGGGCTTCTCTCACCGCTTCCTCCGAAGCATCAGGTTTCAGGCCCAAAATTTCATAAGCCTCATCCTGGCTCATATCGCTGCTATCAGGAGTGCGTGAGTAACTACCTTTCCCGAAATTCTCCCGCCACTCTTGCCCAAACCTCCGGTCCAAGTAGTTCTCCAACAACTGTATCGACGATTCCTCCGCGCGGCACTCAACAAGTAACCGTTCTAAAGCGCCCTCATCCAAATCATCCAATAATTGACCTGCGTAAAAACCCGTCAGCACCTCCCCTGTAAGGTCTCCGGTCTCGTGATCAAGCGTCATGCGCAACCACGTAGACTCGACAGTGGACCTCTGACCGCCTCCGACGTTGGGATCGCTGCTGTAGCGTCGCTGACGAGCCCGCGCTTTTCCCATTTGAAATAGCCGAAACCACAGCCCCATGGGGACCACGCGCAGTAAACGCCAAGAAACCGCCGCCACAGCAGCCGGCGCGGCAGCGAGGAGGGCTTGTCCCCGAAAGAACAGGTAAAGAGCAAGCAAAACACCGGCTGAGACCAATGACCAGCGAAGAACCTTCGCGAGCAAGACAGGATCCGCCGACGCGAACACGCGCGCGCCCAACAACAGTAAAAATAAAGCGGCAGCCCCGATTGCGAGATAAGTCATGTCTGCCAGTTCAAGTTAAGCACCACCCTTCGGTCCCAGACGTAAGATTTTACGACCCGAACGGTTCTGAAAATCCTCTAAGGCAGGACGTCCCCCAACCGCAAATACAGCAACCGCCCCCAGCAACTCGCGGAGCGTCTTTGCACTCCCCGAATCAAACTGGCAGTAGGAACCACCCGACAAGCGAGCGATGTGCCTGAAGGCTCTGCCAGCAGTCAGGTCCTCACCCTCATGAAACATGAAAACCGGAAGACCGCGAACACCCATCTCGCCCGCTTTATGGCTAAGTTCATCTACATTTTCCTCGCAAGCATCTCCGATAAAGACCAACGCACTAACGGGTTTATCGGCGTGTTCGATTAGGGCGTGATCGAGTACTTGAGCAATTTGCGTCCGTCCTCCCAGGCAATAAACCCCGACCATATCTCGAAGGAGCCCCTCGGACTTATCAGTGAAGGGTCCACGATAAAATTCTCCAAAACCCCGGTAATATGCTAACTGAACGCTAAGACGACCTAGCGACGCGGTTTCAGAAAACATCTCGGCCTGGATATCGCAGGCAACATCCCAAGTGGGTTCGCGGCTCGCGGTGGCATCCAGAGCAAAAATTAGCCGCCCGTTTTCTCCTCCCGATTGCCGACGGGGCAACTGGGCGACCTTCGCCAAAAATGATTGAATCTCTGCGCCACCTGTTTTGGCGGATATATTTCTTTCATTTTTCTTCGGCATTGACTTAAAACCTATTGCTTTCCGCAACAACCTTTTGACAGCTTATCCTATTTTAATGGTGCAAACCGTAACTCATACATTATCTCTGGATGACCCTATCTCCCAAAACCTAAGGTGGACTTCTGCGGTTTAGCCGACGGATTGCGAAACCCCGGCTTGGTGACAACACAGCAAACTTGAAGGAGGGCATATGTTTAGATTAATCAGGACAACGGACCTCCTGGTACCAGCCTCCAAGGATGACGTTAAAAACTACGAGTAGGAAAATTTCCAATGCGTATTCTCATAAAAAGAAGATGAGCGAGTTAGTTGACTGCGTGGTAATTGGTGCAGGAGTAGTCGGCCTCGCCGTCGCAAGACGTATAGCCCTGACTGGGCGCGAAGTCATCGTCCTTGAGGCCACAGACACAATTGGAACACAGACAAGCTCACGAAACAGTGAAGTTATCCATGCTGGAATCTATTACCCAACCGGCAGCCTCAAAGCACTCTCTTGCGTCGAAGGAAAGGAAAGACTTTACCAATATTGCTGGAGCCACGGGGTACAACACAAACGGATCGGCAAATTGATAGTAGCAACCAATGACTCACAAAAAGAAACCCTCAGTGCTCTGAGAACAAAGGCTGCGGCCAACGGCGTCACTGATTTAGAGTGGAAAAATGAAGCCGAGGTTAACGTCCTGGAGCCACGAATTAAAAGCGTCGGTGCACTACTCTCTCCATCAACGGGAATAATCGATAGCCATGGACTAATGCTAGCCTATCAAGGAGATGCCGAAAACCGGGGCGCGATGATAGCCTTTAACAGCGAGGTGCGGCGCGGCTCCGTCGAGGGCGGGAAAATTGATCTCTTCGTGGGGGAAAAAAATTCAGAATTCAGTCTTTCCGCAAACACCGTAATCAATGCAGCGGGTCTCGGCGCCCAATTGGTAGCCAAAAATCTCAGGGGCCTTGATCCTGCGACCATCCCCCCGCGATACCTAGCCCGGGGTTGCTACTTTACACTTTCGGGTCAGGCCCCATTTTCTCGACTGATTTATCCGGTTCCCGAGCCTGGAGGACTCGGCGTGCACGTCACACTAGACATGTCTGGTTCAGTGCGATTTGGCCCAGACGTCGAATGGGTTGATGAGGTTGATTATCGGGTCAACCCGGAGCGCGCTGAGAGCTTTTACGCTGCAATCAGAAAATATTACCCCGATTTAAAAGATAACTCCCTGCAACCCGGTTACTCAGGGATCAGACCGAAAATAGCAGCTGAAGGCTCCACGACAGGCGATTTTCTCGTTCAGGGTCCCCTCGAACATGGCGTGCCAGGTTTAGTAAACATGTATGGAATCGAATCGCCAGGTTTAACTGCCTCATTGGCCCTCGCAGACTTAGTCGCTACAAAGCTATCTCTTCCAAACTAACCGGCTCCCGCTCTTGAACGGGAAAAAACCAACTGTTCCCTCAGTAAAATGAGCCTGGCCCCGTCACCCACTAGTTTAGGAACAACTTTATGGTTCTTAATCATCGCTTCCAAGCGCAGCCACAATAGCGTCCGTAACGGCGTCGGTGCCCGCATCACCGCCGAGGTCAGGTGGCAAAACTTCGCTGACCCTTGCTACCTCTGTTATCGCTGACATTAGCCTTGATGACGCAGTATCCTCGCCCAGGTGCTCACACATCATTGCCGCGGACCAAATTGCAGCGATAGGATTCGCTATCCCTTTCCCAGTAATATCTGGTGCAGACCCATGAACCGGTTCAAACATCGAGGGATGCTTCCCGCTCGGATCAATATTGCCGCTAGCCGCAATACCCAGGCTACCGACCAAGGCTGCCGCCAAATCAGACAAGATGTCCCCGTGTAAATTACTGGCGACAAGTACATCGAGCGAACTTGGATCTAGAACCATGCGAGCAGTTGCCGCATCGACCAGCACTTTATCGGTTTTGATATCCGGATATTCAAAGGTAAGTTCAGCGAACACTTCATCCCACAGAACCATCCCAAATCGCTGCGCATTCGATTTGGTGACACATGTCAGATGCTTTTCTGGACGAGTGCGTGCAAGTTCAAAGGCAAATCGTTGGAGTCGCTCGACCCCACTTCTACTAAATACAGAGGTATCGATTGCGGTCTCCTCAGGAAAGCCCTGATGGGTTCTACCGCCAATTCCAGCGTATTCACCCTCCGAATTTTCCCGGACCACTACCCAGTCTATCCTATTAGATAATTCCGGACGCAGCGGCCCATGAAGCCCCGGAAACATCACCGCCGGCCGCACATTTGCGTACAAATCAAATCCCTGACAAATAACGAGTCGCAAACCCCAAAGCGTCACATCATCAGGGATTTCAGGATCACCGACCGCTCCAAAATAAATTGCGTCAAATCCCTGCAATACATCCAACGCATCATCAGGAACCATTTTTCCGTGAGCTCGGTAATAGTTTGAACCCCATGGGAAATACTCGACGGATAACCCAAATTTTTCGTACTCTGCCACGGTCCTTAGTACGCGCAGACCCGACTCAAGAACCTCTGGCCCAATCCCGTCTCCACCAATAGCAGCAATTTTATATTTTCGCATAATACCTCCGCTTGAGGACGCCGAGCAGTCATCATATCATTAAATGACCAATTCGGAGCACAGTAGCCATGTCGGCACTCGCGATCACCATCGGAGATCCCAGTGGCATCGGGCCAGAAATCGTCTGCGGCGCCCTTGCATCACTACCCGCAAAAGAACGTAATGAAATTGTCGTAATTGGATGTGCGTCCATTTTAGTGCGAGCCAATGAACTCATTGGAGCCGACCTAAGGTTTTCACCCAACGGGCACCGGAACACTGTGAAATTAATTGAAGTTGAAACACCCGACATGGGAACAATTCGGGACGGGAAAATTAGTGTAGGTGGCGGACAAGCTGCCTATGCATATGTGAAATTTGCTGTGGATCTCGCACTTTCCGGTGACATCGATGTTCTAGTCACTGCTCCACTCAATAAGGAGGCACTGCATTTAGCAGGCCACAAATATGATGGCCATACGGGGCTCTTGCAGGATTTAACTAAGGCACCCTCCTCCTTCATGCTCCTCGCGTCGGAAAAAATTTCGACAATACAGGTCTCCACCCATGTCTCGCTTGCTGAGGCAATCAAAGAATGTAAGCAACAGCGTATCCAAGAAACAATTCATGCCGGCAACCAACACCTTTGTCGTCTCGGAGTAAAGCGGCCCAGGATCGCCGTGGCAGGGCTTAATCCTCACTCCGGTGAGAGTGGTATTTTCGGACGAGAAGAAATCGAACAAATTGGACCTGCCGTAGCGCAATCACGTTCGGACGGGATTGACGCAAGCGGGCCCTACCCGGCGGACACAATATTCCTTCGGGCCGCGAGCGGAGAATTTGACTTAGTCGTTGCCCAGTATCACGATCAAGGACTCATTCCGGTAAAGCTGGTTGCCTTTGATCAGGCTGTAAATGTTTCACTTGGCTTACCCATCCAGCGAACTTCTGTCGACCACGGCACCGCATTTGATATCGCTTGGAGCGGGAAGGCAAGCCCCTCCAGTCTCCTTGCAGCCATTGCCTACGCTCGCCGAATCTCGGGGTACTAACAAACAGAAAAAATTGTCGAAACGGGCTCGCTTTACAATTTTTAACGAAACAATGTGCTCCAATAAAAATTGGTATATAGACACTAACTGACTTTGAGGAGGAGCGTCTGCAAAATGAATAGTATCGACCTGAATGGAAAAAGTGCTGTAGTAACAGGAGCAGCACGCGGCATCGGATACGCAACTGCTGAGCGGATGCTGGATTCCGGAGCCCAAGTAGCTTTGTGGGACCGAGAAGCCTCCGAGTTGGATAAAGCCTCTGAGCAGTTAAACAAAAAGGGGCAAATCTTGCGGATACAAGTGGATGTGTCTGATCCCATTTCAGTTGAGAAGGCCCGTGAAAACACACTCTCTGCCTTTGGTAAAGTCGACATATTGGTCAACAATGCTGGGATCGCAGGCGACAACGCTACTGTTTGGGACACCGATGTAGATGAATGGCGGCGCGTCCTTGACGTTGACTTAACAGGCGTATTTCTGTGTTGCCGTTCTTTAACACCGAGTATGATTGACGCCGGCTATGGCCGCATCGTTAACGTTGCCTCTATAGCGGGAAAAGAGGGTAATCCGAACGCGGCACACTATAGCTCTGCAAAAGCAGGCGTAATTGCCCTTACCAAATCACTAGGCAAGGAATTGGTCGAAAGCGGAGTGCTTTGCAATTGCGTCACACCAGCCGTCATCGAAACTCCGATCCTTGCCCAAGTAACGGAAGAGTTCAAAAAATATATGGTCTCTAAAATACCGCTTGGAAGAATGGGCGCGGCCGAGGAAGTGGCAGCTCTGATCACTTGGCTTTCTTCGGAGGATTGTTCTTTCTCAACTGGAGGAGTGTTCGATATTTCTGGAGGACGAGCAACATATTAACATTTAAATACAGTAACATATGACATATTTATCATAAGTTACTGTATCTTTTTCATAACTATGGATTGGCGACAAAAGGGTGTTAACGGGCAACGAACGGAACTACATAAGGGCCCTCCGGAACGATCGCCACTCGTGTGTCCTTATTTTTCTTAACGCTCTCCCGAACCGCTTGGTCCAGGGACGAGATCATCTGGACACCAGTCAATTTTTCTTCGTCTTGCGAAAGACCGGGTGCATAGAGTTGAACATTTCCTCTCTGCATGGGTTTTAATAGCATTTCGGTCTGCCATTCATCTATCGCCGCATGCGTCTTACATTTGAGTTTATCTAGAAATACCTCAGGACCCTGAGAGATCAATCTTCGTTGCGCGTCAACGTACTGAGCTGACCCGAGACCTTCAGAACATTCAGAAGCAACTATTAACGACCCACCAGGAGACAGAATCTCTAGAGGGCCCACCATACCCTTAACTGTCTGGTAGTATGTCTGATCGAGCGGATATCCAGCACAACTGGTGACTACGGTAGGGAACTGCTCTGAGACAGGAACCTCCGCAAACCCTCGGATTACTGATACTGCTTCAAGATGACTGAGTATAATTTCTCCAAAATTTACAGACGACATTCGCCGTTTTTCGTCAATCACACTATTGACTGCATATGCATCGCCTATCATCGACACTATTTCCAATTGCTCCGCATGAAGCTGGTTCCCTTCCAGAACACAGTTAGCAGTCTTGGGATGCTCAAGAAAATGAGCATTATGAAGTGTAGTAATTGTTTCAGCATGCGCTATCCCCGGGGCTATCACCTTTCGACCACCCGAATAACCTGCGAAAAAGTGCGGCTCCACTAAACCTGTCACAATTTTGAGGTCCGCGTTTACGAAACGATGATCGAGTCGAACAACCGTGCCTGATTTGGTTATCCCAACCTGAACGTGATCTTCATCTCTGGTCGCAAAATGATTGACTACATTAACTGTTTTCAAAACCCACGAATCGCCAACAAGCTCCTCGAGTTCTTTTCCTTCATTAGGTCGGTGCAGACCAGTCGCCACAAGTACGGTGATTTTTTCTGGATCAACTCCCGCAGCAATGAGTTCCCTGAGTAGTGCTGGTAAAATAACCCCGTTAGGAACAGGACGGGTAATGTCACAAATTAAGACGCATACGCTACTCCGGCCACGAGCCAGTTCGAGTAACGGTGCACAACCTACAGGGGATTTAAGAGCCTTTCTTACTGCAAGCGATGCATCCGCTTCTATTGGCATTGGTGGCTTCCGGACCACTGTTACCTCCCAATCATCCGAAAGCTGTACTGGCACACTCCCTTTACCAAAATTTAAATCCACCTGCATCAAACCGAATTCCTAATTATTTAACTGGCACATTAGATTTTGCGGATTTGCCTCAGTATCCGCAGCGCCGCGCATGCCGCACCGTATCCGCTGTCGATATTGACCGTAAGAATCCCCGGAGCACAATTAGACAAAGCCACTGCCAATGCGGTTTCCCCATTTCGCGCAGCACCGTAGCCAGCCGAAGTTGGAACTGCAATTATTGTTCCCGGAATCAAGCCCCCGACGACTCCAAAAAGTGCTCCATCCATACCAGCAGCAACTATAACTACCGGATAAGTACGTAAATCAGATTCTTTTTCCAAAATTCGCCACAAACCAGCAACACCCAAATCATCGAAGCTTGCTGATGGCTCTCCAGCATGACGGAGGGTTCGAGAGGCTTCTCTCGCCACGCCATTATCGGAAGTACCAGCAGTAACAATTGCGACCAAGGGACTCACCCTAAGCTCCTTTAAGGGACCCAAGAAGCCTGTCGCGGAAATCGCGTCGTAATCAATATTTTTTTTGATATCTACAGGAAGCTTGTCGAATGAAGCCTCAAAAAGTCTGGTGAGCAACAGGGGATGATTTCGCTCTATAGCTCCTTCAAGTATGTAAATCAGATCCGCAACGGATTTACTATCACAAAG
>CAZSYW010000083.1:0-8572 GCA_964611315.1 uncultured Rhodospirillaceae bacterium
TAGATTTCGAAGCACTTATAAGGTGTTGTCAAAATAATTCAGACCGCCACGTCAACTCAGATAAGCAGGTTGTTTTAATCGAAGGTGTTGGCGGGGCAATGGTCCCCCTGAATGAGCAACACACTGTGATGGATTGGATGGCCGCTCTTGATGTCCCTATCTTAGTTGTCGCCGGCAGCTACCTTGGCACCATTAGCCACACCCTCACCACCGTAGAAGCCATGGCACAAAATAATCTAAAACCATCGGCTGTCGTTATAAGTGAATCAGAACATAGTCCCGTGCCGCTGCAACTTACAGCAGACACAATATCCCGCTTCCTCCCAGAAATTAGTGTAACAGCGGTACCACGCGTCGCCGTTTCGGAATCTTCGTGGAAGCGAACTACCGCCGTTCGAGATCTTATAAAAATTATCCGCACCAAATTTTTATAATGAAGATCTGGTTAATCTACTATTACTATTCTCGATCAGTCGGAATGAAAAAGGTACGAAAAATGCGTCTCCTTCAAGTCCTAACAATCAGCTTGGCAGCGTTATCACTACTATTTTTCAGGCCATCACTCTGTGTCGCATCGGAAGTAAAACTGAAAGCGGCCAGTTTCTTACCTGCCCGCTCTGTATACGCGAAATATTTCTTCCGATGGGCTGAGGAGGTCAATAACCGCTGTGAAGGCAAAGTGAAGATCAGCATTGTGGGACCCGAAGCAGTGAAGTCACTCGAACAATGGCGAACGTTAAAAGACGGTGTCATTGATATGCATTACGGACCCCCGAACTATTACAAAGGGGTCTTAATAGAGGGCGATGTGACAAGCTTGGCAAATACCACTGCCACGGAACAAAGAAAAAATGGCGCGTGGCATATTATCAACAAACTCCATAATGAAAAAATGAATGCGTGGTATCTGACACACATCATTGATGGTGTGCGGTTTTTTATTTATACAACCAAGCCAGAAAGCAACGGCCGCTTCAAGAACTTTCGTCTTCGCTCAACCCCTATTTACGATGCATTTTTTAGGTCTCTTGGTGCTGAACCTGTGCGCATGTCCCCGCCCGACCTCTACACCGCTCTGGAACGAAACACTGTGGACGGTTATGGTTGGCCACTCTGGGGTGTGACAGACCTTGGTTGGCACAAGCATACAAAGTACCGATATGGGCCCGGGTTTTTTAGTGCGGTCGTTAACATTCTTGTTAACTTAG
Source organism: uncultured Rhodospirillaceae bacterium (assembly GCA_964611315.1). GTDB lineage: Bacteria > Pseudomonadota > Alphaproteobacteria > UBA7887 > UBA7887. The sequence goes on from CAZSYW010000083.1 coordinate 1,209, forward strand.
ACCGCTGGGATAACCTTTTGGAGACCCAACGCCAGTGTTTAACGGAAATGTCGATCTGGCTTGAAAAAGAATTCCCAAAGTGGAGAACAATTGAGAACGAACAACAAGTTAGCGCACAGATGACTGCCGGAATTACCTATGTCGATCTTGGGGCGGAGTTTTCTGACATAGCTCACCAAATACACTGGGACGCATTGATGAAAGTCAACCCGGTTACCATTGGCACTCTTCGAACACTTCTAGTTCAGTAATGTCTGGCCCAAGTGTTAAAGGAGGACCATACGTTTGGTAAATCCGTTAAGACTGACAACTTGATCACTAAATCTCGAATTTCCCGATTTTCTATCGGGTTAGATACGTTAATTGATGCCCTGGCGGTAGTAGCTGGGGTCATTCTATGCGCGCTCACATTGTTGATATGCTTAGATGCCGTCGGCAGAACCATAGTCCGATTTTCGAATGGTGCTGACTGGGGATACACCATCCCTTGGGCGCTCGATGTGGCCGAATACGCACTCTACATTACAACATTTTTTGGTGCGCCATGGGTGCTACGTGAAGGCGGCCATATCAGCATTGATTTAGTACTTGAGCGTTTAACCCCCGCCTTTCGACATCGGTTTCTAGTTGCTGCCGACGTAATTGGCGCGCTTGTTTGCATAATACTATTTTATTACTCGTGCGATGTCTGGTGGACATCGTTCCGCGAACAGGTCCTCATACACGAAACTTTTATTTTCCCGGAATGGACACTGTTGAGCATCGCTCCGGTGAGCTTCGTTGTGATGGCAACTATAATGCTACGTCGCGCTCACCATCCGACGGTTACGTTGAAAAGAAATAAACCTGACCCCGGACTGTAAAAAATGGAATGGTACTACGTCCTAGCTATTTTACTTAGCACCCTAATATTATTCATGCTGCTCGGCGTACCGGTCGTATTTGCATTTTTTGCGGCGAACATTGTGGGAGCTACGATTTTTATGGGTGGGGAGAAGGGTGTTGCACAATTGGTGCGAAACGCTGTCGATGCAACTCAAAATTTTTCTCTTTTGCCGATCCCACTTTTTATTTTTATGGGTGAAATTATGTTTCACACGGGCGTCGCCGCTCGAGCCATAGACGCTATGGATAAATTAATTGCGCGGGTTCCCGGTAGGCTTTCGTTGGTCGCTATCACCGGAGGCACACTGTTTTCGTCGCTCTCCGGATCTACAATTGCCAATACAGCTATGTTGGGAAGCACCCTTTTACCAGAAATGTACAAGCGTGGTTACAAACCAGAGATTTCGATAGGCCCAATCGTAGCTGTCGGCGGTATAGCGATGCTTATACCGCCATCGGCGCTCGCCGTTCTTCTTGGAAGCGTCGCACGAATCCCAATCGCTGACCTCTTGCTTGCATCTATACTACCAGCTTTAATCCTGACCTTTCTTTTTTACCTTTATGTGACTGTACGATGCTGGGCAAACCCGCATCTCGCGCCAATTTATGACATTGGTGCAATGACCTGGTGGGAACGCATTAAACCATTCCTTATTTACGTGTTGCCCTTGATGAGTATCTTTTTTGTTGTCGTCGGCAGTATAGTAACTGGGATAGCAACGCCAACTGAATCCGCGGCCCTTGGGACAATCGCATCTCTAGCGGTCGCTGCCGGATACAGATCACTAAGATGGTCCAACTTTGTCACTTCGGTCAGACAGACAGTGCGCTTCAGCGTAATGACATTATTCATCATTTGCGGGTCCATCACTTTTTCCCAAATACTTGCTTTTTCTGAAGCATCTTCTGGACTCTCGTTGCTCATCTTAAACTCTGACTTGGCTCCACTTCTAGTTTTACTCGGAATGCTTGCAGTTCTGTTGGTACTCGGCTGTTTTATGGATCAGGTGAGCATGATGATGATAACAATGCCGCTTTATATGCCGGTAATTGAACAGATGGGATATAACGTTGTTTGGTTTGGCGTGCTAACTTTACTGGTCATGGAAATCAGCCTAGCAACACCTCCTTTCGGGCTTTTACTTTTTGTAGCCAAAGGTGCAGCCCCAGCAGGAACAACAATGCGGGAGGTCATCACTTCTGTCCTACCCTTCGTTTTTTTGGCGCTGTTAGTAGTAGCCTTCCTCATAGCATTCCCTCAGTTAACACTTATCCTCCCCGAATTAATGAATAGTTAAAACCTCTGTCTTTTCTGTGGGTGAGGTTGGTTATTCTAAAGGCAGGGGTTCTTTTTTGAGATTTTAAAGCGAATTTTCTGCGTGCTTAAAAAACGAGTCTTCGCGGCTTAAGATCGTTTGCGATTCCTTGGAAGATCGAGTCCAATTCCTTCAAGATGGCCCATGTCAGCCACAACCCTCTTTACAGCCAATTCAGATAATGAGGGGCTAATAATGGATTTGACATTTGTTTTAACGTGCTCTGGATTGCCGGTGCCAAATAATACGACATCAGCGCCGGGTTCATGTCGGACATATCGGTATGCCGCATCAATGATATTAACGGCATCACCTTCTTTAAGAAGAAAATCCAGTGGTTGCGAGGTGTGCCTATATTTTTCTGACAATTTTCCCGCGACCACTAACTCCTCAATGGTCGACGCAAGATAGGCAAGATCACTAAAAATACTGCGTACCGCAAACATAATAAGAGTACCGATATTGTTTTCTAGAGTGTGGGGAAATATCAACTTACGAGCGTTTTGATGCATCATATGAAAGCCAACCATGACCACCTCCCAGAACTCATCTTTGACGGCACGAGATAACATAAGATGTTTGGGGTCATTCGGCGGCGTTTCAGTAATGCCCAAGTGAGCTAATTTTCCTTTTTCCTTCTCCCGGAGTAAAACAGGGACAATTTCGTCGCACACGTACTCATAATCTCGGTGTTGCACGGCATGCAAATGAAAAATGTCTACATAGTCCGTTTCAAGATTAAGTAAAGAACGCTCAAGACTAGCAACTATTTGGGACGCGGTTTCCGAATTTCGGACCTCTGGAATAAGGCATTTTGTTGAAATGACGACTGAGTCCCGAGGTACTTTCTGAAGAGCCGATCCAAGAATTTTTTCTGTTCCGTACACCTCTGCAGTATCAAAGAAATTGACCCCTAAATCTAATGACCGGTGCACAGTTGAAATTGATTCGGCAATGGTGCTGCCAGTGGATTGCCCCAAACGACTGCTGCCCCCGCACCCCAGGCCGGCGACACTAACTTTCAAGGCTGTTGCCCCAAGACTGATGTATTCCATAGCTTGACTCCGACAATATCCCAAGAGATCGGGCTTATGTTCTCTGGAGAAATCAGCAAACGGCCCAAATTTCCCAACAGAGGCAGACCATAGAACGGGAATGGCATGATTTACAGATACAGATTAAGTTTTGTAGGATAATTACGGCTTCAAAACTGTGTTGCGTTTGTGGTTCGCACTCTTAAAAACCTTAAGTGGCGTCCATCAGAAGAAAGAGAATGTCGATGACCATCGAACTAAGTGTCGCTACAAGTGGTCTTTCTGTGTGGTTTAGCGATCATAAAGGGGAGACTTGGGACCGGCCTTACAGTGAATCTGGTTTGTATTTAGAGGCCCGTGTTTGGGCGTTGTCTTCTCATCCCGACGTCCCGGAACACCTTTTTGCAGGCACAGACTCAGGAATATTTCGATGGCACACGGAAAACAAACAGTGGACTCATTTACCTTCCCCCATGGATTCACTATCGGTATGGTCTATCGCGCAGGCACCGCATGACCCGAACCTGATAATCGCGGGCACTCAACCGGCTGCCTTTTACCTTTCTAGGGATTCTGGAAAAACTTGGAAAAAACTTGAAGCACCACTTCCGCGCTCGTGCCAATTCATCGGTGCCCCACGCGTCACGCACTTGTCCTTTGATCCCATTAAACAAGAACGACTTTGGGCAGGCGTAGAAATTGGCGGTGTGTGGACTAGTGACAACAATGGAGAAAGTTGGGAAACACGAAACGACGGACTTGTTTCTGAGGACATTCACGGACTTTCGATTTCTAACAACGGCACCCAAAAAATGTTTGCGGCTACCAACAAAGGAATCCACTACAGTTGCGATTCTGGGAAGCACTGGCATTTTCAGCGCCTCGACTCTCCTTGGCAATATTGTCGTGTCATAGCTGAGCGCCCAGACCAGAAAGTCCTTTTTCTCAGTAATGGAAATGGCCCACCTGGTTCTGATGGTCGACTACTAAAAAGTTTTGATGGAGGAGAAACCTGGAGCGATGCCCGCTTACCAGGCACCCTTAATAGCACCGTATGGTGCTTAGCAATGCATGAGTCAGATCCTCAGTTAATTTTCGCCGCGACAAATCTTGGCCAGGTGTTTCGGAGCACAAATGGGGGAGATACGTGGCTCAAACTTGATCGAGAATTTGGAGAAATACGCGCCATCACTTGGAGGCCTACGGTTTAATCAACATCAATTGAGATACGCGTCGTACCCGGTAACCCTCGACAATGTCTTAAAAAAAGCTCTTTTTCTGGGCGTGTTTATGGCCCAGTTAATTGGAGGATTCTGGTATCCATTGACATAATCTCCATAAAACAATTTTCCTCCGGCAGCAGCACCAGGGTCAAAATAACCCCACCCTGCCCGAGCCTGAAGCGCAGCGTGAAAATTGTGGGACGGTTGATCGAAATCAAAGTGGTCATCCTCATTAAAAAATATTGGTTGCCCACGATAAGTTGGAACCGTGCGGGCTCGCTTTACCATGTGTTTGATACCCCCTGGACTGTCAACTCCATTCCCATGCAAAAGGATGAAATCAGATACTTCAACCACCTCAGGACTCGGCGCCTCACGTCGAGTAAAACTCGTGCCCACCAAAAGACGTTGGTTCTCGTATTCCATAGAGCGGGCCTGATCAATCAATTCATGAACTCGGTGTGGTTGTAAAATTTTATGTTCGTATTTAGGAACATCACTTTCGTTATTGATTTCGATTATTACATTGCGATAACCGCTACGAAGTATCCAGAGGCACACCTCATCTACACCCACACGTACCGCTTGTTCATCCAATAATTTCTCATCCTGGCCAAAGTAAAATAAGCCCAGGCAAACAATAAGACCTGCCGCATCCGCTGCCTCAATAAGATGTGCGGTTCGCGAGCAGGTTTCCCTGTCAAACAACCCAACTTCATTAAATCCACTTGAATGCCAAGGCTGAGATCCGACCCCGTTTAAACCCTCCCAAATATCGGCATCTCCGGCATTGGGGTGTCTGGCATGAATACGCTTCCGCAGTTCGTTCAGGACAATCGGATTGTCGCGATAATACCCAAGCGGAGACCCACCCTGCAAATTAACATTAATCGCTGTCAACCCGTGTTTAGCGTACACGGGAAGCATTTTCGCCAGTTCAATAGTGTTGCGCTGGGCGTCCCAGATTCCGGTATCAGGGTAGGCCCACAAATGTCGGGTCAGCACATTCGAATCAGTGAAGACACCATTTGCCATGCGACTGTTGAGGAGCAACCCTTCAACATTAATATCTTTGTACCAACGCCCCTCGTAAGTCGGACGAGCATTTATCAGCCAACTATCTCCATCGATCTCTATTTCGGTATGAGCTTTCCACATTTTTGGGACGGTACCATCAACTCCATCTTCGAAAGCCTGACGAAACATAGATTTTTAGAAATTCAAAACATAGACGAACAAACACTAAATCCCTTGCACCAGACTACAGCCACGGTCGGGAATATTATTTATGTTAATTGAAATAGCACTCTAAACTGGCGCCCTTGCCGGCTACCCCCCTAATAATGGCATATAGCTATCTAGCAGTTTGAGGCAAGTCTCTCGGTCTTCTGTCGGTACCCGCAATAATGCTCTCTCGATTCCGAGTTCATCATAGGATTCCAACTTTTCTTTTTCAGGTGGAGCACCGAAGACGCTAACTGAAATGGAAGACAGATCACGGCCTCCTTCCTCTGCTACTCGCCGAAGACGGGCCATACCATCTGCTATATCGGTTCGCGGCCGTGGCAACCATCCGTCACAATAATCGACTACGCGCTTGAGCGTATAATCTGTCTCTCCGCCAAGAATAATGGGAGGATGTGGCCTTTGGTCCGGCTTAGGCCAGGAAAACGCCGGATCGAAGTCCACAAATTCACCGTGAAATTCCCCCTTCTCCTGGGTCCATAACTGCTTCATGGCTAAAATATTTTCTTTTAACAACTTGAAACGACTCGAATATTCTGCTCCATGATTTTCCATCTCATCCACATTCCAACCACCGCCAATCCCAAAAATAAATCTTCCCTGCGAGAGACTATCAAGACTTGCAACACATTTGGCCGTAACGATGGGATCACGCTGTGGTATTAAGCATATCCCTGTTCCTATTTTAAGCGTTTTAGTCGCACCCGCAGCAAAAGAGAGTGCCACAAATGGATCATATGTATGGCAGTACTCCTTCGGAAGATCACCTCCTCCGGGCCATTCGGTTTTCCGACTAACCGGTATATGCGTATGTTCGGGAACCAGCAATGATTCAAAGCCACGCTGCTCAAGCTCAGTTGCAAGTTCTACAACGTCAATTGAATATGCGGTGGGAAAAAAACATACCCCAATATCCATTACCTCATCTCCGATTCAATTTTTTTGGCCTACCAGATTTTTTTATCTCAAAACTTTTAATTCATACCCGATCAAATATCTATTGTTTAGCAACAATTCCTGAAAAGAACTTAGCAATAGTTATCCAAATAGACTTAACCAACACCCACCCAACTCTAAAATCCCCATTACCCTCTTGGCATTCCGGCTTAGAGCTTTTACAACCAGCACTCTGACTTAGCATTTCATCCAAACTTGCGCTGAACCCATTCGTAATCTGTCTTGCAAATTCCTCAACGATGGGGCCACGCCCAATCTGCGCCAAGGAGCCACTAAAGGCGTACTCCGCCTCTACTTCAACCAAGGTTTCAGCCCCTCCCTGAAGGTCAACTAACTTGTAAGAAAGCGTGGCTTTCGCACCCGAGTTCGAACCTTTATCTCTTCCCTTTCCGTGCACTCTCCCGCTCCACAACTCAGGACTACGATCCACCTTGCCGTCACCCACAAACCGCAAACGCATCGGCCCTAATTTTGCAGTTACCTCACCAGCAAACGCTTCCAAGCTATCCGACTGCGTAATTTTGGCGCCTGGGAAACATTTTGCTAGCGCCTCGACATCGTTAAATGCATCCCAAACAAGCTCTCGGGGATGCGGAACAGAAAATTTTTGCGAAAGCCTCATCCGTTTTTGCTCGGAGAGGACCCTAGAACCCGCCTCAAGGCGCCCACAACCAGCGACATTTCTCCGGGCCGGGCCTCGGGTT
>CAZSYW010000083.1:8582-9610 GCA_964611315.1 uncultured Rhodospirillaceae bacterium
TTGTAACCGGTACAACGACAAAGATTTCCCGCCAACTCCAACCGAAGACGGTTGTCATCCGCGTCGGGCAATCTATGGACGATGTCATAGGCCGTAATCAACATACCCGACGTGCAATAACCGCACTGCAAAGCATGTTCTGAGACAAAAGCGGAACGCAGCTCTTCCATCCGAGGATCATCTTTAAATCCCTCGATTGATACCACTTCTGCCCCATCACAAGATGCTGCCAACGTTATACAAGACCTTGAAGGCGCGCCGTTGATCCAGACGGTACACGCGCCACACACGCCATGCTCACAGCCCAAATGTGTGCCTGTTAACGACAAAGTTTCTCTTAAGAAATCCGCCAGGTTTTGGCGCGATTCTACAGTTTCATTGACCTTTCTCCCGTTCACCCTCAAGGCAATATTAACCTGGGTCATATTTGCACCTTTGCTATCGCTTTTCGAAGTGCAGCAACATGCATGGTGCGTTCATAAGACATGGCACTGCCCAGGAAACCATCGATTTTAGACACGTCCTTACCGTCCCAAATCTCATCTAAACAAGCCGGACTCGATTGTCTTGCGCCAAGAACGGTCTTAAAGAGATTTAATTTATTATCAGCCAACGTAACCGCAATGGCCTTCGCGAATTCTCCTGGTTTTTGACAAGCCTTCACATATGCCCAACGCGCTGTATCGGTCAGTCTTGGTAACTCAATAGCAATAAGAACTTCATCGTCATCCAGAGTGGTTTGGAATGGTCCTTCCAAAAATCCCTCTATCCCAACGGTCCGGGACCCATTTGGACCTCTTAGCAGTAGTCGAGCGCCAAGCGCAGTAAGTGCCGAAGGCCAGTCCGCCGCAGGGTCTGCATGAGCAAGGCTTCCGCCGATCGTACCACGATTACGAATGGCTCTATACGCAATTCCCCCTGCCACTTCACGCAAATATAGGCCCGTTGTACCTTCCACAACTCCGTCCTCAATCATTGCGTGCGTAATCCCCGCACCTATTCTTACGGTTTCACTTGTTTGTTCAACT
>CAZSYW010000084.1:0-9491 GCA_964611315.1 uncultured Rhodospirillaceae bacterium
GCCAATTTATCTTGATTGTCTCATTGCCCCCTTGATGCCCCCAATCTTACAAGAAGAGAGCGATGACCGCGGACCACAGACCGCGCCTATCTGTTACTGGGCACTAATGTAAACGCCGCAAACCGACGCCGTCAACGCAAACATCCACCCAAACCAAGATGTTCTGCATGATTCACCGTCCCACCTGGAGAAATTCACGATATGGTCCTCCTTTAATGGGTGACTATTGTGTCCTCTCCCCCCTCCTGAGCCTGCTTCGCCACCGAATCAACCTCTTCCACCTCAACCCATTCTATCGGATTCAGGGGAGAACAAAGCGCCAATTTAAGGACTTCGTCGACAGTACCCACTGGGATTATTTCTAGGCCTTTCTTTACATTTTCTGGAATCTCCGAAAGATCTTTTTCGTTTTCCTTGGGAATTAAAACTGTCGTTAGCCCTCCCCGTACAGCTGCCAAGAGTTTTTCTTTCAAGCCCCCAATGGGCAGGACCCGTCCCCGCAGTGTTACTTCCCCTGTCATAGCAAGGGAGCTTTTGACGGGAATCCCCGTAAGTACTGACACAATCGAAGTTGTTATGGCTATGCCAGCCGAAGGGCCATCTTTTGGTGTGGCCCCTTCTGGTACATGGACATGGACATCGTGTTTCCCAAACATGGGTGGCTTCAGACCAAATTCTATGGCACGAGAGCGGACATAAGACCACGAGGCTTGCACCGATTCTTGCATTACCTCACCAAGTTTTCCCGTCGGTGTTATTTTACCCTTACCCGGCATAACCACCGTCTCTATCAGCAATAGATCACCACCCGTGTCGGTATATGCCAGTCCGTTTGTAATTCCCACGCTGTCACCGTGATCTATCTCTCCATGACGATAGCGACGCACCCCTGCGTAAGTTCCTAAGTTTCGTCGTGTCACCCGAACGCTTTCGTACTTCTTGAGCAAAATGTCCTTTACGGCCTTCCGGGTTAAATTTGCCAATTCGCGCTCAAGGCTCCGTACCCCCGCTTCACGAGTATAATAACGAATCAGGTCACGCATAGATGGTTCTGAAATTGCCCATTCTTCGGCCTTTAAGCCATGCCGTTCCACCAATCGCGGAATTAGATGTTCCTTTGCAATTGCAACCTTTTCATCCTCCGTATACCCAGATAAATGAATGACCTCCATACGGTCGAGTAAAGGCGGAGGAATACGAGTGGTATTCGCCGTAGTCACAAACATAACGTCGCTTAAATCATAGTCGACCTCCAAATAGTGATCGTTAAACGCCACGTTCTGTTCCGGATCTAACACTTCTAGCAAAGCGGAGGCGGGATCCCCACGAAAATCCGTGCCCATTTTGTCAACTTCATCAAGGAGAAATAATGGGTTGGAAGACTTAGCTTTGCGGATACCTTGCAGTATCTTGCCTGGGAGTGACCCAATATAGGTCCGTCGGTGCCCTCTTATTTCTGCTTCATCACGCACACCTCCCAAACTCATGCGCACAAAATTCCGCCCCGTTGAGCGGGCGATTGATTTACCAAGAGAGGTTTTACCGACACCTGGCGGCCCTACGAGGCACAGGATCGGACCTCTCATCTTCTTAGTCCTTAATTGGACTGCCAGATATTCAACTATACGTTCCTTAACCTTCTTCAGACCGTAATGATCTTCATCCAGTATCACCTGCGCCGCATCCAGGTCTTTCTTTGTGCGAGTCCTCTTCTTCCAAGGAATTGACAACATCCAATCGAGGTAATTTCGGACAACGGTGGCCTCCGCCGACATAGGGCTCATATTTTTTAGCTTTTTCAGCTCAGCGACGGCTTTTTCTCGGGCTTCCTTGCTAAGTTTGGTTTCAGCGATTTTCTTTTCTAATTCGCCGGTCTCATCCCGCCCCTCGTCACCATCACCAAGCTCCCGTTGAATGGCTTTCAGTTGCTCATTTAAATAATATTCACGCTGCGTTTTCTCCATTTGACGCTTCACCCGAGAACGGATCTTTTTCTCGACCTGCATTACGCCAATTTCACCCTCAATAAGCGAATACACCTTCTCAAGGCGAGCAACTACTGTCTCGGATTCCAATAACTCCTGCTTACTAGATACTTTGATAGCCAAATGCGAGGCTATGGTGTCCACAAGTCTCCCAGGATCCTCAACTTGATTGAGCGAAACCAATACTTCAGGTGGCACTTTCTTATTGAGTTTAACGTAATTCTCGAATTGCGAGACTACCGAACGAGCTAAAGCGTCAACCTCTTGTGAATCAGTATCCGGCTCCTCAATGGTTTCAGCAAAGGCCTCAAAATAGTCGGTAGAATCGGTGAAGGACTTTATAGAAGTCCTCTTTCCACCCTCGACAAGCACCTTTACTGTGCCATCAGGTAACTTTAATAACTGTAAAACTGTGCCAATCGTGCCCACCCGATATATATCATCGGGGCTAGGATCGTCTTGCCCTGCACTTTTCTGCGCGACCAGCAAAATCTGCTTGTCACTTTTCATGACTTCTTCAAGGGCTCTCACAGATTTTTCACGCCCAACAAAAAGTGGGACTATCATATGCGGGAACACAACAATATCGCGCAAAGGTAAGACGGGATAACGCGCCACTTCTGTCATGTCACCTCACTTTATCCAGAGATTCATTAGCCATGATCGACCTTATCAAAACTCCAGGTCAGACTTGTTTGGCAAACACCGCACTGCCGCTCCTCTGAGTGATCTTAATACTTATACGAATGGTAAGTAGTTTAAAAAAAAGTGATTTCAAGGGTTCTCAAAGGCAACATCAAGAGGCAGTCGACTCCACATCTTCCTGCCGGTCAACATAAATTTGAAGCGGTTGCGCCCTTCCATCTATTACCTCCCGATTAATTACGACTTCTTCTACCCCATCCAATCCTGGCAAATCGAACATCGTATTGAGTAAAGCGTTCTCCAATATGGATCGAAGGCCACGAGCTCCTGTCTTGCGTTGAACAGCCTTTCGAGACACAGCAGCAAGCGCATCATCAGAAAATGAAAGCTTAACATTTTCCATATCAAAGAGTCGCTCATACTGTTTAACCAATGCGTTCTTTGGCTTTACCAAAATTTCCATCAATGCTTCTTCATCTAGATCTTCAAGAGTCGCAACAACTGGAAGGCGCCCAACAAATTCCGGGATCAATCCAAATTTAAGTAAGTCTTCCGGTTCTACCTGGCGCAATATTTCTCCATCGCGTCGGTCATCTGGCGCCTTTACATCCGCCCCAAAACCAATTGACGTACCTTGCCCGCGTTCGTTTATAATTTTTTCCAAACCAGAAAACGCTCCGCCGCAAACAAACAGAATATTAGTTGTATCAACCTGTAAAAACTCCTGTTGCGGGTGTTTTCTCCCGCCCTGAGGTGGCACACTTGCAATAGTACCTTCCATTATCTTGAGCAAAGCCTGCTGGACTCCCTCGCCAGAGACATCGCGGGTAATTGAAGGGTTATCCGACTTCCGAGAAATTTTATCGATCTCGTCAATGTAAACGATACCTCGTTGGGCTCGTTCAACATTATAATCCGACGCTTGAAGAAGCTTGAGGATGATATTTTCCACGTCTTCACCCACATACCCTGCTTCGGTCAACGTGGTAGCATCTGCCATCGTAAACGGTACATCTAGGATCCGAGCTAGCGTCTGAGCTAAAAGTGTCTTCCCGCATCCAGTTGGACCAATTAACAAAATATTAGATTTTGCTAACTCTACATCATCATTTTTTGGACCATGCGCAATACGTTTATAATGGTTATGAACTGCAACGGAAAGAACTCGCTTTGCGTGATCCTGCCCAATTACATAATCACTTAACACCGTGCAAATTTCGTTAGGGGTCGGCACCCCATCTCGCGATTTTACCAAGCTATTCTTGTGCTCTTCCCGAATGATCTCCATACACAATTCGACACACTCGTCACAAATGAAGACCGTCGGACCCGCGATCAGTTTACGAACCTCGTGTTGACTTTTGCCACAGAAGGAACAGTAAAGAGTATTTTTTGATTCGGTTCCGCTTGATTTACTCATCTTCGTTTCGCCCAGTTGGCTGACAGATTACGATTTAACAGCGACGCTTACTGCCACATGTTAGACGGCTTTATATAGAAGGCTCAAGGACAGAATACATTGGTAAACACTGCATTTGCGTTTCATTTGCCTCATTTCAAGCAAGGCCCATTCCTGCAATTCCCAAAAAACGTATTTACTCCGTATCCGGAGAGGTTGGTCGGGTCGTTACCACCTCGTCAACCAAGCCAAAGGCCTTAGCCTCTTCTGGAGTCAAAAACTTATCCCGATCCATCGCATTTTCTATCTCCGCCAACGTCTGCTTTGTGTGATGTACATAGATTTCGTTCAGCCTAGAACGCAAAGCTAATATTTCCTTAGCGTGAATTTCAACATCCGTCGCCTGCCCCGAAAATCCACCTGACGGTTGATGTATCATGATCCTGGCATTTGGAACCGAAAATCGTTTTCCTTCTGCCCCAGCAGCAAGGAGCAATGATCCCATCGAAGCAGCCTGACCTATGCAAAGCGTTGAAACGCTGGGACTTATGTATTGGATAGTATCGTAAACCGCCAGTCCTGAGGAGACAACGCCTCCAGGCGAATTTATGTAGAAAGAAATGTCCTTAGTCGGATTTTCTGCCTCAAGAAACAAGAATTGCGCCGTAATCAAGGAAGCAACATGATCATCGACCGGGCCTGTCAAAAAAACAATTCGTTCCTTCAAAAGACGCGAATAAATATCATAGGCACGTTCACCACGGTTCGTTTGTTCTACCACCATGGGAACTAATGCATTCATATATGTTTCTCTGTGAGAGCCCATAAATTTCCTCAACCGTCGATCAAACTGATTTAATCTTAGAAGACGATTTTCTTTTTGTTTTGTTCTTAACCGCTTTTACTGCTTCTTTTTTTTTGGGCAAGCCCTTAGTTGCCTTCTTGGTACGCTTGGCCTTGCCTTCACTAGGTGTTGACGGCTCATCTAATACCGGAGCATCAGGGTTTCGATAGAGCTCCTCAATCGTTACTACCGTTTCAGATATGTCAGACATTTCGATAACAAAGTCCACGACCTTATCTTCAAACAAAGGTGCATGAAGTCCGCTAATTGCTTCGGGGTGGTCTCTAAAATAGTCGAAGACCTCCTGCTCTTTCCCCGGATAGCGGCGCGCTTGCGCCATAACCGCCTGATTCAGCTCCTCCTGAGGCACTGTAATATTGTTTTCCTGTCCTACTTCGGAAAGCAAAAGTGCAAGTCTAACCCTCCGCTCGGCAATCCCTCTATATTCAGCACGCGCCTCATCTTCAGTCTGCTCCTCGTCCGCCCAACTGCTACCCGCGCGTTCCAAATCGCTTTCAATCTGAGCCCATATTCCTTCAAATTCACGCTCAATCATACCATTGGGTACTTCAAAATCGTAAGTTTCAGCAAATGTATCGAGTAAATCCCGCTTTAATCTAGTTCGCGATTGGGCATTGTTGCCACGTTCAAGCTCTCCTCGGGTCGCAGCATGTAACGCCGCAAGATCCTCTAGCCCAAGTGCCTTCGCCAGACTATCATCAATCTTAATTTCCTCCGGTTCTAGGTGCTCCTTCACGTTTACTTCGAATACAGCCTCCTTCCCTTGGAACCTCTCGTCGGGATAGCTATCTGGTAGCGTTAGCGTTATCGAACATAAATCCCCTGCCTTGGCGCCAACCAATTGTTCATCAAAACCGGGCAAAAAACTATTCGCCCCCAGACCCACACGAAAATTTTCTCCAGTCCCATTTTCCAACTGTGTCCCATCAACGGTCGTTTTAAAATCAATTACTAGCACTTCGCCATTCTTTGACTTCCGTTTCCGCTTAACCTCTGCAAATGTTCGATTTCGTTCGGCCAAGTTTTCCACCGCAGACTCGACCTGGGCCTCAGTCGTCTCTACTTTCATTCGGGTGAACTTGAGCTTTTTCAAATCTGGCAGATCAATTTCCGGCAATGCTTCAACCAGCATCACATATTCAAGATCTTTGTCTTCCTCAAACGATTTAATCTCTATTTTTGGCTGAAGCGCGGGACGGACCCCTCCGTCCTTAAGGGCTTGTTGAGAAGTTTCACCAACCACCTTTTCAAGGACCTCTCCCATGACGGAGTTAACATACCGCTGCCGTAGAATAGATATGGGGACCTTCCCGGGCCGGAAGCCATTTATCCGAACCGTCTGTTGAAGTTCCTTCAAACGATCCTTGATTCTGTTACTGACCTCGTCCACCGGAACGACAACCTGGTATTCGTGGCTGAGACCTTCAACGCTTGTTTGGGTGACTTGCATGGCTCATTACGCTCTATCTGACACATTCTAATGAAACTAAAACCAATTCCAAATTCTAATTATCTCGAGACAAACTCAAACTAGCCTTTCTAAAATAGCATACCTTTGATCCTATTATTGGCTGCCTTACAACGGACTAGAAATCGATCACTCCTTTTGATGCTAGGGCTGATCTCTGGTTATGTCATGGCGTTCTACCACATGTGCCACGTCCCGCAAGTTATTCAGTAATACAAAAAAACGAGAAAACCACGGGTCCCCGGCTCAACACCTCAATTAACTCAGGTATACAAATTAAGATGTACTTCACTAAATCCAAGTACCAAAGTTTGTTCTTCTGTGTAAACTGACATAGCTTTTTCATCAAAGCGGGCGTGGCGGAACTGGTAGACGCGCTAGGTTTAGGT
Source organism: uncultured Rhodospirillaceae bacterium (assembly GCA_964611315.1). Classification (GTDB taxonomy): domain Bacteria; phylum Pseudomonadota; class Alphaproteobacteria; order UBA7887; family UBA7887. Next base: position 6,752 of record CAZSYW010000084.1, read on the forward strand.
CCTAGTGGCCGTAAGGCCGTGGGGGTTCGAGTCCCTTCGCCCGCACCAACCGAAAGAATAAATATCCCGACGCCAAAACAGCCCCAATTTACCACATTGAAGGTTAGCGTGTTGACCTAGGAATACCGTGATTTAGTCAAGAACACGGGATTCATAACTCTTTGTCCGGAGAAATCATTTAAATTGTTCTGGCACACAGGGAAAAGTAGGCCTTCTTCCTACGCTGCTCTAAAGACTTTATTCGATGAAGATATACGCCGCAAAGAAGCCCTTGCTGCAGCCTCCAAAATTGCCTCGGTATCGAGCCCGTAGTGCTCGTACAAATCGTTTATATCACCGGATTGTCCGAACATCTCTACACCTAAAGGATAGACACGATGCCCACTAACAGCACCTAGCCAAGACAGTGTGGCGGGATGTCCATCAATTATGGTTATAAGACCGGCATCCGGAGCTAGGCAGTGGAGAATTTTCTCAATTCCCGCAGAAGCTTCGTCTCTTTGCTCACGCCGTCTCCGCTTCGCATCTAGCCAATCAGAGTGCAAACGATCCGGGGAAGTTACAGCGAGTAGCCCCAAGCCCGGTATCTCCTCACTGAGTTCATCATATGCTGCCTCCGCCTCAGGGGCTACCGCCCCGCAGTAGACAATTGCGAGCTCCGCCCCCGTTGTCGGTCGCTTCTTCCAATACGCCCCAGATATCACCTGTTCCACAAGGGAACTATCAAAGGTCCGAGACACTTGATCAATAGGCCTCGTTGACAAGCGAAGATAGACAGACCCTCCCTCAGGCAACTGCATGTACTCAAAGCCCCAACGCATAATTATTGCTAATTCGTCGATATAGGCTGGCTCAAAATAGGTTAAGCCTGGCTGCCCCATTCCGATCAACGGCGTGCTTACCGATTGATGCGCACCTCCCTCAGGCGCCAACGTGATACCTGAGGGTGTGCCAATTAGCATGAAACGCGAATCCTGGTAGCAGGCGTAATTCAGAGCATCGAGCCCGCGCGCCACGAACGGGTCATAAAGCGTTCCTACCGGTAAAAGTCGAGCCCCAAACCACTCGTTCGATAGGCCAAGTGCAGCGAGCATCAAAAACAAATTATTTTCAGCGATGCCGAGTTCTATGTGCTGACCTGTCGGCGACATCACCCACTTCTGGGCTGAAGCGACATCCTCACTGCGGAAAACGTCAGGTCGTTCGCTAAGATCAAAAATCTGACGCCGGTTCACCCATGGCCCTAGATTCGTTGAAACCGTAACATCTGGTGACGTCGTCACAATCCTTTCCGCCAGTCTGCTATCGCCTCGACCAAGTTCGTTCAGCACTCTACCAAACGCCTCTTGTGTCGACCCCCTCGTTGAAACCGGATATTTTAGTTCGGACGGAACGTCTACCGGCGAAGACACAAAACGCCGCGCTGAAGATGCAGAAAACGGCACATTTTGTACAAATTGCTGCACTTCTGAGGGTGTTACGCGGAGACCCGAGAAATGGTCCCATTCCTCCCCCTCAGCAACACCGTTCAACTCCTGAAAATGTTTCATTTGGTCTACGCTCATGAGCCCAGCATGATTGTCTTTGTGGCCAGCCAAAGGAAGCCCATACCCTTTGATTGTGTATGCAATAATACAGGTCGGAACATCACTTTCAGCCGCCTGACTGTACGCTTCAAGGACTGTTCCAAGATCATGTCCCGCGAGATTTGTCATTAACGCGTGCAGACCCTCATTATCATAATCTTGAAGAAGGGAACCGATCCCGCACGTGTCTCCCAGGTCGGCTTTAAGGCGTTTGCGCCATGCCGCGCCTCCTTTAAAAGTAAGAGCGGAATAAAGTTGATTGGGGCAAGAATCTATCCAATCGATAAGAGCATCGCCGCCCGCGCGCACAGAGGCGGACTGAAGGAGTTGGCCGTACTTGATAGTTTGAACGTTCCAATCCATTGACCTAAACAACCCATCCAATCGATGAAACACAGGATCCGTCACTACACTGTCGAGGCTTTGCCGATTGTAGTCGATTACCCACCAAACATTTCGGACGTCATGTTTCCAGCCCTCAAACAAGGCCTCAAAAACATTCCCTTCATCGAGCTCCGCATCACCAAAGAGAGCTATCATACGTCCTTCTTCACGCCCAGAAGGGCCTAAGCTATGAAGCCGAATGTAGTCCTGAGCTAGTGAAGCAAAAACTGTTAAGGCACCTCCAAGTCCCACCGACCCCGTCGAAATATCAACATCGTCTGAGTCTTTGGTACGGGATGGGTATGACTGCGCACCACCAAACCCCCTAAACAGAGCAATATTTTCCTTTTTTTGGCGGCCCAGCAAATACTGTATCGCGTGAAAGACAGGGCTCGCGTGTGGTTTCACAGCAACGCGGTCCATCGGTCTTAGAGCATGGAAATATAGAGCGGTCATTAAGGTCACGACCGATGCGCAGGACGCTTGATGCCCTCCAACTTTAAGCCCGTCGCGGGCAGGACGTAGGTGGTTCGCCTCGTGGATCATCCAAGCGGACAACCACATGACCTTCCTCTCAAGTTCCTTAAGAACACAAAAATTATGACTATCACGGGCAAATACAGACTTTTGAACTGGCCCGACTAAGTCGCCTGCAGAGTCAATTGATCCACTCATTTTTGCCGCCTACGGTCTCCAGTAGGTTCGGGCGCGCCCAAACGACTGCCCTCCCCGCTATTAAAACGGATCATAACAAATAAAGCTTTTAGTCA
>CAZSYW010000085.1:0-9451 GCA_964611315.1 uncultured Rhodospirillaceae bacterium
CGAAAAGGCTTATGCTGAGCAATGGGAAACAAAAGAGCTAGCCGAAGAGTGTCTGCGCCTGTTCGCGGTTCAGTTACCGGTCGAAGATTGGGGCAAAGAAGAGGGGATCGCAGAGACAGAAATAAAGTCCCGTATCGAAGATTCAGTTGACCGAAAAATGGCTGAAAAAGCTGCCCGCTACGGCCCTGAATTAATGCGAGCAGCTGAAAAAAGCCTTGTCTTACAGATTCTTGACCAACAATGGAAGGACCATTTGTTGCATCTAGACCACCTACGACAAGGCATTGGGTTGCGCGCCTACGGACAACGGGACCCGCTAAACGAATACAAGTCAGAGGCCTTTAACCTATTTCAAACAATGCTCGGCCAGTTCCGAGAAAGTGTTACGACACTGCTCTCGCACGTTGAATTTCAGCCCAATCGGTCTGAAGGGACGGCGCCAGTAGCGCGCCCAGCAAGAACGATGGACCCGGTAGCGGCCGACGGAAACTTTGGCTTCACGGCCAAGTATGAGTCCAGTCACACAGCCCCGGGGCTCGCCCCCCACAAAGGCGCTGCCAAAACGAATGAACCGACAAATTGGGGCAAAGTGGGACGCAATGCTCCCTGCCCCTGTGGCTCCAAGAAAAAATATAAACACTGCCATGGGGCAGTCGCCTAATACAAAAAGTCTTGGCTAACTTTGTTGGGGTGACTTGATAATCGGATTTTCTTGACTTGCCGTAACACCAAACTCCGTTGGCACCACCCCAATCAAATTTTGCACTTCAAAATTACAACAAATACTCACACGTTAAACCTGAATAAAATCACGTCTCCGTCCTTCACAACATACTCACGCCCTTCTTGTCGCAATCGACCCGCCCCACGAGCACCAACCTCGCCACCGAGTGCAATATAGTCCCTGTGCGAAATGGTTTCGGCTCGAATAAAACCACGCGCAAAATCAGTATGAATCTTCGCAGCCGCTTCCACAGCACTAGATCCTCTCCTTAAAGTCCACGCCCGCGTCTCCTTAGGACCTGCAGTGAAAAATGTGATGAGCCCGAGCAACGAGTAGCCGGCACGTACCACACGGTCAAGGCCGGATTCCAGAAGTCCGAGGCTTTCCAAGAAATCACCCCGTTCGCTCTCATCTCCAATAGTAGCGATTTCAGCCTCTATACGTGCTGATGATACCAAGTACTCTGCGTTTTGACTCTCTGCATAGCGTCCAAGAGCATGTGAGTACGAGTTTCCCTCTGCCACCGCCGCTTCGTCTACGTTACAGATGTACATAACCGGCTTGGCGGACAACAACCCAAAGTTTTTTAATAATTTGGACATTCTGTCATCTAAAGACATAGACCGAACCGGTAAGCCTTTCTCCAGAGATCCCTCCACCATGCTTATGACTTCGAGCAGAGCACCAGCATCCTTGTCACCCCGCTGTCCTTTTTTAGTGAGTGCATCGCGCCGCCGCTCTAAACTGTCTAGATCAGACAATATCAATTCTGTCTCCACAATTTGAGCGTCGGAAACGGGATCGATTTTCCCATTGCTACGGCTAACTTCACCTGAACCAAAACAGCGGATTACATGGGCGATAGCATCCACCTCACGAATATGCCCTAGAAACTGGTTCCCTAAACCCTCACCCCTACTGGCCCCTCTAACCAGGCCTGCGATGTCAATAAACTCAAGACTAGTGGGAACAATCGATACGGAACCTGCAAGCTTTGCGATTTCGCCAAGCCTTGGGTCAGGCACAGGCATTTGACCGACATTTGGATCGATGGTGCAAAAAGGATAATTCGCCGCTTCTGCAGCAGAAACTGTTAGGGCGTTGAACAATGTCGACTTGCCCACGTTTGGAAGGCCGACAATCCCACAATTAAAACCCATCAGACAACTAGTCCTGATCGCTAAGAACAGCACTCGGATCAGGTGAGGGCCGGTCCGCAGGGGGATTTGTTAGTAAACTTATTTTGTTTGTGAACCCCGCCCCGTCTCGACGCAAGATAAATGGAATAGCATCGGTGACGGCCGGTATTACTCGATCCAGCCACAATTGGTCTTCCTTGCCAAAATCGCTCAACACGTAGTTGCTGACCACTGCTCTCTCACCAGGGTGCCCAATCCCGATTCTTATCCGCCTATAATCCTTGCCGATATGACTGTCGATACTCCTCAAACCATTGTGACCGGCCGTGCCGCCTCCCGTTTTTACACGCACCTTCCCGGGCATTAAATCTAGATCGTCGTGGACGACGACCACTTGGTCGAGTGAGAGTTTAAAAAAACGTATCACTTCATTCACGGGGCGACCCGACTCGTTCATAAAACTGGTAGGCTTAAAAATAGACACCCGCTCATCCTCAATCTCGCCACGCGAGATGAGACCAGAAAATCGGCTACGATAACTTTCAAAATGATAGCGCTGGGCTATTCCGTCTGCGACCATAAACCCGATGTTGTGCCTGTTCCAAGCGTGCTCCGGACCAGGGTTTCCCAATCCTATTACTAACAGCACAGTCGGATACTAACTATTGTCGCCTTCTTCAGCCTCAGGCTTGGCATCACTATCAGCGCCCTCCGAACCGTCGGTCGGTGGCGTCTCACCTTCTATTGGCTCGCCGTCTTCGCCCAGTTCAACTTCAGCTTCCTCAGTCTCCTCTTCAACCATCACAGTCGGAGCTGCCACAGTGACAATGGTAAAATCGCGGTCAGCGATCACGGGCCGAACACCCTCCGGCAAACTGACCGCGTTTATTTTCACGGAATCACCTATGTCTAGCTCACCTATATCAGCCTCAATGGACGTCGGGATAGCATCCGCACGACACACCAATTCTACCGTCCGCCGAACCACGTTGAGCACACCACCCCGTTTAATGCCTGGGGAATCTTCCTCATTCCGAAAGACCACAGGGACATCGACATTAACCGTGCTGTCCGCTGTAAGACGCAAGAAATCAATATGAATCAAAGCCTCTGTTACCGGGTCTAGCTGTACTTCACGGGCAAGAACGCGATAAGTCTTATCGCCGACAGTCAGGTTATAGAGACGGCTAAAAAAACCCCCTCTGCGGTGTTCGTAAGCCAAAACCTTTTCTTCGATAGATATTGGAACGGCGTCTTCTCCGCTCCCATAAACTATCCCTGGGACCCGCCCATTTCGACGGATTTCGCGCACAGCACCCTTCTGACCTGCATCGCGCCGACTGCCCTGCAACTCAGCGACATCTGACATGTTCATATTCCCCTCTTCACCAACTAATACAATCTAACTCAATTCGACCGCTGACATACAGACCTTTAGTTAAACAGACTCGAAACAGAACTTTCCTCGCTTATTCGGCGCATTGCCTCTGCGATTAAACTAGAAATTGGCAACAAACGGATATTCTGCGCCAGTTCCACAGGTTCAGTCGCCTGAATGCTATCAGTAATTACCAACTGCTCCAGTGACGAAGACGCCACCCGCGCAACGGCTCCGCCAGACAAAACTCCGTGGGTAACATATGCAACCACTGATGTCGCGCCCGCATCCCGCAAAGCGTTGGCGGCATTACACACGGTACCCGCTGAGTCAATAATATCGTCCACAAGTATGCACCGCCTGTCACGAACATCCCCAATAATATTCATAACCTCAGAAACACCCGCCCGCTCACGCCTCTTGTCTACAATAGCGAGGTCCACGTCGATTCGTCTGGCGATGGCACGAGCACGGACAACCCCCCCCACATCGGGTGAGACAACAATTAAATTATCATTCGCAAACTTTTCGCGAATATCATTCTCCATTACCGGCGCTGAAATAAGGTTATCCACTGGAATATCAAAAAAGCCCTGTATCTGCCCCGCATGGAGGTCCAGTGTCAACACCCTGTCCGCCCCGGCAGTGGCAATAAGGTTAGCGACCAGCTTAGCAGAAATTGGGGTCCGCGGACCCGGCTTCCTGTCTTGGCGGGCATATCCAAAATATGGAATCACGGCTGTAATTCGCTTGGCGGATGCGCGACGCAATGCATCCATGGTAACCAAGAGCTCCATCAAACTGTCATTGGCCGGAAAAGATGTAGGCTGGATCAGGAACATGTCCTCGCCTCGAACGTTTTCCCGGATTTCCACAAAAACTTCCTGATCCGAAAAACGTCGGATAATGGCATCTGTGAGTGGCGAATTACAATATGAAGCAATCGACTCAGCAAGCGGCCGATTACTATTACCAGCAACAATCTTCATGGAGTTTTGCCTCCGCGTGCGCCAATACAGCGCCATGCGTAAGCGGATTTTAACAAGCTGTCTCCGTCCTGTAAACGGTCTGAACCCTTTCTGCCGGATAGAAAAACAAACAACCGCTGTTATAGGTCCCAGACAGGGAAATTCGGATGGTATCAGCTTATCCGGTTCAGGATTTCAGCAAGCGCAGCACGAGTGCACCCTCCACTACTGATGTTCCAGTCTTCGTGATTCCTCGCAAAAGAGTCGAACAAAGGCGCACGGAAAATGGTCGCAGCCGGCTCTCAAAGCTTCTACATTTCAACCAGAATCGCCCTAAAATCGTTAACATTGGTTCTTGTAGGACCAGTAACCACGAGGTCCCCTATTTCCCGAAAAAAGGTATAAGCATCATTGTTCGAAAGGTAGTCCTGTGCATTGCCACCCTTCAGCAGGGCTCGCTCCAGCGTATTGGGGGACAGAAAAGCCCCGGCATTGTCCTCACTCCCATCAATCCCATCAGTGTCACATGCAATCGCATGGACACTCGGCTCTCCGTCCAATGCGATGCCCAGAGCTAGCAAAAATTCAGCATTGGGCCCACCGCGGCCATCCCCACGAATTGTGACCGTCGTCTCTCCACCTGAAAGCAAGACGCATGGCGGTTCGACAGGTTTTCCGCACTCCAAAATTTGACGGACAATGGCCGCGTGCGTCAGGGCGACCGCTCTGCTCTCCCCCTCAACAGAATCGCTCAAGATCAGTGAACGGAAACCCGCTTTTTCAGCCACTGTCGCGGCTGCCTCCAGTGCATCCTGAGGTGTCACTATTGTGCGAACACTCGTCCGCTCAAACATCGGGTCTTTCGGTTTCGGGGTTTCCCTCACAGCTGCCATCAGATGTGCGGTGACCGCGGGCGGTGCTTTGATATTGTATTTAGCCAACACCGCCCTCGCATCGGCAAACGTGGTCGGATCCGCCACTGTCGGGCCAGAAGCAATCACCGACGGGTCATTTCCAGGCACATCCGAAATCATAAGAGTTACTACCTTTGCCGGTGCAGCGGACTGGGCCAGCTGGCCACCCTTGATTGCCGACAGATGTTTGCGCACACAATTGATCTCCGAAATGGTTGCCCCACATCTTAACATTTGTTGTGTTACGGATTGTTTTTCCTCAAGTGTGATACCCTCAACTGGCAGGGTCAGTAGAGCGGAGCCACCTCCTGATACGAGACATAACACCAAATCGTCAGGGCCAAGCATTCGTACCAAATCCAACGTGCGCCGTGCCGCTTCCAATCCCACCTGGTCCGGGACCGGATGCGCCGCCTCAACAACTTCAATCTGCTTGGTTCGCACGCTGTGTCCATACCGAGTGATCACCAGACCGGAAATTGCGCCCTGGTACTTCTGATTGAACCATGCTTGCTCAACGACGCTCGCCATCGCGGCAGCAGCTTTTCCCGCTCCAACCACAACGGTGCGTCCCCTAGGTGGAGGTGGCAGGTGCTCAGCCAACGAAGCCTCTGGCGCCGCGGCCGCCACCGCACCATCGAACATCGAGCGAAGAAACTCCAACGGGTTTGACAGCATCAAGTTTCCAATTGCGTGTTAAACAGACATAAAATTAACCTGCACACCACCTACGTACTACTTGCAGTCTCCGGGGAACTGCACTCAAGAGTCCTACACCACCTGCCATTGGCTACAACTGTGACATCTGGTATGTGGTCCTGATGAAATCCAATATAGCATTTTAACTGCGTAAAATGACTCTTACTGCCGCTCAACAAAAACTCGTTGCTCGTGCCAAGCTTTATCCCTTTGATCCACCGTCAACGTCCTATCTGTTTGCTGAAAGGGCCTGCTGGAACTTGCACGACTATGACTTGGAAGATCCTGGGAACGCTTCTGTAGAAATCGAAGGAATATTACAACCAATAAACAAAGCGCTCGTGAATCATGGGTATAGCCCAGCCAGCCTGAATGCGCCCCGTGTGCCTGTGCTTGCCTCTGGTTCAAATGCATCGCCGACACGCTTGAGAGAAAAATTTGGTTCCAATTCAGGTCAGGCCCTAATTCCCGTAGTGAAACACCAGGTTTCGGACATATTGCCAGTCTTCTCTGCCAAATTTGCCAGTTACGGCTCAATTACCGCAACCCTACAATATGCGCCAGGATCTCAATCGCAAATGTTCGTCACCTACTTGAGCGAACCTCAGCTACTGCGCATGCACTCCACTGAGGCGATTGGCGACGAATACCACTTTACCTGCATAGAGAACGTCAAGATAGTTAGCGAAAGTGGCACCGCTACGAGAGGACCCGTTTACGCCTATCTCAGCATTAAGGATGTTTTTCAGGTTAACAGACTTCAGTTCACGCTCCGTGAATTTAAAACAAATGCTCCTGGGGAGCATTTCGCCGCCCGATCACAAGAAACAATGCTCAAACTTGCTTGGAAGTTGCTAGCAAGCTGCAAGGATTTTGAAACCTTTATTTACGAGAACATCTCTAACAAAAACATCCGGCAACAACGAAATGACCGACTTAGGGTGTACAGCACGCCATTTGCCGATAGCAGCGTAAAAATAATTGAAGGCTCTCCCACCAAATTATTTAAAACGTATGGCTAAGAAACAAATACACGTTGTAAACTGCACAGAATAAGCAATGGCCTACAGGGAGACCTAGGATGGATGATACGAAAAAAACAGAGATCGAGGCTGCCGCCTTTCGGCGGTTGGTGAAGCATTTTCAGGAAAACCCTACAGTACAAAACATTGACCTAATGGACCTGGCAGGCTTTTGCCGCAACTGCCTCTCAAAATGGTATACCGCAGAAGCCCAAGACCGGGGTGTCGAAATCGACTACGACGCCGCGCGCGAGATGGTCTACGGCATGCCATATAAGAAGTGGAAGACGAAACATCAAACTGAGCAAACAGCAGATCGCCTGAAAAATTTCGTGCAACACAAACATGAATAAGGCATCTACTGCATCCCTCGCGATATTAGATTAGTCCCTGTTTTCTACATCTCGAAAGCGACCACAAACTTCCACACCGCGGCGCGCACAACAACGACGACAAGCCGAACGAGCTCATCCAACCGAGACCGGGTCTAAAATCAGGCTCCTATTAGCAAGCAAAGTGCCTTGCGACTAGGACATACAAGAATACCAAACCATTCAAAAAAACCGACTAAAGAAAGGGCCCCGGCAGTGTTGCCAGGGCCCCAACGTTCTTCACTCTTCCAGCTACTTTTTTAGCCTCGCTGTGTGCGACAGCCCGTAGCCTTTATTTCAAAGCTGTTTAGGTTAGTAGGACACCTTAATCGTCCAGTTACCCTCGACAGCTGTGGTTGCCTCGTCGCTTGTGGCGTTGGCGTTGCCCTGGTCACCGCGGAACAATGAGCTGTGATAGGTAACTCCAAGACCCGTGGTAACCCGAGGTACGAGCGACCAAACGACATTACCGGAAACCGTCCGCCACTTCGTTAGTGGTGGCGTGGTGCCCGTTGCACCTACCGATAAGTCAGATACGTTAGCGTTTGCACCATGTACGTTCAATGTCGACCTAAAGGTGTCATTCCACCAGTGGGTGTAATACATGTGAGCAGAAACGACTACCGTCGTGTCAATGCTGCCAGTGGTCGGATCGATAATTCCTTCTTCACCACGGCCACCAGTCCACAAGTTGTGGTTTATGTTGGTTTGGCGTCCGCCATCCGTGTACGACACACCAGCATAGAACGTGTCTTTGCCCATCGGGACTTTAATCTCTGGGAAGATACCCCAGCCAGTCTCCGAATCGCCAGCGTTGAACGTTGATGGAGTACCGGCTTTGGACTCATACTTCAGGTTGTTCATCTGAAGACCAACTGACGCCATGGCTCCACCCATGCCGGATGAAATCCGGGCTTGCACATCTGGGATCGAACCGTTGACATTGGAACCCGCAACATCGGCCAAGCCATCAGCATCTAACGAAGTCGCCGGATGAACTAACTCGAACACGTAGTTCATGCCACCGCCACCGCCACGGTACTGGATCGAAGGACCACGACCGAGAGGACAAGGTGCACCGCCAGTATAGACGGTCTCGCCGTAACAGTTGCCACTGGTATACGCCTGGTTTTGCTCGCCAAACGACCAGTTGCCTAAGGTAAAGCTTGCTGCAATCTGCTCAGCCTGCGCCTGATTCAAGAGAGATTCAAGAGCTGGAGCAGTCTGGGTCCAAGACCACAACATTAGCGTGCTCACCGTTCCCATTTCCGTTTCGGTACTGGTGGAAATAGCGTTTGAGTTGTTCAGACTCTCAAACCGAAGAGCCCCTGCACCGTTTGAACCAGCGCCATCTGCCTGTAGCAAGCCGGCGTGGCCCCAGGTCGCGAAAGCGCCTTCACTTTGGCCACCATCGTAGTTAACACCGAGCTGCATGCCACCGGTAATCGACATAGAGGTGTCGGTACCAGGAACCTTAAACGAACCCGGCAAATCACCGCCTACGACCTGATTGCCGCGTGCTGTTTCCGGCTTAATATAACCGTCCCACGCACTCTGTGGAGCAAAATATCCACGCATCAGCGGCGACCGCTCACGAATGTATTGGTTTTGCAGAACAGGAGCTGCCGCTTCTACGGCAATTTGCTGTTCAGTCTGTGTCTGCTCAATACGCTCCATGCGATCAAGCAGAGATTGCAGTTCTGTCCGCATCTCGTCCATGTCATTGGCCTGAGCTGGCGCTGAAATCACTAACGCGGCTACGGCCGTGGAATAAAGAAAACCCTTGACGATGGAAGGAGTGCCCGACTGAGTCTGCGATGAAACTTTACGCATATTGGGTACCCTCACTTGGTTCTTAGTATTAAAAAAAAGACATCGATATCGAATGACAACAGGCTCTAAGTAGGACCTGCCGCCGAATCCAGCACGCCCCGAAACACTGGAGCGCTGCTCAACACCGCATTACAGTATGTCAGGCCCGTTAAAGCAACCATTTGCGGCACAAGATGGAGCCAATTAAATAAAATGTGATAAAAACATCACACTAGCATTCGACGCGCATCATAGAGAAAATCTGGTCAACGAACGGCCTTTTGGCCAGCCATCAACAAGAATACATGCTTATTTGGACGCACCGTGTTGGGTAACATACGAAACCGTTGCGAAAAAGCCATCTGCCGAAGTAGCTATAGAGGACAACGAGAGCAACATGTTGCCTTTTGAAAAGCGGAGAATG
>CAZSYW010000086.1:0-9360 GCA_964611315.1 uncultured Rhodospirillaceae bacterium
TGCTGCGGAACAACTTCGTACCTCCGGCTCTAATTGGCCTCATGACATGGGGTCTTTTCGTGTTTGCCCCTTCTTATAATGACGAAGCTTACGTTTTTGAAAAGAAAGACGTGGCTGAACTTCGAACGAAAGCCGAACAAGGGGACGTGGAGAGTCAATATTGGCTTGGATTCGTTTACGGTGACGGTGAAGGCGTACAAAAAGATTTAACGGAATCCTTAAAGTGGACGAAGCTTGCTGCTGAACAGGGACACGCTAAGGCCCAATACAATATGGCTACGTTTTATACTAGGGGTGAGATTGTTCCTGAAGATATTTCGGAAGCTATCAGATGGTTCCAACTATCTGCCGCACAAGGACTAGCCGATGCGATGGATGTGTTGGGATATATCTATGACATTGGTGAAGACGTGCAGGAAGACGACGTGGAGGCTGTGAAGTGGTACCAAGCCGCTGCGGAACTTGGCTTGGCGAGTGCCCAGTATCATCTGGCCGACATGTATCGTGGCGGTGAAGGGGTGACGCCGGATTTGGTGGCGGCAGTCCATTGGACCAGACTCGCGGCGGAGCAGGGAGACGAGCGTGCTCAACATAATCTGTCGTTCCTCTACGCGCTAGGGGAGGGTGTACCCCAAGACAGTGTAGAAGCATTTAAGTGGGCAACAAGAGCCGCTAAGCAAGGGCTTGCGCCTGCCCAATACAATCTGGGTCTAATGTACGATACAGGGGAAGGGGTTGCAGAGGACAATGCGGAAGCCGTGAATTGGTATCTCTTTTCGGCTGAGCAGGGAAATGTGCAAGCACAAGTGGTCTTAGGTCAGATGTATTACGACGCTGAAGGTGTTCCACATAATTTGGACGAGTCGATCCGTTGGTATACGAGTGCTGCCAAGCAAGGAGATGAGGAAGCGATGTTCCAACTCGGCATGATTTTGGGTACACACTACGATACTTCGGAAAGCCTGCAATTAGCCATTTTCTGGATGCGGTCTGCGGCCGACCGAGGTCACGATAAGGCAAAAGAGTTAATGAAAGACTTCCCTGCGCTTGGCAGGCCCAAGGCGTTGAAAGATACTTAACTCCTACCGTCCGCAGTGATCTCTCATTATTTATCTGCTCCCTTAAGAGACTGGCGCTGCAGTGGTTCCCGACTGATAGAGGCATTTGTGTAGATCATGCGGCGGAAGTTTGGTTGCTTTGCCTATGAACTCTATGAAGGCTTAAGAGCAAGAAATAATACCGAGGTTGTGACGGAACTGGATTCCCCATTTCTTCTCTTTGCATGCTGCGATCCAAATTGCCTGATACGGTTTTGATGCAATATTTTCTTTACTAATCCGCCGGAAAGTAACTTTGAAGGCAGCGGACATTTTTGATCGGGCAATTTCTTCGATTGCGTCGAATACCGTGTGCGACCAGTTCGGATCGGTTTCAAGGATAATTTCCCAAGGCGCCGGCGCAATAGTTCCGCAATCTTCAGGGTTTTCAATCGTAAGGGCTACGCCATTATAATTTTGATAGGTGAATGGGAAAATCATCGTTTCTGTATACTGGCCGAGATTCCGCTCATTAATAATGCGAGCATGTCTGTTTAAGGCATCTAAAGGACTGTTCACAATAATTCCTTGCTCTATCTGTATGTGTTTGCATCACGATGTTTTCTATTTTGCAAAGATTTTATTTGGTGCTTCAACAAATAAAATGGGGCTCATGGCGCGTCAGGAAAGGCATAGCATGCCATGCTGTATCCTCGTAGGATAAGTTAGATAAAAGGCGGCGGGGCTCGGGTGTTATCTGGCGTTACTGGTTAGATGGGTTGGTGCCCCAATGAAGGGAGAATTGGGTATGCATGATCTGGTTATCCGAAACGGGACGATCATCGATGGGGCTGGAGGAGAACCCTATGAAGCCGACATTGCCATAACAGCTGACAAAATAGTTGATGTCGGGGATGGCATCGGTATGGGACGGGAAGAATTGGACGCGAGTGATCGGCTGGTTACCCCGGGCTTTGTTGATTTGCATACACATTTCGATGCTCAGATTGGCTGGGACCCGATGCTCACGCCGGTCTCATGGCACGGTGTGACGTCCGCCTTGATGGGAAACTGTGGTGTCACGTTTGCACCCTGTCGTTCTGACGACCGTGAGTTACTGGCCGGAATGATGGAAACGGTGGAGGACATACCGAAAGCGGCTATTTTGGATGGATTGCCGTGGAACTGGGAACATTACGGGGAGTACCTGGATAGCCTGGAAACTATGGCGCCGGCTATTAATGTGGCGGGCCTGGTAGGGCACTGTGCTTTGCGTTTTTACGTTATGGGAGAGCGGGCAGTTGAAGAACAGGCGACGCCAGAAGAACGGGCGATCATGGCAGCATTGGCTAGGGATGCTGTAAAGGATGGAGCTGCCGGTTTTTCAACGTCTAGGTTGTTGTTTCACAAGTTGCCTGATGGCCGACACATCCCGGGTACCCACGCGGAGCATGAGGAATTGGTGGAAATTGCTGAAGCAGTAGGTTCCGTTGGCGGGCTCATGCAGAACGTAACTAATTTGCGTGGGGATATGAATGGTGAGATTGCTTTATTGGGGAAGGAAGCCAGGGCATCCGGGGGAAAAGTCCTATTTAGCATGGCTGCTGGTCCGACCAACGAGTACGGAGACAACATTTGTAATGGGGTCGCAGATCTGCGCAAGGAAGGCTTGGACATCAATGCCATATCAATCCCTAGAGGCAGCGGTGTTGTGACTGGTTTGGCGTGCAATTTGATCTGGCGTTCGGAACCTTGGCGGCGCCTGGCGGAGATGGATCTACCGGAACGTTTATCTACTATCCGTAACGAATCACGTTGTGCTGAACTCGTTGCCTCAGCGAAGAAGGAGTTGTTGTCCGACTATGGAGCAATTTGGCAGTTGATTGGAATGGAGCATGTAGTCTGGCTTGGTGATAATGGCAAACCCAATTATGTCGGAGGGAAGGAATCAAGTTTGCAGGGGATGGCGGATGTTGCTGGGGAGCATCCTGTGGAGACATTTCTCCGGATGGCAGATGAGAGTAATGGACGCGCTTTGTTTACTGTTCGTTTTTTTAACCAAAACCAGGAGGCGTTGCGGCGAGTGCTGTCTCACGATTTTGTCATGCCTGGGCTGGGAGACGCAGGGGCGCACGTGAGCCAAATTATGGACTCGGGGTGGTCAACCTTTGTTTTATCGTATTGGGCCCGTGACGTCGGCTTCTACTCCATAGAAGAGGCGGTTCGTCTTTTAACTTCTGCGCCGGCACGTGTGCTTGGCTTGACCAACCGAGGCTTGATAAAGTCTGGTTACGCCGCTGATATTAATATTTTGGATATCGATTGTTTAGGCGAAAAAATGCCGGAGCTGGTTGATGATTTTCCAGGGGGTGCCAGACGTTTTATTCAGAAAGCGCAGGGATACGACAGCACTATTTGCAATGGTGAGGTAATTCTTCGGCATGATGAGCACACGGGAGTTCGTTCTGGTCGGGTGCTGCGTCACTGATCAGTGATCTTTAGCGATTTGGTCGTCTATTAATGAACAGAGGCGCATTAATACCGTACGTAGGCGGAGTCCATCCAGGTAATGGCTGGTGAGAAAAGCTATGGGAACTGTTGTGATTGTCATTGGCGCTGTGTACGCCGGGCTGTGCTTGAGCCTGTATCTTTTGCAAGAGCGAATAGCTTTTGTTCCTTCTAAATCTGTTGTCACTACCCCTCAAGCCGTAGGTCTTGTTTACGAGGACGTTTATCTAAGCGCTGGCGATGAACGTATTCATGCTTGGTATGTGCCGGCTGAGAACGCGCGGCTTAGTGTGCTTTTTTGTCATGGTAATGCTGGTAACATATCCCATCGTCTGGAAACATTGTCCCTACTTAACTCCTTAGGGGTCAACACTCTGATTTTTGATTATGCGGGTTACGGTTTTAGCGACGGAAAGCCGAGCGAAGCCCAAACCTATCGTGATGTAGAGGCGGCTTGGCGATTTTTGATTGAAAATAAATCGGTGGACCCTGGTGCCATCGTGCTGTTCGGTCGTTCTTTGGGCGGCGCAGTTGCAACCTGGATTGCTGCGAAAGAGGAGCCTGGTGCGCTGATTCTTGAATCGACCTTTACCTCTATCATCGCGATGGGGATAAAACTTTATCCCATTTTTCCAGTTCGTCTGCTGGCAAGAGTACGTTACGACTCAGGTGCACTTATAAAAACAATTAAGAGCCCGAAACTATTCATCCACAGCCGTAACGATGAAACTATTCCCTTCGAGCACGGTATTGCACTTTATGAGAAAGCCCAGGAACCGAAGACATTCGTAGAGATCCGAGGGAGTCACAACAACGGGTTTTTAGATTCGGGAACCGACTATGTTATCCCTCTTCAATCTTTTCTCAGTGAGGTACAAAGTAGGTTAGCTTCCTAGTTAACGCGATGCATTACAACATTACAAATGAGTAGTCTTGCGGAAACAATGCGGGTTGCAGTGCGCATTTATTAATGAATAGTTAACGTTCCGGAGGGGGTTTGCCCGGATGATGATGCTGACTTTACGAATGGCGAGGCAGCGCAAATATATTGCGCTCTGACCTGAATTGATCAAGATGTAAAGAACAAAATGGGATGCAGTTGGCTTGGATATGCTAAGTCTATGAATTCTCAAAGCGGGGGGCGATATTGTGCGGGTAGGATTCAATCTAACGACTTTATTCTGTGTAGTGGCTTTGTTTCAGGTAGTATGGTGTGCCGAAGTAGCGGTAGCTGAGCCGGAGCGGGGGAAGCCGCAATACGGCGGCACTGTAGATATTCTCACGAGGCTCGCGGCGTTAAACGCCTTGTCATTCAACCAGTATGACTGGCCCTGGAAGACTAACCACGATGCACTGTTTCTGGAGCATTTGACCAAGGGGGATCTGAACTTTGGGCCACGAGGTACCGGGGAGAATTCCTTTAAATCGTTGAGCTATCTTCCCACCAAACATATGACGGGCGAATTAGCTGAGAGTTGGTCGGTAGAGGATGATCCGCTGCGGTTGGTATTCAACATCCGGCAAGGAGTATTTTGGCCGGCCAAGGACGGCGTTATGGAACGGCGTGAACTGGTGGCTGACGACATCGTATTTAACTATACGCAGATGAAGACAAGTCCCAGGGGAATTCCTACCTGGTGGGATTTTATTACTGAGTGGAAGGCAAAGGATAAATATACCGCTGTTGCATACTTGAATAAGTGGAACGCCAACATGGAGTATCGTCTGCATTGGGGCTACTTCAGTGCTATTGCTCCACCTGAAGTGTTGAAGATGAACGAGGGAAAGGGTTCTTCTAAGTGGAGCCTCAAAACTGGAACTGGTCCCTACAAGTTGGTAGATGTCCGGCCTGACCACATTCAGGTATATGACCGTAACGACGAATATTGGGATAAGGAAGTGATTAACGGTGTGTCATATGATCTGCCGTACAACGATAGGGTTGTGTATCACATCATGGGCGACGAGTCGGCGCAGATCGCAGCTATTCGTACATGCAAAGTGGATATACTTGAGGCATTTCGTTGGCAGTTTGCCGATGAGTTGAGGCGTTCGGCGCCGGAATTAATTGTCCAAAGCTATCTGGGTAATCCAGTTTACCTTGCTCTCAGAAATGATAGAGCGCCATTTGATGACGTTCGGGTGCGACGTGCTATGAATTTGGCCATAAATCAGCGGGAAATACTGGAAGCCCTTCTTAATGGTGAAGGCGAAATTCTCAATTATCCTTTTTCAGTTCGGTGGCCCGATTACTATACCTCCCTCGATGAGTTGCCCCCGGAAGCGCGCGAGCTTTTTGAGTACCATCCGGAAAAGGCAAAGCAATTGTTGGCGGATGCAGGTTATCCGGATGGATTTGAGTTCGATGTCATGTATGCGACCGCGAGCCCGTACCATGTAGACTTGGTGGCCATGTTCGAGGCTTATTACCAGAGGATAGGAGTAAAGGTGATAGCGAAGCCTTTAGACTATCCGACCTTTCGGTCCAAAATGAGAGAGGAGGACCAGGCTCTTGGATATCTTGCGACTGCAGACGAGGGTAATCCATTTCAGGTTTTACGAAGTCGTTTCGTAACCGGACAGACGTGGAATGCGGCGATGCACTCAGATGCGGTACATGATGAGTCCTTCGAAAAGGCTATTTCGATGAGAGACGCAATGCAACGGGATGCGCTCCTGAAGGAGATGAACATTCGCATGATTGGAGAACGTGTTCCTTACGTCTGGCTTCCGACGCCAACCATGTACGAGGCCTGGTGGCCGTATGTCAAAAATTACTGGGGCGAGCACAGCGTTGGCACTCAGGACCCGGGTCCTATATACGCTCGCATCTGGATTGATCAAGAGCTAAAGAAGCAACTGGGATGTAGTTGACCGTTTTAGGTAAGACGTGCGAAGGCCGGTTAGCCTGCAATCTGCCCATATTGCCGTGATGTCGTCGGCTAATCATAAAAACCAAATTCTGTGGAGATTTTCTTGTGAAAAAGTCGAAGACGGTACTTATCGATAGTCATCCGGGACGGAACGCGCAAACTTTTGGCATTGCTCGAGAGCTTGGCACCAGCATGGATTTGATCCATGAACCCTCAGTGGGAGTGATAGGTAATAAGGGGGACTCCCAATGTTATTTGGGAGTGCAGCGAAAGGTCGAAGCTATACAGGATTGTTTGCTCCAACGGATAGGTGAAGGGAGTGCCGGCATGAGTATGAGGTTGGTGCAGCCCGAATACACTATTGCAACCTCAGACGGTATGCGTAATGGGACAAAGGAAATGCGCTATTCACTAATAGGCCGTGAGGTAACGCATGACTCTGTGTGTGAACATCTTAGCGCTAGCGGACTCGAGGGGACGATCGCAGTCGTTGCTTGTGATAAGCCGCCGGTAGGCACTGCCGCTGGTATTCTTGAGCACAATCGGCCATCCATTATCATGTCGGATGGACCAATCCGACCGGGAACAGATTCAGTAACCGATGAACCGATAGATATTATATCCGGTTTTCAAATTGCCGGGCACGATGACGTCGAGATAAAAAAGCGCATCGCCTGCGAAGCTTGCCCGGGTTACGGGAGCTGCGGGGGAATGTTTACCTACAATACTATGCAGACTTTTATCGCGGTTCTGGGGTTGGAGCCCTTGCACATGGTCTCACCAGCTTCGGATGACCCACGTAGAATGGAGCAATTTCCAAGTGAACTCGTAAATTATTTGGGAGCACTTATAGAATCACAGACATTACCAAGGGATATTGTGACGCGCGACTCGCTTCGGAATGCTATGATTGTAGCAATGGCAATAGGGGGGTCTACGAACGTTTTGCTTCATGGTCCGGAGATAGCCAGAGCAGCTGGATTTGGCAATTTTGGCAAGGATGTTATGTCGCCAGAGGAATTCAATCATCTTTCACAACACGTTGTTCCAGTCTTGGTAGATGCACGCCCGTTTGGTCGCTACTCTATGGTAGACATCGATGAGAAGGGCGGCATTCAAGTTATAGTCAGGGAGTTGTTGGATGCCGGTCTGCTTAATGGTGAGACGTTAACCTGCACTGGTGAGACACTTGCTGAGCAGGTTGAGCGGTTAAATCCGCCGGCTCCCGATGGGGAGGTCATATACACCGTAGAAAATCCTTTTAAACCGACAGGCGGCTTGCGGGTGCTTGGCGGAAATCTCTCACCGGAATTTAGTGCTGTGTTGAAGCTTGCGGGGGTGGAAGGAGGATTGGAAGATAATACCTTTGTCGGCCAAGCACGGGTCTTTGATGGTGAGCAAGTCCTTCTGGACACTTTGGAAAACCAGAACGAGACGTTTCAAGATAAAGACATGGTGATAGTACGCTACGAGGGTCCGAGTGGAGCACCTGGAATGCCCGAGATGCTTGATTCTACTTCGAGGATTACAACGCTTTGTCGGGAGCGAGATATAATTGTTGGTTTGATGACGGACGGAAGGTTTTCGGGAGGATCTGTGGGGCTTGTGATTGGTCACGTTGGCCCGGAGGCTGCTCTAGGAGGTGAGATTGGTTTAATAGAGGATGGCGATGAGATTGTGATTGATCTGAACACAAATGAAATAAACTGTAGTGAACTTCGTGATAGTGCCAAAAGGACGGACAGGAAACGGGCCTGGGAGCAAATTGTGAAGGACAATGGTGGAACGCACCCGTCTATTGGCGTAGCCGATACAAGATTGCTCAATCGGATGCGAAGTTCCGCTGTTTCAGCTAATCTTGGGGCCGGCATGCATCCGGGAAGAAAGTTGTGGGTTAGCGAGCCACGGCAGCCCGTCGTAGGCGGTTTTGAGCCGAGAAATAAATATCGCCAAGGAGCAGAGAAAAGTTTCTAAGCAGGATTGGCTGATCGAGACATTTTACTATCAACCTCATCCTATGTTTTTGGTCTGGCGTCTTGTTGTAATGCTCAAACCGAAAAAAGGAACGGGGCTTTGCACACTTGGGAGTCCGTATTTCCATGGAAGATTTGGAAAACCTAGGCATCACCGAATTGAATGACGCGTACATCGCCGGTGCGACTCGTCCTACCGAAGTCGTGGCACACTGTTTAGCCCGGATAGAGAAACATGAACCCCAGCTCGGCGCTTTTGAGTTAGTAATGGTTGATCAGGCTATCGAAGCTGCGGAGGCGGCGACGCACGCAATTCAAGTTGGTCAACGAATAGGCCCTTTCCATGGCGTGCCTTTTGTTCTTAAGGATCTGTTCCACGTGCAGGGTACAATCACAACGGGAGGCGCCAACCCTCACGCGGAACGGGTGTCAAGCGAGACGGCACCTATCGCACAACGGCTTATCGCCGCCGGCGGCCTATTGCTTGGCAAGACCAAAACTGTCGAGGTGGCCTATGGCCCTTGGGGGACCAACGAGCAGCGTGGAACGCCCTGGAACCCATGGGACACAGTAACTCACCGCGCGCCTGGTGGCTCGTCTTCAGGCACGGGGGTCTCCGTGGCCGCGCGTCTTGCCGTTTGTGGTGTTGGTACCGATACCGGGGGTTCAGTCCGCATTCCTTCAGCATTTTGCGGTTTGGTAGGCTTAAAAGTCACCGAGGGTCAGTTGCCATTGGAGGGTATACAACCTCTATCTCATACCCTCGACACGCCGGGCCCCATGTGTCGCAGCGTTTTTGATGCAGCAGTTATGTACCAAACTATGTCTGGCAAAGAGCCGTATCAGATCGATAATGACAGCCGCAACGCAACGGGTATCTTTCAGGAGATGAACCGCGGTGTCGACGGGTTGGTCATCGGGGTACTTACTGACCAAGACCGGGAGATCGTCGATGTTTCTGTATTGGAA
>CAZSYW010000087.1:0-9349 GCA_964611315.1 uncultured Rhodospirillaceae bacterium
GCGTTTTTAGAGAAGGGCGGATTATTCCGATATACGGCTCAAGGGCAAGCAACTTTACACCGACACATCGAGTTAAATTGTATTGATATATTTTTCCCAAGCAGCCCGCTGAAGAACCAGCGGACTAACCAATCTATATCGAAAAACTTAGGAAGGCTATTAGGTTTCGACAAAAAAATAACTATGCTTAAAACATAGTAATTTCCGGATCCGGAGAATGCATGCAGTGACGGTACTGCTTTACACTCACCCATCTTGCTTAGAACATGATCCCGGCAAGGGTCACCCCGAACGCCCAGAACGGCTTTCTGCGGTGCTAGATGCCCTCGCAGCACCAATTTTTTCCGCACTCGATTTTCGCGAAGCACCTTTGGCAACATCGAACCAACTGAACCTCGTGCACGAGAGGGCTTACATTGAACAGATCCTTTTAGCCATACCCGCCTTTGGTAAGTTAAAGCTCGACAACGACACCGTAGTTTCCCCGGGCTCAGGAGAAGCTGCTCTGCGCGCCGCCGGTGCAGTCTGCGCCGCTGTCGATGCCGTAATGGAGGGCGCCGCGAAACGTGTATTTTGCGCGGTCCGACCACCCGGACATCATGCTGAGCCCGACCGTGCGATGGGATTCTGCCTTTTCAATAACATAGCGATCGGAGCCGCATATGCTCTTGAGACTTACGGAATTGAACGGATTGCAATAATCGACTTCGACGTTCATCACGGCAACGGCACGCAAACAATTTTTGCCCGCGAAACAAAAGTCCTACTTGTCGGAAGCCAGCAGATGCCACTTTACCCAGGTACCGGCAAGCGATCGGAAGTGGGTGTAGGAAACATTGTCAACATGCCGCTTCCGCCAGGTTCAGGAGGAAAGGAATTCCGAGTCCAATGGCAAACATACGGTTTGCCCCGCTTGGTTGCATTTGAACCCGATTTAATCCTTTTGTCGGCAGGTTTTGACGGGCATCGCGATGACCTTCTTTCGCAACTCAACCTATTACGAACTGACTACGTCTGGCTAACAAATGAGATCGTTAAAATTTCAGAGCGCTCAGCGGGCGGACGGATCATATCCTCGCTTGAGGGCGGATATGATCTTACTGCCCTATCAGACGCATGTGCCGCTCATGTTATGGCGCTGCTTTAATCCCAAATAACGCGGCCACAACTTGCAGAACGGAAGAAACTTCGGGCAGATCTTTATAAAGATCCGCATCACGGGTCGACCTACCCAAATATCGGCCGCTCCACACTATTTCCCAGAACCAAAAACCAGGCTGAGTTTACACAGTGTCGCACGTAATTAATTGCTTGCGATCTGCCAGGTCCCGTCCGGCTGACGGCAAGCAGTACCGTATGCGTCCTGGGTTTCTCCACCGACAGTGATCGTTTGCTGAAATTCTCGGCAATATTGGCCTGAGTCCGTCTGATAGGTTTGAGTCGGTGTGTACGTACCGGAGTTGCCTGAGTCCGGATTTTCCCAACTCGTTGTGGTTCCAGTAGGAGTGGTCTCAATGGATTCCTTGTATGCTTCCGCAGCGTAAAGTTGATCAGCCTTGTCCAACGATTGACCTATTTCACTCCCGATCAGGGCACCGAGCAGAACCCCCGCCCCGACAGCCACTAACTGACCGGTACCATCCCCAACCTGGGCACCCGCTATTCCGCCCACAGCCGCCCCTATCGCACCACCCAAACCTTCTTTAGGACCTAAATCTTTCATGCATGCGGAAAGAAGCACTACAAGGACTGTCATACCCAAGGAAACCAGTTTCATATCATGACCCTAAATTTTGAAAGCTCGTGACTTCAAATTGTATTACATCTACCGCCGAACCGATACCATTACATCACCAGTATTTGTTATACTAAGAATATGTCCAAATTAAGAACCACTCCTGTCACCAAGCGTCGTTCAGCTCGGTTGAATTATCACCGCAACACCTCTATTTGAATGTGACAATCGTCACATGCACTGAGAAACCTTTCAATGTCTTTAGAACTTACTTGCTAACTAACGCAGAATAACACGCCCACCGGCAAAAAGGGTCTTATGACGATTCCTGAGTTAGACAATCCCATGACCTTGTTTCACAACTGGCTGCACGAGGCCGAAGACAAGGAAGACGATATACCCACGGCAGCATGCCTCGCCACGGCTACCGCTAGCGGCACTCCCTCTGCACGCATGGTATTACTCAAAGGTGCTGACCCAGATGGCTTTGTATTTTATACGAACCTTGAAAGTCGCAAAGGAGCGGAGTTACTTGACAACCCTCAGGCTGCGCTCTGTTTTCACTGGAAATCAGTACGCCGCCAAGTACGGATAGAAGGTCGTACAACTATAGTTTCCGCAGTGGAAGCGGATGAATACTTTGCGTCGCGACCACGCGCCGCCCAAATCGGAGCTTGGGCCAGTTCTCAATCGAAAACTCTTAAGGCGCCATCTCATTTGGAAAAGCGGATCGCTGAGTTCACCGCTAAGTTTAATTCGGGATCTGTTCCTCGGCCTGAACACTGGTCTGGGTATCGAGTCGTTCCCGAGCGAATCGAGTTTTGGCAACATGGTGATTTCCGTCTACACGATCGGCTGTGCTATCAGCGTAAAGGCGAAAGCTGGAATCGCGAATGGCTTTTCCCTTGAATAAACGCTGACCATGAGAGCACCCGAAAAGGATCGCAGGTCGCCGCCCGCTAAAACCCTTCCCCTGTCGCCAAAAACAATGCGCAGACTTATGAGGTTTGCGACATATGCCTCAGTTTTTGTGGCCTCTACACTCGTTCTCATAAAACTCGGCGCTTGGTTACTCAGTGACTCGGTGGCCGTTCTCTCATCACTGATTGATTCGGCGCTCGATGCAGCAGCATCCCTTCTAACTCTTTTCGCAGTCCATCACGCCCTTGCTCCGGCGGATCGGGAACATCGGTTTGGCCACGGGAAAGCCGAATCGATTGCGGCATTAGGGCAAGCAGCATTTATCACAGGCTCCGCGATCTTCCTATTATTTGAATCGAGTCATAGATTAATGCGGCCACAACCGCTGGATCATGGTGATCTAGCGATAGTCGTCATGGTCATATCCGTAGTCTTGACGTTTGCATTGGTTCGACTCCAGTTATATGTAGTCCACCGCACAGGCTCACTCGCTATTGGCGCTGACTCTGTCCATTATAAAGCTGACCTTCTTGTCAACGCCGGCATCATTGTGTCTCTAGTCTTATCCACGCGATTGGAGTTGCCGCGCGCAGACCCACTGATTGCAATAGCAGTGGCTAGCTATATTCTCTACAGCGCGTGGCAAATTGGAAATGAAGCGCTTGATTCCTTGATGGACCGTGAGTTGTCTGAACAAGATCGTGACCGAATAGGTGCGATCGTCGAGGCGCACACCGAGGTCAAAGGGTTGCATGACCTCCGCACCCGAATGGCCGGCACAAAGTTTTTCATTCAACTGCATCTGGAACTGCCCGGTGCCATGACACTACACGATGCACATATTATTTCAGATCAAGTTGAGGCCGAACTTCTCGCTGAGTTTCCAGGCGCCGAAGTGATCATTCATCAAGATCCGGAAGGCATAAACGAAAGAATCGATAATTTTAACGATTAGTGAATCCTGAGACCGCCAAACCACTAAATACAGCTAAAGTCCGGCGCACCGATAATCTCCGCGGAAGTTTATGAACTCGTCTTGCGAACCGCACTCAGAGCCTGAGGAGTATCAACGTCGACTAGGATGCCGCCATCTCGAATTTCTACCTCACACACCAATTCGCTATATTCCCCAATAAGATGGCGTGCACCGACATCCCCGGATACGGTTGCCATTTCCGCAAAAAATCGCGCGTCCCATATTACTGGGTTTCCACGCTTCCCGTTATTTGTTGGCACACAAATTGCCCGGCCCTCAACTGGATCAAAAGCCGCCACCAACTTATCAATGTGCGTAGCGGCAACATGGGGCATGTCGCCCAAACACACCAGCATACCATCAACTTGTTCGGGCAACGCGTGAATTCCGGCGCGGAGACTGCTACTCAAACCATCACGATAGTCTGGATTATGTACAAACGTCACGTCACAGCCATTCAATTCAGCACGGACTCGTTCCTTTTCGTGGCCAGTCACAACGATAACTGGTCCTGCGCTTGAGCTCAAAATACTTTCGACCACACGGCGAATCATGGATAGCCCCCCGATTTGGGCTAACAGTTTATTGGTTGCACCCATACGGCTCGACTGGCCCGCGGCCAGAAGAATCGCGGGCACAACAGGCCGATGCTTGGCTCTTTTTTTAGTCAGTTTCGTGTCATGACGGGGTTGAGGTCGAGAAGAAATTTCTTTTAGAAGCCCTCCGGCACCCATCAACATAATGTCCTCAGGCGTCACCTCAAGGTTTGCTGCAAGTCTTTCCAGCACCCAGTCAAAACCGTTGAGTTTCGGGGAACGCGCACAGCCAGGAAGACCAAGCACAGGGGTCTTGCTATCCCCGTCACCAAGATGACCAAGAAGCAAGAGATTGCCTGGGTCAACCGGCATTCCGAAATGATCGATAGTGCCACCTGCTGATTCCAAGCCCAACGGCACAACGTCGCGACGATCAACAATCGCCGACGCGCCGCTTATCAAAATAAGCTCACAGCCACCCGAATACATGGTCTTTATTGCCGCCTCGATCGCGGTCTCATCATGATCCAGTATCTCACTTGTTTTCAGCACGGATCCGACCGTTTCGACACGCGCACGGACTGTTTTAACCGTGTTTGCAAGAACCGACTGCTTGGTCCCCGGCAGACGAGTCAAGATCAGCCCAACCGACTTTGTCGTGAACGGGGCAACCTTGATTACGTGACTCGAATTCTCAGCTAATTTTTTTGCTGCTTTAATTACTCGTCCCGGCGCAGAAAATGGTATTACTTTCACCGTCGCTACCATCTGCTTAGACGCCACCACGTCACAGTGAGAAAGCGTCGCAATCGTCAGTGATTCGTCGAGAAGGTTAATCTGGTCAATGCTCCCACGGTTGACCACAACCACCCCCGCTGAGTCGGCGTATAAATTGCAACGACCAGTGAACGCGGCGTTTAAGCTGATACCTTCCCCTCTGACCGCCTCCGCAATTTGGGTAGCCGCCACATCTTCAGGGACATCGCCCGGATCAAGCCGGGCTCCCACCACTTTCTTTATCCCTGCCGACCTCAGGATTGCAATATCCTCTTGAGATAGTGTACGGCCTTTTTTAAAGCTCCCTTCAGGGATCCGAATGCTATGAGCGAGCAACGCTCCCTCCGACTCAGACACCGGCATCCTCATAAATTTCATTTTGTCGCCCCTACTGACGACACTGGTTGTGTGAGTGTGTGACGGACCTGAGTAATCTCTGCGAGAGTCGCCACAGCAATCTCTGCCGGTGATTTTGCCCCAATAGCCAAACCAATCGGTCCATGGATGCGGTTGCAGGCCATCTTGTCGAAACCAAGCCGTTCAAGACGATTAAGACGAGCCTGGTGGGTCTTTTTGCTACCCAAGGAGCCAATATAAAACGCGTCCGAGGACAATGCGACTTGGAGCGCAGCATCATCAAGTTTCGGATCATGGGTCAAGGTAACGACTGCGGTACGCAAATCCAGCTTCATGCGCCGCAGAGCCTCGTCAGGCCATTCATTGGATATATCAACACCGGGGAACCTTTCTTCCGTAGCGAACGCACCGCGTGGGTCTACGACTGTTACTCCGTACCCGATACGAGTCGCCATTAAGGAGAGAGCTTGCGCAATGTGAACAGCACCAACTACAACTAAACGGAGGGGAGGATTGTGAACATGTATAAAGAGATCCGATCCTTCGAAATCAACGACATGACTTCTATCTTCCGCGAGCGCCGCACGGGCCAGCAAAGCCATCTCTCCTGGCGCACCACTATCTGACGTCTCATCAATCAGCCATTGATCGCCACTGTCCAATCGCGTCACGATCGCGGTCGGTCGGCCTTCAGAGCGACTTAAATTCAGCTCCTTCAGTAACTCACCTTTCATCGTTCAGTCTAACCGCTCCACGTACACCCGCACTTTCCCGCCGCATGCGAGACCAACTTCCCAGGCCTGTTCATTAGTCACGCCAAAATCGAGCGTTCGCGATTTCCCGTCCGTAATTGCCTCGCGGGCCTCAAGTACCACCGCCCCTTCTATGCAACCACCTGACACTGAACCCAGCATGCCACCTCGATCGTCGACTACTAATTGACTCCCAACGGGCCGTGGGCTCGAACCCCAAGTGCTGACTACCGTCGCCAGAGCGACCCCACGTCCTTCCGCACGCCAGGCTGCTGCAACAGCGAGCACGTCCTCTAAGTCCGCACTCATGTTTTAACCCCCCCTAGATTCCATAGTCAGAGAACGGAAGTTCGTACTGCCCCTCGCTAGCACTTCGACGAGCGATGAAATACTTTCCAAGTTATGAGCAGGACGAAAATCATCAACATGTGGTAATATTGCCCGCACACCAAGAGCCTTCGGCTCAAAGCCAGCATAACGCAAAAGCGGGTTGAGCCAAATTAGGCGTCGACAGGACTTGTGCAGGCGATCCATCTCTTTATCTAACCTATCTCCTACATCACGGTCGAGACCATCCGTAATCAGTATCGCCACGGCACCCTGGCCAAGGACACGTCGCGACCACTCATGATTGAAGCTCCGCATACAAGCCCCTATCCTTGTACCACCAGACCAATCTTCAACTGCCTCAAGCGCTTTACCGAGTGCAACATCGGCATCTCGAAACCGAAGATAGCGCGTAACGTTGGTAAGGCGAGTACCAAACACAAAGGCGTGGACCTGATCCCGACTATTGGCTAATACGTGAGTAAAGTGGAGCAGTAAACGAGAATAGTGACTCATGGATCCAGAAATATCACAAATTACTACCAATGGCGGTGACCTCCATCGATGCCGACGATAGCGCACCTGGATCATTTCTCGCCCTGTGCGCAAACTGGAGCGGATGCTCGCACGGACATCAACAAGTGAACCCCGTTGATCGACAATGAAGCGGCGAGTGGGTAGCCGCGCAAGGGGTAAAGCAATCTTTGCGATGATGCGTTTTGCATCCAAAATCTCAGCGGCTGACATTTTTTCGAAGTCCTGTTTTCCTAACACCTCACGATAAGAAGCACCGTAATTGGTGGTAACACCCGCCGAAGGAGCCGCTTCCGTTCCAATTCGCGCGGTAGACATGGCCTCACTAAGCCTGCGGCTTCCCGGCATCGCCCCCTCACCATTCGGCGACGCGCCTGGAACTCGAACATTGAGCATTAACAGTTCCTCAAGAAGTTCGGGCCTCTGCCAGAATATGCGAAACCCCTGATCAAAAATCAGGCGCTGCTCGGGGCCGCTAACAAACAAGCTATGAAGGGCCCAATAAAATTCGTCTCGTGAACGGAGACCAGCTATATCAACAGCGGCAAGTGCGTCAATTATCCGCCCGGTTCCAATCGGTAACCCCGTACGACGTAACGCACGCGCAAAATGCATGATATTTGCTGCAAATTTTTTTGATTCGTTAGGAGATCTGGGGTGTGTCACTACCGAATACCGAGGGCTCTCCACTAAGATTTGGAGTTTTGACCACTATCAAAATCGGCCGTGACCCGGGCTAATATCTCGGCCGCCTCACTTCCTTTAATGCGAGCAATATCGTCCTGATATTTAAGCAAAACGCCTAGCGTAGAGTCCACATTTTCCTGATCCAACTCGAGCTGGTCCAAAGTGTTTAGTGCCTTAGCCCAATCAATGGACTCGGCTATCCCAGGCCTTTTGAACAAGTCAGCCGCACGTAGCTCACGAACGAAAGCCACCACCTGAGCTGACAAGCGTTCACCAACCCCGGAGGCCTTGATGTCAAGAATTTCTCGTTCCCGGGCTGCTTCTGGGTAATCAAGCCAAAAATAAAGGCAGCGTCGCTTTAGTGCATCATGGATCTCCCGCGTCCTGTTGGAAGTGATGATAACTATCGGCGGCTCATCTGCAGTCACCGTTCCAAATTCCGGTATGGTTATTTGGAAATCACCAAGCAACTCTAAAAGATACGCTTCGAATGGCTCATCTGACCGGTCCAGCTCGTCTATGAGCAATATCGGCGGACCGCGCTTATCGGTCTCCAACGCGCGTAATAGTGGTCGTTTGATTAGAAAGCGCTCCGTAAAAATATCGCGACCAAGCCCTTCACGATTGGCCGCCTCTTGAGTTTCAACGAGACGGATCTCGATCATTTGCCTCTGGTAGTTCCACTCATAGGCCGCTGAGGCAAGATCTAATCCCTCATAACATTGCAAACGAATCAAGGAACGATCAAGAACGTGCGCCAAAACCTTCGCAAGCTCGGTCTTTCCTACACCCGCTTCACCCTCAAGAAACAAAGGTCGACCCATTTTAAGTGCTAGGAAAAGCGTCGTCGCAAGACTGCGATCACCGACATAGTCACCACACCGTAAAAGCGAGAGGCACTCTTCAATGGTATTGGGAAGGGGCACCATCATTAGATAACCAAGCTAAAGCTCGGCTCCGCTTAAAATATCAACCGCAGGCGGCCACCGCCCGGGCCGCCATCACGCCGACTAAATGGGAACGATATTGGGCACCTGCATGTAGATCATTATTAAGCCCGTCAGCCGCCAGAGAAACCTTCTCTATCGCCTGCACCTGGAAGTCGGCAGCTAACGCTGTCTCCATTTCCTCCATCCTGAAGACACACGGCCCAGCCCCTGTTACAGCAACGCGTACACCACGTTCAGTCTTTGCCACCATGACCCCGACCAAGGCATAGCGAGACGCAGGGTTTGGAAATTTCATGTAATGCGCCACTTCCGGAACTGAAAATCGCACTTCCGTAACCAGCTCACCTGGCTCCAGCGCAGTTTCAAACATACCGGTGAAGAAGCGGTCGGCTTCGATTTCTTTGGATGTTGTGACAACTGTACTGCCCAAGCCAACCAGCGCCGCCGGATAATCAGCGGCCGGATCGTTGTTAGCAATGGAGCCGCCAATGGTCCCACGATTACGTACGTGAGGATCCCCGATAGAGCCCGCTAAAGCAGCAAGAGCTGGTACAGCCGCGGCGACCTCACTACTACCGGCTACTTCTGCGTGTGTCGCAAGCGCCTTAATTACAATTTCGTTGCCCACACGTGCAATTCCTGAAAGCCCTTCAATTTTTCCCAAGTCGACCACGTCGGAAGGACGGGTTAACCGCTGCTTCATTGTCGGCAACATAGTCATGCCACCGGCTAGATATACTGGATCCTCACAACCTTTGAACACGGACTGAGCATCTTCGATAGAGGTCGCACAATGA